>NZ_SPQM01000034.1 GCF_004570345.1 Blastococcus sp. CT_GayMR20 | reverse complement strand
GCCGATCGTCGCCGTGCGCACCGCCGACGGGCGGCTGCGAGTCCGCCTCGGGCACCGCCGCACCCTGGCCGCCATCGAGGCCGGGCGGCCCACCGTGCCCGTCGTCGTCGCCGCCGACGAGACCGTCGGCGACGCCGCCGAGGTGGAACGGCTGGTCACCCAGTGGGCGGAGAACGAGCACCGGGCCGGGCTGACCACCGCCGAACGAGTCGGCGTGATCGCCCAACTGGCCGCGTTCGGGATCAGTCCCACGCAGATCGCCAAGCGGACCCGCGTCAAGCGCGGCGAGGTCACCGCCGCCCTCGCCGTGGCCGGATCGGACCTGGCGCAGGCCGCGACCGTCCGCTACGACTTCCTCGACCTGGCCCAGGCCGCCACGGTCGCGGAGTTCGAGGACGACCCCGAAGCGGTGAAGGCCCTCGTGCTGGCCGCCAGGGGCGGGCAGTTCGACCACACCGCGCAGCGGCTGCGCGACGCTCGCGCCGAGACCGCCGAGCGGGCGCGAGTCGCCGACCAACTGCGCACCGCCGGTATCACGGTGATCGACCGCCCCGGCTACGGCAACACCGCCACCGACCTGCAGCGGCTGACCGACACCGACGGGGTCCAGCTCACCGCGGACAGCCACGCCGGATGCCCCGGCCACGCGGCATACGTGACCACCCTGTCCGGCTACGTCACCCCCGGCGCCGAACTCCCGACCTCCGACGACGCCGGAACCCTCGACGACCCGGAGGAGACCGAGGAGGCGGGAAACCAGTCGCAGCCGGTGTGGCGGTCCTGGATCGGTGCCCGCTACGTCTGCACCGACCCCGCCGGACACGCACACCGCGACCGCTGGGCCACCTCCGAATCGGATGCCGACCGCAAGAAGATCGCCGAGATGGACGAGGGCGAGCGGGAGGCCGCCCGCGCCCAGCGCCGCCACGTGATCGAGTCCAACAAGGCGTGGGCCAGCGCCGAGACCGTCCGCCGGACCTGGCTGCGCGCGCTACTGACACGCAAGACCGCGCCCAAGGGCAGCGCAGCGTTCCTCGCCGCCGCGCTCGCCCACGACGGCACCATCGTCACCGGCGTCGGCGGCAACCAGCTGGCCGCCGAACTCCTCGGCTGCACCGAGACAGCCAGCTACGGCCGATCCACTGCGCTCGCAGACCTGGTCGAGCAGGCCAGCGAGGCCCGCGCCCTGACGCTGGCCCTGGGCCAGGTGCTCGCCGGCTACGAGGAGTGCACCGACCGCTCAGACTGGCGCACCGTGCGCCCCCACACGGCGCGCTACCTGCGGTTCCTCCAGTCCTGCGGCTACACCCTGGCCCCCGTCGAGCAACGAGCCTGCGGCGAGCAGCCGCCCCCGAACGTGCCGCCGGCCGAGGACGAGACCGGCGGACTGGACGAACCCGAAGCAGCTAACGCACCCTGATAGCCGGCTGGCCGCTCCGTCCCCCCGTGCGGGGTGGCCAGCCGCCTCACAACCTGCTCTTCTCGGTGCCGACCCCTCGCGCCACCGCGCCGCCCCCCTGCAGTAGCACCCCTTCCCACTCCCCGACTCATCCGGCCTCATCGCCCGGGCCAGCACACGACGAGACAGCCGATCGACCAGCCAGCCCGCCCACTGGAGATTCCCCGGACCATCAAGATCACGAGCCGACACACGTCTTGCACTGTCGGTCAGACCAGCGCAGGTCGACAAGGGCCATGCCCCACACCAGCACGTGTGCGATCGGCTGCGACATCGGCCATCTGGCCATCGACGGCGTCGTCGATACCGCCCGCCCGGCAGTCGGTGGGATCAGTTGCGCCCGGCGCGAGCCTGTCCTTCTCGGACGGTACGTCGGCGCCCACGTGGACGGCGCTGGACTGCGTGGTGATCGATCAGTCATGCCTGGCAGGGGCAGTTGACGGGTCCCCGAGGTCGTGGCGCGGCCCGGTCTCCCTCGACGCTGCTCCGTTGATGATCGGGCTGGTCGACGCCTTGCCATCCGGTCGCTGGCGGAATGCAGCGCCGTGGCGGAAGCGAGAGAGAGCGTTGCGCCCCGGCTGCTGGCATCCGTTGGGACTGGAGAAGAACTGGAGGTTGCGCTTCTACCGTCCGCGGCCGTGATGTCGCTGCACAAGCTGACCGCCGGAGACGGCTACGTCTACCTGACGCGGCAGGTGGCGGCCTTCGACGCGACCGACCGGGGCCACGCCGGGCTGGGGGACTACTACTCGCAGCGTGGCGAGTCCCCCGGCCGGTGGGCAGGGGCCGGTCTGGCTGGCCTCGGTGGGCTGCAGGCCGGCCAGGCGGTGAGCGAGCAGCAGATGATGGCGCTGTTCGGTGAAGGCCGGCACCCGGACGCCGCCAGGCTGGAGCGGGATGCGCTGGCGGCGGGGAGGTCGGCGGAGGAGGCTCGGGCGGCCGGAGCGCTGGGGCAGCCGTTTCTCACCTTTCCTGCCTCCAGTAATAGCTTTCGGGCTCGGTGCGCCGAGGAGTTCGCGGCCTTCAACACCGCCAGAGGCTCGCCGCGAGACGCGCCGATCCCGACTCAGGACCGAGCCGACATCCGGAGCGCCCTGGCCAAAGACATGTTTCTGGAGGCCTACGGCCGCCCGGCGCGGGACGCGCGGGAGCTGTCGGGGTTCGTGGCGCGCGCCTCCCGGCCGGCGACCACCGCGGTGGCTGGCTACGACCTCACCTTCTCCCCGGTCAAGTCGGTCTCGGCGCTGTGGGCGCTTGCCCCACCGGAGGTGGCCGCGCAGATCGAGGCCGCCCACGCCGCGGCGGTCGCCGACGCCCTGTCCTGGCTGGAGCACAACGCCAGCTTCAGCCGGCTGGGCGCCGGTGGCGTGCGGCAGGTGGAGACCACCGGATTGATCGCGGCGGTGTTCACCCATCGGGACTCCCGGGCCGGGGATCCGGATCTGCACAGCCACATGGCGGTGAGCAATAAGGTGCAGACCCGCGACGGTCGATGGCGGGCGCTGGACGGGCGGGTGCTGTACAAGGCCGCGGTCGCCGCCTCGGAGCGGTACGACACCCGGCTGGAGGCCGGGCTGGTCACCCGCCTCGGCGTCCGGTTCGCCGACCGCCCGGGCCGGGATCCGGGCCGGCGCCCGGTGCGGGAAATCGTCGGGATGGACCCGCGGCTGCTGGCCGCCTGGTCCTCCCGGCGGCAGGCCATCGAGGCCCGCCGCGGCGAGCTGACCGCGGGCTTTCAGGCCGACCACGAGCGGACCCCCACGACCTGCGAGGCGATCGCGCTGGCCCAGCAGGCCACCCTGGAGACGCGGGAGGCCAAACACGAGCCCCGCTCGCTGGCAGAACAACGGGCCGCCTGGCGGCGGCAGGCACTCGGCGTGCTCGGCGGGCCGACCGGGCTGTCCCGCATGCTCGCCGACGTCTTGCGGCCCCGGACCCCGTCGCCTCCCCGCGCCACCGAGGCCTGGGCGCGGACGGCCGCCACCCAGGTGCTGGACGCGGTCTGCGCGCAGCGGGCCACCTGGCAGCTCTGGCACGTCCGCGCCGAGGCCGAACGCGTCGTCCGCACCGCGGCTCTGGCGCCCGAGGAGGTAGATGCCGCGGTCGCCGGCATCACCGAACGGGCGCTCTCCCCGGCCCTGTCCATCCCGCTGGGCGACCCGGATCCGGCGGTGGAGCCGCCGCAGCTGCGCCGCTCCGACGGCGCCAGCGTCTACACCGTGGCCGGCGCCCAGCTCTACACCTCCCAGAAGGTGTTGGACGCCGAGGCGCTGCTGCTGGCCGCGGCCGGCCGCACCGACGGTCGGCGGGTCGACCCGGCCGTGGTGGAGCTGGCGCTGCTGGAGGCCACCGCCAACGGCATCGAGCTCAATCCCGGCCAGGCGCAGCTGGTCCGCGAGCTGGCCGGCAGCGGCGCCCGGGCGCAGCTGGCGATCGCGCCGGCCGGTGCGGGCAAGACCACCGCGCTGGCCGCCCTCGCCCGCGCCTGGACCGCCGGCGGCGGCACGGTGCTGGGTCTGGCGCCGTCGGCGGTGGCCACCACCGCATTGCGGGAGGCCATGGGTGCCTCCTGCGACACCCTGGCCAAGCTGGTCTGGGCCCTGGACGCCGACCCGCTGCCCGACCGGTCGCCCGACATCGGGCCGGGCACGTTGGTGGTCATCGACGAGGCGGGCATGGCCGGCACCCTGGAGCTGGCTCGCGCCGTGGAGCACGTACTGGGGCGCGGCGGGTCGGTGCGGCTGGTCGGTGACTCCCAGCAGCTGTCCTCGGTGGCCGCCGGCGGCGTGCTGGCCGAGATCGCCGCCACCCATGGCGCGGTGACGCTCACGCAGCTGGTGCGCTTCACCGACCCGGCCGAGGCCGCGGCCACCGTCGCGATCCGCGACGGGGACACCACCGGACTGGGCTTCTACCTCGACCACGGCCGGGTACACGTCGGCGACCTGGCCACCTGCGCCGATCAGGCCTACGCCGCCTGGGCCGCCGACCGAGCCCGCGGCGCCGACGCGCTGCTGCTGGCCGCCACCCGCGAGGTCGTTGGGCAGCTCAACGCCCGGGCCCGGGCCGACCGCCTGGCAGAGCTCAGCGGGCCGTCGGGTGCTGAGGTCCTCCTGGCCGACGGCACCCGGGCCAGCGCCGGCGACCCGATTCTCACCCGAGCCAACAACCGCGCCCTGCCGATCACCGCCGTGGACTGGGTGAAGAACGGCGACCGCTTCACCGTCACCGCCGTACGCCCCGACGGCGCCCTCGCCGTCACCCACACCGCCACCGGCCGCCGGATCACCCTGCCCGCCGACTACACCCGGAACCATGTGCAGCTGGGCTACGCCAGCACCGTGCACGGCGCCCAGGGCAGCACCGCACAGACCTGCCACACCGTGCTCACCGGCACCGAGCCCCGGCAGCTGCTCTACGTGGCGCTCTCCCGCGGCCGAGCCGCCAACCACCTGTATCTGTCCACCGCCGGCGACGGCGACCCGCACAGCGTCATCAGCCCGGCCGCAGTATCCCCGCCCACCGCCACCGACCTGCTGGCCGACATGCTGGCCCGCGACGGCGCCCAGACCTCGGCCGCCCAAGCCCGCCGGGCGCTGTCCGACCCCGCCGAGCAGCTGCACTCCGCCGCCACCCGCTACGCCGACGCGCTGCGGTTCGCCGCCGAGCACCACCTGGGCAGCCCGACTGGAGAGAAACTGGAGAACGCCGCCGAACAGCTGCACAAGGGCCTGACCTGCGCAGCGGCCTGGCCGACCCTGCGCGGGCACCTGGCGCTGCTGGCCGTCGGCGGCGCCGACCCGATCCGGGCGCTCACGGCCGCGGTCGGGGCCCGGGAACTCGACAGCGCCGCCGATCCGGCGGCCGTCCTGGACTGGCGACTGCACGTCCCCGGCCGCACCGGACCGTTGCCCTGGCTGCCCGGCGTGCCGGCAACCCTGACCGCCGACCCGCACTGGGGGGCCTACCTGACCGGCCGCGCCACCCACCTGCGGCAGTGCGCCGACCGGATGGCTCAGGCGGCCGCCGCGATGACACCGGCCACCGCCCCCGCCTGGGCACAGCCGCTGCTGGACCCGCAGCACGGTTCGCTGCGCGCCGACCTCGCCGTCTGGCGCGCCACGCTCGGCGTTCCCGACAGCGACCGGCGCCCCACCGGCCCACCCCGACAGGCAGCGGCCGAACGACAGCACCAGCGGCAGCTCGACGACGCCGTCGTCACCGCCGGCCCCACCCGAGGCGGTGCGGTATGGGCGGCGCTGGCCGACAGCGTCGACCCCCGCATCCGCCGCGATCCGCACTGGACCGCCCTCGCCGACCGGCTGGCCGCCGCCGACCGCGCCGGCCGCGACGCCGCCGGCCTTCTGGTCGCGGTGGCGGCCCAGCGGCCGTTGCCAGACGACCTGCCCGCCGCCGCCCTCTGGTGGCGCCTGGCTCCCCACCTCACCCCCGCCAGCGTTCCCACCGCGCCGGGCGCCGCGGCGCTCCGGCCCGACTGGTGCCCGGCTCTGCTGGACCTGCTGCCCGACCAGCACACGCAGCGGGTGCTGGCCGACCCCGCCTGGCCGGCCCTGGTCACCGCGGTCACCACCGCAGCCCGCGCCGGCTGGCCCCCCGCCGATCTGCTCAACACCGCCGTCGCCGGCCTCCCCGCCGCGGTGGTGAACGACCAGACGAGCACGGGGCTGGTAGAGGCGCTGGTGTTTCGGATCGCCGCGCTCACCGACCCCGCCCCCCTCGACGCTCCCGAGCCGCTGCCCGCCGACCTCCAGCCCCCGGACGACGCCCACCACCTCTACCCGCTCGACGTCCCGCCCGCAGTCACCACGACCGCCCCGCCCGACCTGCCCACCGGTGACGAGCCGGCCCCCTTCGACCCCGACTACGACACCCCACCGCCAACGGCCGCCACCGGGTACCTCACCCCCGACCCGTTGACTGCGACCGGTGCCCTGGAGGCCGGCGACGAGGCGGACTACCTGCTCGAGCAACACTTCTGGGCCACCGCCGCCGTCGGCCGCGAGCGGCTCATCGAGCTGCACACCCAGGCCGCCGCCTTCTTCACCGCCCACTACCCCGACTCGTGGGCACCGGGCTACCTGCGCCAGCGGCTGGGCACCGACCTCGCCACCGATCCGCGATTCAGCCCCGGATACGCCCCGGCCGGCTGGACTGCCCTGGTCGACCACCTGCGCCGTCGCGGCGCCACCGACGGCGAGCTACTCGCCGCTGGCCTCGCCCAACGGGCCCGCACCGGAGCACTGATCGACCGCTTCCGCGACCGGCTCACGTTCCCCATCCGGGACACCGACGGCGCCATCCGCGGCTTCATCGCCCGCCGCAATCCCGCCGCTGCCGACGACGACCGCGCCGGACCGAAGTACCTCAACACCCCGAGCACCGACCTGTTCCGCAAGGGCGAGCACCTGCTCGGGCTCTACGAAGGCCGCCAGGCACTGGCCGAGGGGGCCACCCCCGCTCTCGTCGAAGGGCCGATGGACGCCATCGCCCTCACCCTCGCCACGGACGGGCAGACCGTCGGTCTCACCACCCTCGGCATCGCCACTCTCGGCACCTCCCTCACCGACCGGCAAGCCGACCTGCTCCGGCCCTACCTCTCCGCCGAGGGGCCCGGCATCCTGGTGGCCACCGACAACGACCCCGCCGGGCAGCAGGCCGCCGAACGCATCTTCTGGCAGCTCACCGCCCGCGGTGGCGATCCCCGCCGACTCGCCCTGCCCCACGGACTCGACCCCGCCGACCTCTTCCACCGCGACGGCGCCACCGCGCTGCGCGCGGCCATCGACACCGCCGACAGCCTCGCCCACCACCTCCTCGACGCCCGCATCACCGCAGCCGCGGGCGACGGCAGCCCCTCCGCGGTCAGGGACGCGGTGCGCGAGGCGGCGGCCATCATCGCCGCCCTGCCCCCAGCCCGGTGGCTCACGCACATCGACCACGTGACCAACGCCCTCCAGCTGCCCCCGGGCACCGTCCACATGGCCGTGCTCGACGCCAGGCCGACCCCCGCCGTGCCGCCGGTCACCGGCGTCTCCAACCGTCCCCCACGCAACCCGTCCCGCCGGGGACGGTCGGCAGTCCAGGGCGGCACACCGCCAGGCCTCTCCACCAGGCACGCACGGAACGCCCCAGGTGTCCGCCCAGACACCGGGCCACCTACTCCCTAACCCACAGCCCGCCCGTGGCTGCCGGGCCACAGACGGGGGCGACAAGACCGCGTCCAGGTGGGTCCTCGGAAAGGGACTCCAGGTGGATCCTCGGAAAGGGACCACGTGGGTGCACCACCACGATCACCGAGCAGCGCCACGCCCCCAACGAAGCGCCGGTGACCGATACGGCCGCTAGTTCACCCGGGCGGCACAGGAGAAGTTCACGGACGCCGGCAAGACGCCTGGTGGCGTCGGCGCCGGTGAGAACCCCGGCATTTTGTCACCCGCCTGGTGCAGAGTCACAGTCCAGGTCTGGACGACGAGCCCGGGAGTGGAGATGGCGTACGCCGAATGGAACCGCGGCCGTACGGATATCTGCCGGCTGTCGGCAGCCGCACCGGCCGTGCTGCTCAGTACCTTGTTGGTCACGTTCGCGTTCAGTTGGCTGGCCCGGTCGACCTTGGTCGCCCTGATCGCCTGGCTCGTGTGTGCACCCCTGCTCCTGCCGCAACGTCCCGTGGAGCGCTTCGTCGTCGCCACCATGTTCCATTTCCGCACGCCGAGCGGTCGGGACGCCGAATGGCTGAACTGGCTGCGGGGAGAATGTGAACACCCACGATGCGGACTCATCGGCGCCCCCGTGGCACGAGACTTGGACTGGTACGTCATCGAGGACCGCCAGCCGAACGCCTTTGCCGCGGGACGTCACTCCATCGCGATCACCACCGGTCTCCTGCACCGGGTGCACGCCGGTCACCTGACCCGGAACGAGCTACTGGCGGTGGCGCTCCACGAGATCGGCCACCATGCCGCTGGAGACACCCGGCACGGACTCGTGATCTGGTGGCTGACCTGGCCCTGGCAAACCGTTCGCCTGTTCGCGGTCCGACTCGGCCACCGGATCCCGCCCTTCGGCGCCGGTGCGGTGCTCACACCGGTCGTTGTCGCGGTGGCCATCTGGCGGGTCGCGACCGGAGGAAGCCCTGGAGCACAAGCTTGGGCGACGATCGCCGTGCTCAGCGCTGCCCTGCTCGCCGCCTACGTCCAACCGGCTGTCGAGGCCGCGATCAGTCGTGGCAGTGAACGGTCCGCCGACGTCTTCGTCGAGAGACTGGGACTGGGGTCGGCCTTGGCGTCTGCACGGCAGAAGCTGGATCGAAGTGACCCGGCCCGAGCGACGGTCTAACGACCGGACCACGGCTGGACGACAGATGGTGTCGGGCCTCTGGCGTCGGTGGCCTGGGGCGACAGCGGACAGAGGTGCGCCTTCCCTGAGGCTCACTCGGACGACCGCGCCGTCGATCTCGGCGCCGGCACGGGGCAGGTGGCGGTGCGGCGGGCGGTGCTCGGCTGGGGTGCTGGGCCTCTATCCGGAGCCGGACATGCTCATCCAGCTGCGCCGCCGCGCCCACGATGCACAGCTGGCCAACCTGGTGCGCGCGCTCGCCGACTCCGATCTGCCGCGCTGGCCTGAGCCACCGGACCGGCCTGGCTTCGGGCTGCTGACGGTGGCCGACGCGGTGCAAATGGATGGACCCCGGCAACAGCGCGGCTCCTTGAGCCTGTTGATCGCGCTCGACGGTGTTGCCGCCCGAGGCCGAGTTTCCTCGGTGGCGGCGAAGCGCCCGCCGGCCGGGCACACGATCCCCCGGGCACCGCCGTCGCCGCGTGCAGCAGCGTGCCGGTGAGGGCCGTCCCTGCAAGACGCCGACGCTGGCGCTTCGTGGTCGCGCTACACGACTCACCGGCGCTTGGGCACGGGGGGGCGTCATCCCCGGCCAGAAGGGAAGGAGGGGAAGGCTTGACAGCCATGTCGGAAATTGCGACATTGACGTTGTGACATCGGACGTTGGTGGCGGGTTGCCGGCGCCGGGAAGCACGTTCTTCCCGGCCGGCGGCCCGACCGTGCCAACGTCACCGACCGCGCCGCCGGCAGGCAACCTCGCCCAGCGCCTCACCGCCATCACCGGCCTGACCAGAGCGTCCCTGCAGAAGCTGGACCACCCGGCGCTCCAGCAGACGCTGCTGGAGTTATGTGCCCAACTGGGCGGCCGTACGACGGCGGATGTCGCCGCCGGTGAGCTGCACGAGAACGGCACCCCGCGCATTCCGAGCCTGGTCGCGGTGTGGCTCATCGGACGGGTGTCGCAGGCCTATGCCCCCGGCCGGAAGCTCGTGAAGCTCTCGCAGGTCCGCGACGCCGAGGTCCTTCGCAGCATCGGCGGCGTCACCGATCTGCTGATCCGCTCGATCCGCACCGACATGGGAGAAGACCCGCATGAGTAGCTACATCCCGCCCGCTCCGAACGTCAGCCAGGCATGGCTGCGCACCCTCGAGCGGGTCGTTGCCGGTGGCGGACACGCCATCAATGTGATCAGCACGGTCGAGGACCCGTGTGCGGCAGAGGACCCGCAGGTCCGCTCGGCGGTCGACGAGGTCCTGACCGGAGGCCGCCGCAACGGCGTGCGGATCCAGTCGGTCGATACCGTGGCCGGCACCATCTTCCCCGCCGAGATGTACGCCGACACGGGGCTCGCCTACGGCCTCGGCCTTGGTCCTGAGGAACTCGGGAAGCTGGATGCGAGCGCCGCTGACCTCTACGCGAGTTACACCGAGATGTTGCCGATCCTGACCACGGACACGGCGAACAAGTCCGGGACCTACTTCGGCCGGATGGTGAGCTGGCCGGGCAGGACCGGCGGAGGCATCAACCAGATCGCCGACCGCATCACGCGCCTGCGCCGCAGCCGCGACACCAACAGGGCCCAGCGCAATCTCGAGGACATCGCGGTCGGCGGCGAGGCAGAGCTTCTCGCCGACTGCGCCGGACTGCAGGTCTACGCCGCCAGCGACCGGCGCGAGCGCGGCTTCCCCTGCCTCGTGCACGTTGATCTCACCCTGTACGAGGGGCGGCTGAGCATGGCTGCGACCTATCGGCACCAATACCTGGTGACGAAGGCGTACGGGAACCTGCTCGGGCTCAGCCGCCTGCTCGGGTTCCTGGCCCAGCACAGCGGCTTCGAGGTCGGTGAGCTGATGGTGAATGCGACCTTCGCGGATGCCGAGCAGGGCACCTACACAAAGCAAGGTGTCGCAGACCTCCTCGCCGCCGCCCGGGACGGGTCATAGCCATGCGGACCCCCCTCGGGGTCGGTGTGGACATCGTTGCGATCCCACAGCTGGAAGCCATGCTCACCACCGGCGGTGCGGCCTTTCGGCAGCTGTGCTGGACGGCCGACGAGCTGGCCTACTGCGCTGGCTCCACGCCGAGGCTCGCCGCCAGGTGGGCAGCGAAGGAAGCCACCATGAAGGCCCTTGGCCGGGGGATCGGGGCCATCGCACCCACCGATATCGAGGTCGCCGGGCGGGAAGGACAGCCGCCGACCTTGCGGCTGCACGGGCCGGCCCTGGCAGCGGCCCAGGAGCAGGAGGTTGACCTCGCCCTCTCAATGAGCCACGAGGCTCACCTGGCCATCGCCTTCGTCGTCGCGACCCCTCGTCGGACCGGCGAATGCGGACGGTGCCATCTGGAAGGTGGAAGCGTTGGAACCGAATGAGCAGCAGGCGGTCGGCGCCCGGCTCCGGGCAGCCCGGGAAACGCTGGGCCTCACCCAGGAGGATGTCGCCGGCGCGCTCGGGATCCAGAGGACGAGTGTCATCGCGATGGAGGCCGGCAAGCGGAATGTCAGCGCCCTCGAACTGCGACGACTGGCGCGCCTATACCGGCGCAGCGTGGCGTGGATCCTCGGCGAGGAGGAAGAGAGCGCGCAGACCCCCGAGGAGGATCGCGCCCTCTACCGGGCGACCGCCGAACTCTCGCCGGAAGACAAGGCGCAGGTGCTGCGGTTTGCCCAGTTTCTCGCCGCGGCCAACTCCGCACCTGGCGCGGCCGGGATGCGACCGCGGGCCGCGCGACGCCGTCGCACCAACACCTCGGAGGACAACTGATCGATCATGGTGACCCGTTCTCAAGCCCGGCATGCGGTGCAGGAAGCCGACCGCGTCTTGGACGACCTCGGCGTCGACCAGGGGCTCCCGGTCGACGTGTTCGACATCGTCGACCAGCTTGGCCTGTGGCTGGTCTTCAACCGCCTCGACAACCTCCTCGGCGCCGTGATTCCTCGCGGGGATGGCGGCATCATGCTGAGCACCCAACGAGGAGCGGCGGTGCAGCGGTACACCGCCGCGCACGAGATCGGACACTGGGTCCTCGACTACGGCGAAGCCAGCTTCGACACCGAAGACGACGTCTACCACCCGGCGGCCGAACGCGAACTCCTCGCTCAGATTTTCGCCAGCCACCTGTTGATGCCACCCCCGCTGGTCTACGCCGTCGGCACCCGATACGGCGTCCACGACGCGCGCACTGCGACCCCGGCGGCCGTCTACCTCATGGCCCGCGACCTCGGGGCCAGCTATGAGGCCGCAGCACGGCAACTGGCTAACCTGGAGATCATCAACCGGACCCGCCGCGACGAGCTGCTTCGGGTCAAGCCCGCCACCATCAAGACGGAGCTGTGCCGAGGGCACCGACCCACCGGCCCGGTCGACGTCTGGCCGATCGGGTTGGACGCCGCGGGCACTGCACTCACCGTCACCGAGGGCGACGAGATCGTTCTCCTGCTCCCCGAGAACCGAACGACCGGCTACCGCTGGCTGACCGACGACGATCTTGAGCGCCGCGCTCGGCACGCCGTCAGCGAGCCGCCCGCCATCGATGAGGCAGACACGGTGGGCGCTCCACGGGGGTGGCGACCGTCGCGCAGCCGCCCGCCGGCGCCTGCCGCCGCGGTGGAGCAGGCTTTGGACCGCCTGCCCGGCAACGCGGGCGCCGTTCGGATCCTTCCACCGCCCGGGCCCGCCGCAGCCGGAGACCGCCCACCACAGGCCGGCCACACCGTGGCCGTGGTCGACGACCAGTTCCTGGTCTCTCGCGGCGCCGTGGCGGCCTCCCAGCGGAGGGCAACACGGCGAGCGATCGCCCGAGGCGGTCAGGCGCCACCCGGCGGCGCGGCGCACGTCTCCTCGCTACCAACCCCGGGGGGCCCCCGCCCCGCGGTCTCCATCGCCGGCACCGGCACGCGGCTGCTGGCCTTGCGGTCGGTGAGCGAGGGACCGGACGCCGTCCAACTGGTCTACAGCTCCGCCCACGACCCCGCCGCAGCACCCGTGGAGACCTACCGGCTCGACGTGCAGGTCACCCCCGCTCCGGAGGTGCTCCGTCGGCGCGCCTACCTCGACGTCGATCTCGACCAGGCCGAGCCGGACGGCGATGAGCTCCAGTAGCGGCCCATCGGCGCCCCAGCCCGACGCCAGCCAGCCGGCACGCACCAATGTCGACCTCCGCCCGCTCATCTCCAGCAGCCTCATGGACCAGGGAGCGCGACCGGTCTGCCTCCCGTTCGCGCTGAGCCACGCCCACGACGCCCTCCTCGACGCGCAGACCGGGCCGGGGGCCAGCACGGCGATGGCCCCCGAGGCGGTCTGGTGGCACTGCACAGTGCACCGGCAGACCTCGCTGGGCGGCATGCTCCTGGAAGACGGCGCCCTCGCCCTGCGCGACTCGGGCCAACCTCCCCTTGCCGACTGGCCATGGAATCCCCACCTCGGCGTTGGCACCGAGGATCCGCCGACGGCGGCCGGGAGCCCGCCGTGGCAGCAGGTCGCGGCCGCCGAGCTCCACCTCGCGCACGACGGCGTCGAGGACCCCATCGAAGACGCGCTCGCCGCCGGCCACCCCGTCGTCCTGATCGTCGAGGTGACCGACGAGTTCGACGACGCCGGGCCCGACGGATCCATCGACGTGCCCGACATTCGCAGCCCCGAAGGCGACTACCACGCCGTGCTGGTCGTGGGAGCGGCCACCCACGCCGAGCTGGGTCGCCGACTGCTGATCCGAAACAGCTGGGGACCGTACTGGGGTGCCGGCGGCTACGGCTGGCTGCCGCTGGACTACCTGGTCGCCAACGCGCTGCAGGCCGCTGTGCTGATCGCACTGCCACCGACCGATGGAGCACCGTAATGGACATCGACGACTATCAGCAGGCAGCAGGCCGAAGCGACATCTTGCCGTCCGAGGAGTTGACGCTGCCCCTGCTCGGCCTCGCCGGTGAGATCGGCAACCTCGCGGCCGAGCTGAAGAAGCGGCAGCGGGACGCCCTCGGCTATCGCGGATTCCGGGACGAAGTACGCGAGGAACTCGGCGACCTCATCTGGTACGCGGCCGCGCTGGCTCGGCGCTGCGACCTCGACCTCGGACAGGTCCTCACCGAGAACCTGCAGAAGACCGAGGAACGCTACCTCCGCCCGCCTGCACCGCCGCCGCACGAACTGTTCGACGACGGGCTGGAACCCGCCGAACAGCTCCCTCGCCAGATCGACATCACCTTCGCCGAATCAGTCGAGATCGATCGAGGCGCCGGCCCCGTGCCGGTGGTGCGCATCTATCGTGGCCCCAGCACCGTGGGGGACCCGCTCGACGACAACAGTGACGACAACGACGACTACCGCTACCACGACGCCCTGCACTTGGCCCACATGGCCGTGCTGGGCTGGTCACCCACCATGCGAGGCCTGCTCGACGTCAAGCGACGCAGCGACCCCGATGCCAACCGGATCCAGGACGGCGGCAGAGCGGCGGTGATCGAAGAAGGGCTCGCCGCCTACGTCTTCTCGGTCGCCGCCGAGCACAGCTTTTTCGCCACGGGCGACCGTGTCCCGGCCGATGTCCTCAAGGCCTGCCGAAAGATGACTGCGCACCTCGAAGTTTCCCGGCGAAGCTCGGCGGACTGGGAGTACGCGATCCTCACCGGCTATGAGATGTTCCGCGCCCTGCGCGAGCACCGCGGCGGCACCGTGCACGCGGACCTCGTCGCACGCACGCTGACCTTCACCCCGCCGGCCCCGAAATCTCGGCCGGCGCCGTCGCTGGCCCTGAAACTGGGAAAGCTGGTCGTCTTCGAAGGCCTGGACAGGGCCGGCAAGAGTACCCAGCGCGACCTGCTCGAGTCGGTGCTCGATGCCGGCTCGACCACCTTCGCGCACATGCCGTCTGGGTTCACCGACTTCACCCGCCGCCTGTATCGCCTGCTCGAGACGAAGCCGCCGGTACGACCGCTCGCGCGGCAACTCGCGCACCTGTCCTGCCACAGCGAATCCATCGAGGAACTGATCGACTCCACCCGCCGCGGAGCTCTCGTGCTCGACCGCTGGTGGTGGTCGACCTTGGCCTACGGCTGGTACGCGACCGGCGGCGAGCTCGGCCTCTCCGAGGCGACCTTCCGCTCGCTGGTCAACGAGGTTTGGGGAAGCGTGGAGGCAGACCTGGTCTTCCTCTTCCTCCACGCGCACCTGTCCGACGTCAACAACGCCGACGGAGTGAAGGAGGGATACGAGGCGATCGCCGCGGCCGACCCGGACCGCGTGGTTATCGTGCCTCCTATGAGCGCGTCAGACACGCACGACTTCATCATCACCGAACTGCGGCAGCGCGGGCTGCTCGAGCCGGACGACAGCCGGTGAAAGCTCGCGGCCGGCCGCTGCCGGCGCCGGATCGAGACGCCACTTCGGCGGAAAGACTGGCGGCCGCAAGGGCCCCTGGGGGCTGAATCGCTGCTTGATGCGCGTCCGGTTACCGACGCCACGACGCGATGGGTGGGCAATGCGCGCGTACTTGTCGGTCTCACAGAAGAGATTCTGACAGTCGATCAACTTCAGGGGTCGTCCGAACAGGTCGCGGAACTCGACCCCGTAGTGCCCAATTTGCTCCTCCTGGGTGTCGGCCATCCACCGGATGACATCCGGCGCGGCGACCCCCTCGGCGTCCGGAAAACACTTCCTCAGGCCACTGACCGCTCCCGGCCCGGCCACCACGAAGTCGTCCTCGTCGAAGTCGATCAAGGTCGAGTAGTTGAGGTCGATCGTCAACTGATACGCCAAGAACGGCCCGAGCGACGGATACGAGGCCAAGAGCAGGAAGACGTCTTTCAGACTCCTGGCTCGCGCCAGCTTCCCGTCGAGGCCACTGGTCATCATGTGCTCGATCAGCGCCAGATGGTTTCGATGTTTTCGGGTGTGCCCGAACGGCGGGGGTGGCACGATGTAAGCGGCAGAGTAAATGCGGTCCTTTTTGGCCATGAGGTGGTCGAGGATGCCGGCGTAGACGTCAGCATCGAAGTCGGCGGCGCTGATCTCGCGCCGCTCGGCCTCTAGGGCATTCCACGTCTGGGGTTTGTTGAAGAACCTGAACAGCAGGGTGCGGAGAAGGACATCCGAGGCGGCCTGGGGGCCGTTGTAGATCACCCGGATGAGGTCCTGGGAGACACGGTCCGCAGCCCGGTAGGCGTTGGTGAACCGGTACTGAGCGACGATCGGATCAGTGGTCCAGGGCGCCGGCTGCCCGGCGAGCCGCGCGTGGTAGACGCGCTGACGCTCGGCGGCGAGGGTCCAATAGCTCGCCAGCACCTCCGAGGCGGCGACCTCGCGTCCAGCAACCCGTCCCGTCCACACCCGACTCATCAACTCCATGACCTTTTCATCGGCAGACCCACCCCACCAGAAGGTCGGCGCCGTGGCCCCGGCGTTTCGGCTCGGCTGTGGTGTTGACCACCGGACGAGGGGCCTCTCGTCGCCCGGGATGCTATGCGTCCGCACCGACAGAATCAGCTCATGCGGGCCGGCCAGTGTTGCGGTGTCGTAGCTGTGTCGCCGCGTCGACTGGAGCGCCGTCACCTGCGTCCGAGCCTTCGTCGTCGCCGCAAACCGGGAAGGTCGAGGGAACGTTCCGGTGATGCCCTGCGACCTCCTCGGCAGCGTTGGCGTCCAGCCCGAAGGCTGCGTCGCCACGCGGCGTACCTAGGCGGGCGGGAGACCGGTGACCGGATCCACGGAGGACAAGTTATCCAGATCACGATGGGCATGCGACTGCCTTAACGGGGCGGCGGGTGGGGTGCCGGCTGATGGCGCGACCGGATCGCAGCGATGTCGCGCTCGACAGCCTGGACGCGGAGCAATCGGCCGGTCACGCCTCGGAGCAGCGCTTCCCGGTCGGGTCGGTCCGGCAGGTGACGTTGCTCCTGCTCGCCTGTCCCGGGGCGGTACAGCGTTTCGACCAGTCCGGTGGACAGGTCCGCGGCGCGACCGACGGCCTGTCGCAGCCGGTCGAGGTCGGCGCCGGTGGCCAGCACGTGGCGTCCGGCGATCACTGCCTCGATCCGGTCCTCGGGCATGTTCTCCATGGGGGGCAGGTCCCGGGCGGAGGCGTACAGCCGTCCGGTGCGAGACCAGTGGTCGACGGCCGCGAGGAGCCGGTCGGCGAGGGTGGGCAGCTGGCCGGCAACCTGCTGGGCCATGCCGTCCGTGTGCCGCACATCGTGGTCGTCGCCGTGGTCGTCGCCGTGGGCGGGGAGGGCGGAGAGTCGGTCGATGTTGGTGTGCAGGGCGCCGGCGAGGGACCGTGCCCAGGCGACGACGCCCCGCGGATCGACGGGCCCTGCTCGCCGTCCGTCGTCGAAGACGGTGCTGGCGCGGCCGGCCTGGTGCCAGGCGAGCCCGGCCACCACCAGTGGGCCGGCATCGTCGCCGGCGACGGCCGCGTCGAAGGTGGCGGCTCTGCGGCAGGTGATCTCGGCGGCCGCGACGGCGGCGCGGAAGTCGCGCAGCGTCAGGTCGTTGCCCCCCTGAGCGCGGTCCAGGGCGGCGGTGAGGGCCGCGGCTGCGTCGAGGGCCGTCATCTCGGACGGCCCGCGCGGGGTCGCGGTCAGGGGCACCGGTCGGTCAAGGAGTCCCCAGCCGGTGGCGGTCGGTGGATCGGCCTGCGCGTCTTGTTCGAGGGTGGCGGCCAGGGCGCGCACGGCGGCCAGCTCGGGTGCCGCGGTCCGCGGGAGGAGCCGGCGGCCGAATCGCGCGCAGGTGTCGGCGGTCTCGGCCACCTCGACGGCGAGTGCCCAGCGGTGCGAGCGGCCCATGATGGCCCGGTCGCGGCCGGCGAGGTCGGCAGCGGCGCCGGCGAGGTCGGTAAGCGGTCCGCCGTGGTGTGGCCACAGCAAGCCGGCCGTGGTGCAAGCGGTGGCCAGTGCGGTGACGGTGCGCTGCCGCGTGCTGTCGCGGGCGGTGAGCCCGTCGTCGGCCAGTCCGGACAGCGCCCGGCCGAGGTGGGCCAGTGCTCCGGTGACGTCCTCGATGGTCGCCGCCCCGGGGTCGGCACTGGCTCGGTCGTTGAGGCCGCCGAGCAGCTGCCGCAGGGTGGTGGCCACCGCTCAGCCCAGCCGTCGCAGGGCGTGGCGGGCGGCGCGCGCGGCGTCGAGGACGGGTGTGCTGGCGAAGGTGCCCTCGTCGAGCAGGCCGAGGGCACCCATCGCGGCGTGGATGCTGGCGGCCGGGTCGCCGTCGATCAGCGGGACCGGTTGGGCGCGGGCGCCGGCGAGCTCGAGGAGCTCGGCCGCGTAGAGACAGTCCAGGGCAATGTCGGCGGGCACCTGCTCTCGGTCGGCGCCGACGGCGTCGAGCAGTGAGGCGGCGTAGCTGAGCGGGTCGGTGGGCGGGTCGAGGCTCACGTGTCTCCTTCCTTCGCGGGGTGGGTCGAGGCTGCGTCGCTGGGGCACGCGGGTGGGGAGCCGGGGCGGATCTGTGGACGATGGGTTGCGTTGTGCCCAGCCGCGACGGCACCGGCCGGGTGCAGCACGGGCAGGTTGAGGACGGTGGCCGGGCAGTCGTCGAGCAGCCGCCAGTGCAGCTCCCGGCCGGGATGCCGGGCGGGCAGCGGGCCGGCGGTCGCGAGTTCCGGCAGTCGGGTCGCCACGTCGTAGCCGGCGAGGCAGGCGCGGGTCAGGGAGGCGGCCAGCGGCGGCCAGTCGGGGCCCACCACCAGGCGGGGATCGATCCGTGCCACGGTCGCCTGCCAGGCGCTGGTTGCGCACTCGGGGTCAGCGGAGGCGTCGTCTGGTTCGCTTTCCAGATCCGCGGCGACCAGCAGGATGTGCGCGGCGATGGTGCGCCGCCGCCGCTGGGTCGGTGCGTCGCGCCAGGCGGCCAGCAGCTGCGGGGTGTGCCGTGTCATCCACCTTCGGCTGACTCGCACGCCGTCGATCAGCGCCACCCAGTCGTCGCGATCGGGCCCGCGCGGGGAGGTGCTTGTCACCGGTGTCCTCCCTCGACGGCGAGGTCGGCGTCGAACAGCGCACGCCGGGCAGCTGACGCCGGGCGGCTGTCGTAGTCGGCGGCCCAGGAGCGGGCGGGCCAGTCGGTGTGCCGGCCGGGTGGGCAGCCGATGCCGAGGCGCTCGGCCATGCGGGCGTGGAAGGCGGGCAGGGCGTAGCGGTGCCACTCCTCCAGCGCGTGCGGGCCGGTGGTGTCTGCGGCGGCCAGCCGCAGGCAGGCGAGCACCGCGAGCTCGTGCAGCAGATGCGGGTGGCGGGGCCAGCAGGAGGGGATGGCGTGGGCGGTCTGCCAGGCGTAGGTGTGGTTGAGCCAGGCGGCGACCCGGTCCAGCCAGGGCCACAGCTGGGCCCGGACTCGTGGCTCGCAGGTGGCCGGGTCCCACGGGCGGTCCAGCAGGTGCAGCCCGGTGAGGGGAAGGCCGGCGTCCTCGACCTGCTGCAGCTGGTCCAGCGCGGCGCGGACCTCCTGCGGCGGTCGGGGGAAGACAAGGGCCAGGTCCGGGGTGGTCATGGGGCCTCCCATCGGGTGGGGGTCAGGTCGGCGTCGGTGGGCACGTCGTGGGCGCGGCCGGTGCGCTGGGCCAGCGACGGGGTGTGGCTGCGGGCGGCGGCGACGCGGTCGCGGGCGGCGGCCTGGGCGGCGAGAAGCTCTGCGCCGCGGGGCCCCGTGATGCACCGGGTGAGTCCGGCGATCATCGGCGGCGCATTCTCCGCGACGACCAGCGCCCGCCCCGGCGGCAGCTGACGGATCTCTTCCGGCCGCAGCACGGGCACGGTCTCGCCGTGCGTGGACCGGGACCAGCCGGCTCCGGCGTAGCTGTAGGAGCTGCGCCGGACCCGGGTGGTGCCGAGCAGGTCGGACAGCTCGCGGTAGAAGGCGCCGTCCTTGCCGCCGCCGAAGGCGACGATGACGTTGGTCAGGCCGAACAGCGCACGGGCCTCGTCCTCGCCGTAGATGAGCACGAGCTGCCGCCAGGTCTGGGCGGCGTAGACGAAGCTGATTCCGAGTGCGCGGTCGTTGGCCATCCGGGTGCGCAGGGTGGGCAGCGGGGCGGTGGAGGGCAGCTCGTCCAGGCAGGCCAGCAGCGGTGGGCACAGCCGACCCGTTGGTGTCCTGCCGGCCAGGTGCAGGGCGGTGTCCAGGACGTGCTCGGCCAGCGCGGTCATCAGCGGGGACGCCGAGGCGTAGGGGTCCTCGCGGCCGAGCAGGTAGATGGTGCCGCCGGCGGCGAGCAGCTCGGCGACGTTGGTGGCCGGCCGGCCGGGTGCGGGGATGCAGCGGCGGCGGATGTCGGCCTGGAAGAACAGCGCCAGCGCCTGTTGCACGGTGGTGGCGGTGTTGCCGGCGGTGCGCGGGTCACCCTGCAGGGCGCCGTGCAGCAGCCCGTCCCAGAACGGCGCGGCATCCGGGTGACCGCGCAGGACATCCACCGGCTGCGTGCTGGCCTGGGGGTGGGCGGCCCACTCCAGGACGCCCTCGATGGTCCGGCCGGTCAGGGCGGCGGCGTGCAGGTAGGCCTGCAGCACCTTGGCCGCCTCGAACGCGTAGAACCGGGCCGCCGGCTCGGTGACGCCGCCGGTCACCGCGCCGGTCACCGTGCCGGCGGTGAAGGCCTTGGCGCGGCGCTCGGCGAGCATCGGGTTTCGGCAGCCGGCCACCGGGTCCCACACCAGCTCCGGCAGGCCGGGCACGGCCCCGAAGGGGTCGAGAACGGCGACCGGCCGGCCGGCGGTGGTGCGGGCGTCGACGGTCAGGAGTAGGTCCTCGGCCTTGGTGAGCGTCACCATCGCCGCGCCGGGCGCGTCGAGGAGGGCCGGGGCGAGCAGGTCGAGGGTCTTGCCCGAGCCCTGCGGGCCGTAGACGCCGGTGGTCCGGTCGAAGGGGACCCACAGCTGTCCGGCGGCGGGCACGGCGGCGCGGCCTAGCCGCCATCCCACCGCGTGCGGGTCCCCGGCCGCCGGTCCGGCGCCGAGCGTCCGGTGGGGCGGGGGCAGGTCGGGGCGGATGAGGGGGGCGACCCGGCGCAGCCGGGCGCGGCCGAGCACGTCGGCGGCCTGGCCGCGGGTGGCCATCCCGGATGGCGTGCGCAGCAGCCGGTGGAGAGTCCAGACCGATGCCCCGCTGCTGGCCAGAAAGAGGACCAGCGCCGCCGCGATGGCGGTGTACACGAACGCCGAGGAGGGCAGCGCCGCCGCCTGGGCGGCATCCAGGCCGGCGGTGCGGTCGCCGGTCAGCAGCCCGCCGACCGAGGCGAGCAGGGCAGCGGACCCGTGCGGCCACATCCAGCCCGCGCCGGTCAGGAGTCCTGCGGCGGCGCGGGCGGCCGGCAGCAACAGCGCAGCGGTCACCAGCCAGACCAGGGTCGCGGCGGCCGGGATCTCCCAGCTGGCCGGGCCGACGTCGGGATGCGACCGGCCGGCGCTCACCGCCGACGTCCAGCGTCCGTCGTGCGCATGGCTCCTCCTCTGCTTGCTGTCCGTGGGCTGTTCATCCGGGGTCGGGGGTATGCAGGTCGACGCCGTGGTCGGCCAGCCACGGCACCGGGTCGAGCGGTGCTCCGTCGACGCGGACCTCGAAGTGCAGGTGGACGCCGGTGCTGTTGCCGGTGGAGCCCTGGAAACCGAGCAGCGTCCCGGCGCTGACCGGCTGGCCGGGCGTGACGGTGTAGGCCGACAGGTGCCCGTAGCGGGTGGTCACGCCGGCGCCGTGGTCGAGTTCGACCAGGTTGCCGTAGCCGGCCACGCTCAGGCTGCCGTCGCGGTCGCAGTAGGCGCTGGTGCAGGCTGCGGTGAGCACGGTGCCGTCGGCGGCGGCGTACACCGGGGTGTCGCGGGGTCCGGCGATGTCGGCCCCGGCGTGCAGGGTGCCCCACCGGGTGCCGTATCCGGAGGTCAACTGCCCGGCGGTGGGCCGGATCCACGACCCGGCCGGCACCGGCAGACCCGGGCAGACGCCGGCCGCCGTGCCGGCCGGGTCGGCCGCCCTGGCCTGGGCGGTCGGCCACAGCAGGGCGGTCAGCTGTCGGGCGAGCGGCTCCCAGGAGGCGTAGGCGCCGCCGACGGCCGAGATCTGCACGGCCTGGGCCGCCTGGGTGAGCGGGCTGGTCTGCCAGCCCGGCACCTCCACTAGCCGGGCGTAGAAGGCGTGCGCGGCATAGACCGGGTCCATCAGCTGGGCGACGGTGCCCCAGCCGGCGATCCACCGCTGCTGGAAGGTGTTGACGCTGTCGTGATCGGAGCCCAGCCCGTCGTGGGCGTACTGGAGGCTCGTGGCGGTGACCGCGGCCTGCTCGGCGGTTAGTTCCGGGCTGCTGCCGTCGTTGGCCAGCATCCGGATCCGGGACTCCTGGTAGGCGGTGGCCAGCGCGACGGTCGCCGCGTACGGCTCGAGTCCCTGCGCCGCGGCGACGGTGACGATGGTCTGTGCCTGGCCCATCTGCACGGCGTCTAGCTCGATGCCGGCGACGGTGGCGCCGGTGCCGCCGGTCGAGCAGCCCGAGGAGGCCGCCGCGGTGCGCGCCTCGGGTGCGGCAAGAACAGCCAGCGGGATCAGCACCAGGGTGAGTGCGGCGAGCACCGGGACGGCGATCGGCACGGCGGCCTTCCACAGCCACGCCTTTGCGTACGACTGCGCCGCGCGTGCCGCCGTCCCGGTCATGCCGGTCGTCCTGTCAACGCCTCGTTGGTGAAGGTCAGCCGCAGCTCGGGCTCGGTGAGGACGGTCTGCACCTTGAACGCCCGGTCGCCGACCAGCCACAGCGCCCGGCCCTTGCCGGCGACCGCCCAGCCGGTGACCACCCGCTGGGCGATCGGGGACAGCCCCAGCAGGCTGCCCAGCTCTTCGCCGACGGCCTGGTCCTGCCCGTGCAGGACCTTGACGTCGCACAGGTGCAGCAGGTCGCGGGCGATGGCCACGGCCTGGGAGGAGGCGTCGCCGGCGGTGAGCATGTCCGAGGGCTTGTGCGCCAGCAGGACCTGCACGTCGGCGTCGCGGCGGGACAGCCGCAGGTTGGCGTCCAGGCTCTTCATCGCCTCGGTCCCGAGGCGCATCTGCCGCCAGGTCTCGTCGCGGATGACGATGCGCAGGTCGCCGGGGTCGGCAATCTCGCGCATCGCCTGGCCCCAGGAGTTCAGGCAGGTCAGCGCGATGCCGACCGCCTGGTCGCCGAGTGGCTCGAGCCGGGACAGCGACAGCGACTGGATTGGGGCGCGCCAGTCGATGGCGACAGTGGTGTGGTCGTCGAACAGCCCGGCCAGGGAGCCCTTCACCAGGGAGCCCAGCGCGTCGCGCAGGGTGCGGGTGGCGTCGAGGAAGTGCCGCCGGTCGGCGTAGCGGCACGAGGCGACGAGTTCGGCGGTCGGCTCGTCCAGGGTCCGCCACAGCTGGGGGATGGTGGGCTCGGTCAGCCGAGTGGCGCCGCGTGCGTAGCCGGTGAGCAGCCGCAGCGCTTCGGAGACCGCGGTCTCCTCCACCGGGCCGAACGGCACCGCCTGCGAGCCGACCAGGCCGCGCAGCAGCACGATCCAGCGGGCGAACATGATGGCCTCGCGGCGGCGGGCCTCGGCGGCATCGAGCCGCTCCCAGCCGGAGCCGAGGGGACCGAAGGCCAGCGGGTTCACCCGCGCCGGCAGGCCGGGACCGATGGCGAACGGCTTCACCCCGAGCGCGCGGCACAGCGGCTCGTACTCGTCCTTGGTGTCCCCGAGGATCAGGATGCGGTAGCCGTAGCCCAGCATCCGCAGCGCGAAGGCCTTGACGGTGGCGGACTTGCCCCGGCCGGGCTTGCCGAAGACGACGACGTTGGGGTTGGTGACCGGAATGTCGTCGTCGGTGACCCAGCCCACCGGGTCGCAGTAGAACGCGCCACCGGAGAGCAGGTCGAGTCCCATCTGTGCGCCGGTGGGCGGCAGGCCGGAGGTGGCGATCAGGGGCCACACCACCGGCGTCTGCTCCGAGGTCATCCGCCACACCGACAGCGGCGCCGGCGTCACTGCGCGGCCCCGGCCGCGGCCACGCGGTCCCCGGCGGGGCACCAGATGGGTGAATGGTCCGCGTTCGCGCTCCGCGGCCGGTGGGGCCGGCGCGGTGGGGAGGCGGTGGCCGAAGTCGTCGAGCAGGACGGCGACGTCGCGGCCGCGGCGCTGCGCGCGGCCCACCCGGATCCGGCGGGTCATCGTCGGCCCCGCCGATTCGGCAGCCCGATCCCCAGCGGAATGGCGGCGGCGGCGAAGCCGGAGTCCTGCGCCAGATCCAGGCGCAGCGGCACGAAGCCGGCGGCGCGGACCGATGCGTCCAGCCGGCGGCCGTGCTCGGTCACCGGCCAGGTCGCCGGGACGGTGGCGCAGGCGGCGACCGAGAGGCGGACCAGCGCGTGGCCGACAGCCAGCTTCTCGTCCGCGGCGCCGATCCGCTCGGTGTCCCGCCGCTGGCGGGCCCGCTGCCGGAATCCCATCCGGGCGCGCAGCTCGTTGCCGGTGGTGGCGCTCATCTCCTCCCGGCCGACCAGCCGGGTGGCCCGGGCCAGCGGCAGCGGGTGGAAGAACACCGTCAGGCAGCGCCGCTCCCCCGCCGTCGTGGGCACGAGCACCGGAGCCAGCGCGCCCAGCACCGCGCCGGAGTCGGGCAGCAGCACGGTGTCGGTGACCGACGCCCACGCGTCGTGCGCGTAGTGCCGCATCTCGGCCCGGGCGGTGCTGGGGCCGGCGGTGGCCATGGGCAGACCGGCGGCCAGCTGCTGACCGGAGGCTGCGGCCAGGTCGGCGGCGACCAGCTGGCCGCGGTCGCCGGGCGCGAACCCGGTGCGGACCGCGGCGGCCAGTCCCGCGGAGTCCAGCCAGGTCACCGCGGTGCAGCCGACCGGGCCGCGCAGCGCGGCCTCGACCTCGGCCATCACCGAGTGCAGCACCCGCGCCCGGCCGTCCACGCCGCCGCCGCTCTCCCGCGCGGCCCGGGCGATCCGTCCTTCGCCGACCACGACGGTGACGAAGGCCTCGGTGCGGACCGCGGCCGGAGTCAGGGTGGCGCTCAGCAGCGCGTTGACCCGGGCGGCGAGCGTGGGCGCGCCGGGGTGGGCGTGCGCGCTCTCCCAGGCGGTGCGTTCGGCGCCGTCGTCGGGCAGGGTGCGCACCTGCAGGGTGAGGATGTCGACCAGTTCGGTGCGGGCGGCCAGCTCGCACAGCTCGGCCAGCCCGGCGCCCATCCGGTCCCGGTCTGCCGGCTCGGCCAGCCCGATGCCGGGATGGGCGACCCGGGCCACCGCCGCCCAGGTCCGCGCCGCCTGATCTTGGACGATCACCGGCCGGGTGAACAGCTGCCCGTAGGGCGGCCCGTCGTGGGTGCGGATGCCGGCCAGCACCCCGGGCAGGTCGGCCTGGGACAGGTCCTCGGCGGTTCCTGCCGCGGCCCGGGAGCCGAACACCGTCCAGCCCATGACTCCTCCGATCGCATGCAGACAGAGGTCGCCCAGCCAGCGGCCGGCCGCCCGGCCGCGGATCGGCACCAGCAGCACCGCGGCCAGCAGCGCCCACACCGGCAGCCAGCCGGCGAACAGCCCCCAGGCCTGGGCGTTCAGCGCCAGCAGCGCCGGCACCCCGGCGAGTGTCACCAGGGCCAGCTGGGCGCCGGTCATGCCGAGGAACCAGCCCGACACGTCCTTGGTGTAGTCGCCGTAGCGGTGCACGGTCATCGGGCATCGCCCTCGTCATCGCCCTCGGCATCGGTAGTGGTGTCGCCCCGCGGTGGCCGCGGAGGAGGTGGATCGCCGTGGACAGCTGCGGCCGCTGGGCCGGCGTCCCGGTCGGCGCCGGGTGACCACAGCGGATCCGGAGGCACCGCGGTCAGCGATCGGCCGTCCTCACCCGGCTGCGGTGGCTCACCGGACTGGGTGGCGGCAGAGGTCCCGCCGGCGTGTCGAGTGCCAGCGGCCGGGGGCCGGCCCCGCGTCGCCTGCCCGTAGTAAGGCGCGGTGTGTCCGATGCCGGCGCCGGAGAGCACATCGGCGGCCGACGCCGCGACCCCGGCGGCCAGCCGGCCGGCCTGCGTGCTGCCCACCGTCAGCGCGTGCAGCGCGCCGGCGAACCGGCTGCTGGTCGCAGCGTCGGCGGTCGACTCCCCCTGCGCGCGGTCACCGGCCAGCTGCGCCGCGGCACCCGAGGCGGCCACCCCGCCAGAGGTCGCACCTGCGGCTGCCGCGCCGGCCGAGCGCCCTCCGCCGCGCTTCTCCAGCGCGCCCAGCACACCGCCGGAGCCGGCCAGGGACTGGCGCAGGGCCGCGCCGCTGGAGGTGCCCGGGTCGACGAAGGCCAGCAACCGGAACAGCGCGAGCGGACAGAGGGCACCGAGCAGGATCAGCAGGCAGCCGACCACCGCCATGCCCACCGCGGCCTCGGTGCTGGTCTCCTCGGCACCGGTCAGCAGACCTTCGGTGATCGTCACGCCGACCCCGAGAACCAGCACGGCGACCGGGGCGACCAGCAGGGCGGCCAGGAACCAGCGCAGGCTGCGCCAGAACCAGGCGCTCGACGTCTGCGCCAACAGTCCGCCGGCCGAGATCGCCGAGGTCGCGACCAGCATGATCAGCGCCGCCTCGCGGATGAGCATCAGCAGCAGATAGCCGACGCTGGCCGGCACCAGCAGGAAGATCGAGGAGACCCCTAGCACGGTGGCGACCGTGCCGTCGACCACGTCGCGGCCCACGTGAATCGACGGGTCGAAGTCAGCCAGGGTGTCGATGTCCAGCAGGCTGCGCAGCAGGCCGGTGGTCAGCCCCGACACGCCGGTGACCAGCAGCGCCGCCACGCCGACGTAGCCCACCCACACCAGCCCGAACTGCAGCAGCCCGATCAGCAGCCGGCCCAGGGTCTGCCCGTCCCGGCGCACCGCGGCGGCGCCCAGCTGCACCATGGCCATCAGCGCGGCCAAGGTGGCGCCGATGCCGAAGGTCACCGGATACACCGCGGCCAGTGGGCCGCCGGTGGACAGGTCCGGCGTGGTCAGCGCGTCCACCACCGAGAAGGCCAGCCCCAGCAGCCACAACCCGGCTCCCCACAGCGCGAGCATGGCGCTGATCCACACGTCGGCGACCACCGCACCGGCGGCCTCGCCGATCACGCAGAACGGATTGATGGGCAGGCACGACAACGCCTCCTCGGTCGACGACGGATCGGCCGGAAAGGCCCACACCACCGGATCTGCCGCCGCCGGAGCGGCCGTCATCAGCCAGGCGAGGACCGCCGGCACGACGACGATCAGCGCCTGTGCGCGGCGCCGTCCGAACCCCGACCCAGGCGAAGGCGAAGGCGAAGGCGAAGGCGAAGGCGGGCGAGACAACCGGGGGCTAGGCATAGCGCAGGTCCCGCCAGCCGGCGGCGGTCGCTGCCTCGGTGCCCGGCCAGACTGACGGCGCCGGCGCCGGTTCATCCCCCGGCCCGATCACCCACCGTCCGCCGGTCCAGGCCATCCGCTGGCAGTCGGCGATCGCGATCCGGGAGGTCTGCGCCACGGTGACGGTGAACTCGAAGTTCACGCACACCACCGCGAACTCCGGCCCCACCGTGCCCTTGACCAGCCCCATGACGGGTCGGACCACGATGCTCAGCTGCGGCGACCCCGCCCCGGACAGGCCGGCGGCCGACAGCAGGCTGGCCAGGCCCTCCACGCCGGACCACGTCTGGCCGGTGGGGCCGCCCGGCGCGGCCCACGCGGCGATGACCCGCCGCACGCCGTCCAGCGAGCCGCTCTGCATCGCGGTCACGTCGATCGCCGCCAGTTGCGCCAGCGCCCCCTCCGGCGTGCGCGGAAACCCGGTTGGCACGTCCGCTGGACCAACGCCGGTAGGGCGCGGCAGCTCGAGCACGCCGGCAGCCTCGGGTGCGAGCGGGCCGGGCAGCGCGGCCTCCGGTGCAGCAGAGGGCATGGGGGCGACGGCGAGCGCGTCCTGCCGGGACATCTCCGTCGCCGGGGCGGCAGCCTGGTGCCCGCCCTCCGTGGCGCCCGCTCGGCCCGACCGGTCGTCGGTCAGCGCGCCGACGACCGCGAAGACCAGCCCCGCCAGCAACGCCAGCGCCACCAGAACGCTGATCACAAGGAGCGCGAGCAACCGAGCCGGGCTCCACTCCGACCCATCACTTCTCGGGTGCCCGAGACGGCGGTTCATCAGGTGCACCCGCTGCCGGTGATCGAGTCCAGGATGGTCAGGATCACCGTGTAGGTGATCGCCACCAGCACCACGACCGCGACGCCCATCGCTCCGTACCGGGACGCGTGCGGATGGGAGAAGATCCGTCCCACGAGGATCGAGCCGAGGGACACCACCGCGCCGATGCCGATCAGCGCCAGCACACCCCACTTCGCCCAGGCGGTCACGTCATCGGCGAAGGACTGCATCCCCGGCGGCGCCTCCGGACAGATCCCGGTGTCCTCCTCGGGAGCAGGTGCAGCCACCGCTGCGGTCTCCGCCAGTGCAGCGACGGCCGGCTCGGCGCCCAACAGGACGAGCCCGGCCAGGACGAGGACAATCGTCACGGCCACCCGAACGGCGACCGGCGTGATCCGGAATCCGCCGGTCATCGGGTGTGCCCCGCCGGATCGCCCGCAGAGCGCGCCGGCCGGCGCCGATGCCGAGGCTGCGGCAGGCCCGTCGGCACCAGGAGCGCGGCCAGCGCCCGGCCGGCGGCCGTCACCGGCTTCGGTAGCCGGTTCCCGGTCAGCCCGGCCGGCTCCAGTCGCCGGTCGACCGGCACCGGGACCACCCGCCCCCGCACCCGAAGCTCACGAAGCTGCGGACCGCAGCTGGCCTCCACCGCCTGCGGCCAGCGCGCCGGGCCCACCGCGGCCACCACCGCGGTCCCGGCGACGGCGCCCAGCAGGTGCTCAGTCTGCCGGACCGCCGGCACCGTCACCCGGGTGACGACAACGACCATCGCCCCGCCGACCAACGGCCCGGGAAAGTCCAGCAGTGCACAGGTCAGCGACCAGCCCGCATCGACTACCACCAGTCGTTCGGCGTCGTCGGTCGCCGGCAGCGGCGGCAGCCCTCCGTCGGCGGAGCAGCGAGCCAGGCGGAAGACATCCAGTCCACCGCGGCGACCGCGCCGCCATCCGGCCCCGTCCCTGCCCAGCTCGATGGACGAAGCCGCCACCAGCCCGGACCGGACCGGCTCGGCGTAATCGACCAGCTGCACCCGCCGGCGTTCCGCCAGCGCCTCCGCGACCGCCAAGGCGACCGTCGAAGCACCGGCCCCAGCGTGTCCAGCCACGGTGAGGACCACGGGGCCGCCGACATCGTCTCCCGCCCACGGCATCGGACCGGCATCCGGCCGGCCGGACCCGCCGACGGCCGCAGTGCTCGACGCGCGACGTCCGCAGACGACGTCGACGTCGCTGG
Organism: Blastococcus sp. CT_GayMR20; assembly: GCF_004570345.1. The sequence goes on along the minus strand of NZ_SPQM01000034.1, from coordinate 9,451 downwards.
CGTCGTCGAAGATGCCCGCACGGATCGCGATCACGGCTGCGCGCATCGCCTCAACCGTCATCGGCCGATCCCCACCGGGCCGTAAGAGGCTGGAGGTCGGCAGGATCCCCGAGGGCGGCACGTCACGCCGAATCCGCTCCCGCCTCGGGCCTCCACTCGGGCCTGTGGTCTGCATGCGTCGACCGTGTCGCCCCGACCTCCAGTAGTCCTCCAGTCGGCTTCTCGACCGAGGCCTCCGCCCTGCGATCAGGCCCAGTCGGCGCCGGAACGGTGACCGACGACCACACACCGGCGGACTACTGGAGGATTACCGGAGGATCCAGCCCGGAAGTGCCCCCGATGCGCGCACTGCTCGGTTCCCCCAGCCGCCTGAATGGTCCGGACCAGCCAACACGCCGCTGCGATGCCGCCACCACAGGCGCGGTCAGTGCGGGTGAAAGTCTGCTCCCGCATCCACCCCGAGTCTGCCGGGCTGTAGCCCGGCCGTTCCGTGCGTCCGGCGCCACCGGGTGCTGCTGTGCTTGGCTGCCCGGCATGGCACGGCTGGCGGAGCAGGGGTGTCCGGCTGCGCGAGGTCTTTGCCAACGCGCTCTACCGACGGTTGTGGGCCGCGCGCACCGCATCGCAGTGCGGTGACGTCTTCATCAGCGGCGCACTCGCTCTCCTCGTGTTCGACCTCACCGGCAGCGGCCCGGGCGTCGGGGAGCGTCATCGCCGCCGAGAACCTGCCGCCACGTGCTCGCCCCGTTGCCGGCACGTTGGTCGATTCGGTGGCCGGGTCCGCGTGATGGTCGGGCTGATCTGCTGCGGGGCCCTCGCCACTGCGCTGCTCGTCCTCAGCAGCAACGTCGCGCCGGTTTACGTCATCGCGTTCCTGCTCTGGGCCGGCACGGTCGTGTTCAACCCGGCCACCGACAGCGCCCTGCCCGCCCTTGTCAGCGAACGGCAGCTCGTCGCCGCCTACAGCGGCATCTGGACCGCAGCCGTCCTCAGCCAGGCCACGCTCGCGCCAGCCGCCGGCGCGATCTACGCCCTGCTCGGCCCCGCACCGGCGTTCGCGCTCAACACCGTCAGCGGGCGCCGAGCGCAAGCACCATCGGCGGCAGCCAGTCGGTCGGCGTGAACCGGGCGCCGCCGAGCACTCGGGCGTCGGGCAGCCACCGCTGCCCGTCGAACATCCCGGCCAGCGGGCTGCACGCCGGCTACCTGCCAGTCCATCAACTACGGCGATCAGACGCACACGTGCCGGCCCAGCGCGACTCGCAGCGCCGTCGCCGACTCCCAGTGCGGCCCGTCGAGCACGACGAAGATCCGGGCCGACCGGCCGCCGTACAGCAGGCGGTACTCCAAGCACCGCCGCGCCGCCGGCTGCGGTACGGCCGCCTCGTCGGCATCCGCTGCCTCATCCGTCGGCGTCGTCGTCGTGGCCTCTGCCGCGGGGACGGCGCACCGAAGGCGGTGAGATGCCCGACCGTGACGCCGCCGAACAGGATGTCGACCGCCGCCTCGGCAACCGCGTGCGCCTCGTCGTCGTCGGCGAACCACGAACCCCGCCGGGTTGACCAGCCCGACCTGCACCAGGAACGGCACCGGCATCTACCTCCACGACAACCGGCACGTCTGCCGCCCGCCGCCTGCACGGCCGACCCGACCATCTTCCACCGGACGGGCCGTCCGCGACCTACGATCCGTGGACGCAGGCGACTCCGGCGCGCCGATGGACTGCGCAGGCGCGAAGCCTGCAGATATTCACCGGGGGTGTCGCTGCGGTCTCGTCGGCTGTGGCTCCAAGCGGCGGGTCAGTCGGTCAGGCCCAGTTCGGCGTCGCTGAGCTGCTCGACCGGCGGCTGCCCCTGGGAGAGGCGATCGGCGTTGTAGGAGCCGACCGCCAGGTCGTAGGCGCGCAGTCCCCGACGTTCCCCGAAGGCCAGCACCCGAGCCTTGCGGGGCATCGCCTCACTCGGCGAAAGCCAGTAGACCAACCGGTAACGCGGTTTGTCCGGGCCGGGAGCGTCGACGTACACCTTCCGGCAGCCCCGTAGGTCGCCGGTGACGTCATTCGTGCCCAGCGGGACGCCGAACTCGAGGTTCTCCTCGATCATCATCAGCGCCTGCACCACGGCCTTGAGCACCGCTGGGTCGGTGACCGCTTTGATCTGCTCACGGACATGCGCGGGCAGCACGACCCGGGCGAACGCCGTCACGAAGTGGCGATGGTCGCCTCGACCCGGCCGGCGCGCACATCGGCGCGCAGCTCGGCCGGGTCGAAACCGAGCTCGGCGGCGAACTCGTCCAGCGGCATGTCCTCATCCTCGGGGACAGCCAGCCCCTCCCGCGCCGCGCGGGCCGCGTCCCGGTCGTCAGCCGCGTCGGCGACCAGCTGCGCGAGGGCGGCGACGTCCAGCTCGTCCTGCCCGGGCCGCAGCAGCGCCGCGAGCGCCTCCTCGGGCGTGATGCCCAGCCGCGCAGCGGCGTGCAGCAGCGGACGCGCGGCGTGCAGCTCCTTGAGTACCTCGCCCAGGTGGGCGGCCTGCTCGGTCAGCCCCTCCAGGACCTCCGGCGCCGTCACGTAGCCCGCGGTCCGCCCGTAGCGGGTGACCCGTACTAGGCCGACCTCCTGCGCCCGGGCGACGGTGTTGCTGCGCAGCTTGGAGCTGTCCAGGGTCTCCGCCGTGGCGAAGCCCAGGGCGAACCCACCGGGGACCGTCATGCCCACCACCCACCTTCAGCCCGAGTTGGGCAACATCTTACCCAACATCGGCAACTGTGCGCCAGTACCTGAGTCGGCGCATTCATCCACCTGATCCCGCAGGCTAGGGTGTGCCGGGCGAGTGTGACAGCCCCGGGAGCAACCGCGAGGCTTCCAACACGGCAGCCTTGCCGTCGGCCGAGCCGGGCACTCCGCCTGTCTGTGCCTCCGGGCGGCGTCCTCGACGGCTGCGTCGCTCAGCTGGCACGGCCCAGGTACTGCCGACGGACTCGGTTGATGGCCTCGGCGGTGCTCAGGGGAAGGTCCATCTCGTCGTCACCGTCGTGGACTTCGACGATGCGAGCGATGTAGGTCTCGGCTTCGGCGCGGTTGCCCTCGCGGTAGGCGACCTCCATGGCATCAAGCAGAGCCTTCTCATCGTCGGGTGCGACCAGCAGCGCGGTGGCGGCGGCGGTGCGGGCGGCGTCGAGGTCGTCGGCGGTGAGGGCGGCGGTGACGACCTGGTGGGCGACGTCGCAGACGGCCGCGGTGAGCGTGAGGTCGAGACCGTCGAGCCATTCGTAGCCGGCGGGCCGCTGGGCGAAGGGTGGCCCGGACACCAGCTGTAGGGCGGCCCGCAGGTCGGGCAGGCCGTCCTCGCCGCGCACTCCGGCGCGGGCGCGCAGTTGGCGGAAGAGGTCGGCGTCGACGAGCACGCCGGTCAGCCGGTAGCGGCCGTGGTGGCCGGAGCTGAGGTGTTTCTGCCCGGTGGTGGGGTCGGTGCCCAGCCACGCGCGGGCGCCGGCGGTGACCCGGTGTACGTAGGCGCGGGTGCTGACCGGGTCGGTCCTGCCGCCGCGGGCTGGTTGCAGCGCGGTGGCGGCCTCGTCGGGGGTGGCGCCGTGCGGGCGGGTGGCGAGGTAGGCGACCGTCTCTTCGTAGCGGCGGCGCAGTCCGGACCGAGCGACCGCCTGCTCGTCTCCGTGTGCGCGCAGGGTAACCGGCCCGAGCAGGGTCAGGCGTGGCCGGGTGCAGTCGGGGTTCCACCAGTCGGCGAGGTCGCGGTCGAGGTCCTCGAGGTCGTCCTCGATCCGTTCGCGGAGGTCGGCCGGCGCCGAATCCGCGGCCGCCTGGGTGTCCTGGCTGAGCGCCGACGAGGTTCCGGGATGGGTCCCGGTCGGCCCGGGCGGCAGCGAGTCGAGTGCCGCGGGAGTGGAGGACGGTCGTCGGGCCAGGCGGGGAGAGGCGACGTGGGCGGGAGGTGCGGTGGTGCCCGCAGAAGGCACGTGGTGACGCAGGGCGCCGGCGGCGTCGGTGTGGGTCTGCCAGGGGCGGTCGCCGTCGGCGGCGGGGATCGGCTGGTCGTCGGTGTCGCGTTCGAAGGCCACCAGGGTGGCGATGTCGCGGGCCTGCTGGGCGGTCAACTGTGGGGCCGGCAGTTGCAGCCCGAGCGCCGGGAGGAGCAGCGCCCCGTCGTCGGCCAGCGTCACCTGCCACTGGCCGCTGGTCTGCGCAGGATCGGCAGCGAGCACCACGGCGACCGGCCCGCGCCCGTCCCGGCTCTGCAGGAGAGCGGCGAGTTCGGCCAGCTCGCCGCTGTCGGTTGCCGGGTCGGGGGCGAGGACGATCTGCGGCATCCAGCCGTCGCCCATCCCCGCCCGGAGCCGCCCATCCAGTACGTCTCCGGTGTCGCCGGCGATGGTGTCGCGCAGGGCGGCGAGGACCTCTGGGTCGGCGGCGCTGTCGACCGGGTGGATGCGGTGCGGGGCCAGGTCGACCAGTTCCTCGCCGAAGCCGACGGTGGTCACGGTCAGCAGATCCGACCAGCTGTTGACGGCCAGTTCGGCGGCCAGGTGGCGGGCGAAGTTCTCCCGGCGGTCGGCCGGTCCCTGCAGGTGCAGTGCGCCGATGCGTTCCAGGTCCAGTAGCCAGCGGCGGCCGCCGTGGGTGCCGATGGTGACCAGGGTGGGATACGGCGCCAGACGGGCACGGGCCGTGTCGGCGTCGGTGTCCATGCCCGGGTCGTGGTCAAGCGGGGCAGACCACCACAGGCCGGTGTCATCGGCGGTCCACGGGGCAGGCGGCGGCCGGTCCGCCGGAGTGTGCAGCCGAAGACGCAGCCGGGTGCCATCGAGGCGGGCGGCGAGGACGTCGGGCAGCCGACCGCCGGGGTCGGCGGAGATCCGCACCGCGAGGTCGCGCAGCGCGAGGTCGAGCGTGGCGTAGTCGACCCGGCCGGCGTCCGCGGCCGCGGTCACGGTCTGCTGGGTGGTGGACAGCGTCGCCGGCAGAGGCGTCAGCCGTCGGCCGGGACGGCGGTCGCGCAGACGGTGCCGGCGGTGGGCCAGCCACGCCGCGCCCAGGCCGGCGGCGAGCAGCGCGCCGCTGCCGGTGAGGACGGCTGCCAGCTCCGACGATGACTGGTTCCCGTCGGCGTCACGGCCCCCATCGGCCGGGCGCTCCGGTTCGCCGGAGGGGCTCTCCGGCGGCGAGGCAGCCGATGGTGGCGCCGATTCGGCGGGGGTGGCGGGCTCGTTCTCGTCCGGCGGAGGTGGCGCCGGTGTCTCCTCTGGGGCGGGCGGCCGCGGATCGGTGGGCGGGGTCGGCGGGGGGACCACCGGGTCGGCGGGCGGAAGGTCGAGGAGCTGCCCGGGGCGGATGAGGTCGGGGTCGGTGAACCGGCCGCCGCCGGGCTGCGGTTCGCCGGCGTTGAGGTCGAAGATCGGCTGCCAGTGGGCCAGTCCGTGCTGTTCGGCGATCTGGGCGAGGGTGTCGCCCAGTTGCACCGTCACCTCAGCGGCGGTTGATCCAGCCCCCGGGAGGGTGGCGTCGGGTGGGAGGACGAGCACCCAGCCGGGGCGGATCAGCCCTGGGTCGGTGAGGGCGGCGCCGTCGGGCTGCGGCCGGCCGCGGTTGAGCTCGAGGATCTCCTCGAAGCGTGTCCAGTCGCCGAGGTGGCGGGCGGCGATGCGGCCAAGGGTGTCGCGTGGCTGCACCGTGTAGGTGGGCCCGGACTCCGTCGGCGGGGCCGGTGGAATGTCCGGTGCCGGATCGGGCGTGGGTGGCTCCTCGGCGGGCTGTTCGGCGACCACGGGCGGGGCGGCGAGCCCCGGGGCAGCCAGCAGCGGTGCGGTGCCGACTCCAATGACCGCCGCGACCAGCAATCCGGCCAGCTGCTGCGGACCGGCGAGGCCGGGCAGCCGCAGCGGCGGCAGGCCGCGCAGCTGGGCGGCCAGCTCCACGGCTACCGACAGAGCGAAAACCGCCCAGGCGGCCCACCCGACCAGCACGAGCAGGCCGAGGAAGACCGCGCCGCTGTCCGGGCCGCTCAGCGCGCCAGTGACCTGTGGCCAGGAGGGCAGCTCGTCGGGCAGGTAGGCGCCGCCGAGCCGCCACAGCCCGACCGGAACGCCGACGAGTCCGGTGACGAGGACCAGGACCGCCGGCAGCCGACGCAGCGGATGGAGGGTCCGCGGCGCGGCGGTCATGGGCCCGCTGCCCCGTTCGGGCCGGTGCCGGGAACCAGGTCGGCGGTGCCGGAGCCCTCCACGGTCAGCGATGAGATGCCGATCAGGCCAAGGAAGGTGGTGGGCTCGGTGATCGTGGTGGTCACCTGCAGGCTGTCGCCGTCCACCACCCACACCTGCCCCTGCACGCCGTTGCGGTCCAGGTACTCCTGGGCCGCGGTGACCGCGGCGGCCGGATCCACCCGCACCTGGCCGGCCAGGGCGGCCGCGATGTCGAGCGCTTGGCCGCCGGCCCGGGCGGCTTCGTCGGCGATGGCGTTGGCGCGCTGGGTGGCGGCCACCTTGGCGCCGCCGTCGACGGCCAGGCCGATGATCAGCAGCAGCCCGGGGACGAGGACGGTGAGAAAGACGCCGATCGCGCCCCGTTCGGCGTCTAGCCTCTGCCGGTGCTGTCGCGCGGTCATCGTTCGCGGTAGGCGTCGACGGGGCTGGTGAAGGCTGCTTCCACGGTGACCGATCCGGGCAGGCCGGGGGCCAGCAGGTCGGTCATGCCGACCACGCAGGTGACCGTGACCGTGACGTCGCCGGGCCGGCCGGGCGACGCCTGAAAGCCGGCGGTGTCGATGTCGACCGTGGTGCGCTGGCAGCGCACGTCCTGGGCGGCCAGGGTCCGCTGCGCTTGGGCTGTGGCCAACGTCGTGGCGGTGGCAGGGTCCCGGGTGAGGGAGGCCTCCCGCGCCGCGGCCCGAGCGGCCTCGGCGACCGCGCCCTCGGCGATCTGGGTACGCCCGGCGACGACGGCGAAAGACAGCAGCAACAGCAGCGCCGGGGCCAGCAGCGCCAACTCGACCGACACCGACCCCCGCTCCCTCACGTGGGCTTTCATGGGGTGGGCCGTTCCACCGGGCCGACGGCGCGCTGGGTCACCGACCAGCCCGACAGGCCGGGAAAGAGGCTGATCGAGGTGCCGGTCACGGTCACCTCGACGCTGGCCGGCGAGCCGGCCACAGTCACGGTCCGGTCGGTGAGCAGATCCTGCGCGGTCTGGTCGAGAAAGCCTTCGGCGGCCGACTCGGCCCGCGCGGTCGAGGAGGGCTGCACCCGGCCTTCGCGGGCGCCTTCTTGCGCGGCGCCCAGAGCGATGGAGCGTGCGTAGAACCACAGGGCCGCCTGGATCAGGGTCATCACCAGCAGCAGGACCACCGGGAAGGTGACCGCCAGCTCCACCGAGGCCGCGCCACGCTGTCCGGACAGCCGCCGGTTTTGCTCACTGCTGGCGTGGCTGGTCCGGGCATGGCCGGGCCGGAGTCGGGCAGCGGTGCTGCCGCACGGGCGGGCGGGCCTGAGCACGAGATCGTTACTGGATCTGGGCCGAGCGGGAACTGACGGCGTTGGCGATCACCGCCACCAGCGCGACGGCGATGCCGATCAGCGCCACGGTGATGATTACCTGCTCGACCGACAGCGAACCTCGCTCTGGCTCGTCGCGGAGATCGCGCAGCCGGTCGCGCAGCGCCGCTCCCAGGGCGGTAAGGGTGGCGAACAGGGGTGTCATGAGGTTTTCCTTCCCATTCGGGGCTTCGGGGTCAGCTGGCCATGAGGCGGGCCAGAGCGGGATAGAGGAACAGCAGCAGAAAGGCGATCGACAGCAGCGCGACCGGGGCGGTGAGCTTCTCGCTGGCGGTGTTGGCCGCCGCCTCTTCCTCGGCCAGCAGCTGCACCCGTAGGGACTGCGCGCGGGCTCGCAGCGTCGGCGCGATCGACGCGCCCTCGACGGCGGCGACCGCGGCAATATCGGCGACGTCGGCCAGCTCACCGACACCGGTGTCGGCGGCCAGCCGGCGCAGCCCGTCCCACGGCGGGTCGCCGGCCAGCCGGGCGGCGACCAGCGCATCGCTGATGCGACCGAACACCCACCCGTTGCCCAGTGCGGCGGCCCGCTCCAGGGCGATGGTGGGGCCCTCACTGGCGTCCCGGCGCAGGCTCACCAGATCCAGGTAGGAACACAGCGCCCGACGTATCTGTCGGCGCGCCTCGGCGGCCTGATCGCGCACGATCAGGTCCACCACGAGAAAGAGAACGCCGGCCAGCGCCAGGGAGCCGGCCACCGGCACCACCACCGGCAGCCGGACACCGATAGTCCCCAGCACGGCGGTGAGCAGCGGAACGAACACCGCGCCGAATAGGGCCAGGCCGACCTTGCGGGCGGCGTAGCCCTCCGGCGTCCAGCCGATCAACGACAGCGCCTGTGACGGTGCAACCCGCCCTGCGGCGGGCAATCGGGTCGCCAACCAGGTTCCGACCGCGCCGGCCGCCCGCGCCCACCGGTCACCCGCCGCCGGCATCGGCCCGACCCGTGCCGAAGCCGCTTGCGAGTCCAGATGGGCCAGCGCGTCGGCAAGGCGGGGTTGCTCCACCACCAGGACGGCGCGCAGCAGCAGGAACACTCCGAGTCCGACGACCGCGCCGGAGCCGATCAGCAAGCCCTGGGTGCCGCTCACCGGACCGGCACCCCCTCCGGCTCCAGCTCAGCCCGCCGGACACCCTCGCGGTCGACCAGGAACCGGGCTGACGGCGCCGGCAGGGTGAGCCGGCGCATCCACAGCAGGCAGGCGATCATCAGCGCGGCGATAGCGGCCAGCACCAGCTGCCCGAGCCCCGTTCCGTAGGGCACCAGGTAGTCGCCGTTGAGGGCGGCCAGCCCGGCCGCGGCGACGGTGATCAGCAGCAGCCAGCGGGCATTCGCCTGCGGTTTGGCGCGGTCGGCCTCGACCTTGCGGCGCATGGTGACCTCCTCGGTGAGGCTTCCCGCCAGCTCGGTAAGCACCCGCGCCAGCCCGGGACCGCGCAGCTCCGCACCCAGCAACAGGGCGGCGACCACCAGATCGCCGGCGGCATCGTCGAGGTCGTCGGCCAAGGCCAGCAGCGCCCGCGACGTCGGCCAGCGCGCCTGCAGCCGGGCCGCGAACATCGCCACCTCGACCGAGATGGGCTCGGGCGCGGTGCGGGCCGAGCGGATCAGCGTCTGCTCCAGCCCGCCGCCGGCGGCCAGCACGTCCGAGGTGCGCCGCACCCACTCCTGCAGCGCCTCCAGCCGTTCCACCGCGCCGTTGACGGCGGCGAACTGCGCCAGCAACCACGGCACACCAACCACCGCCACCGCGACCAGCACACCGCCGACCAGCCAGCCCGAGGCCAGCCACACCGCGGCCCCCGCCACGGCGGCGGCCACCCACAACACCCGCTGGCGCCGCGCGGCCGGGCTGTCTGCCGGTGCCGTCGGGCCTGGCCGGCG
>NZ_SPQM01000320.1 GCF_004570345.1 Blastococcus sp. CT_GayMR20 | reverse complement strand
GACCGGACCGGAGATCGCGAGAATGGACAGGCCTCGCGACATGCGTCCACCGTGGAGCGGGTGACGAGAATCGAACTCGCACTGTCAGCTTGGGAAGCTGATGTTCTACCATTGAACTACACCCGCGTACCGCTCTGACCTGCGCTTTCGCGCTCCTGGCCCCGGCCGTGGCCGATCGAGCGGTCCCGCAGAGAGTACACGGCGCCCGAGGGTGCGGGGCAGCCGCCCGAACGCACTGCGCCCCGTCCGCATGGGGAAGTCGGACGGGGCGCAGCAGCTCTCGGGGACGGGGTCAGATCGCGACCCCGGCACAGGACGACGAGCAGTCCACCGACCAGATCGACCGGAGGGCGCCGAACTTCGCCGACCGCACGAGCCGCTCACCGGACGGACCCTTCCGGACGACGGGCTCGGTCACCGGGGACGGACCGCCACCGCCGGGTGCCGGCGTGGTGCCGCCACCGGGTGCAGGGGTGGTCCCGCCGCCCGGCGCCGGGGTGGCCCCGGAGCCGCTGTCGGCCGGGTCCTCCGGCGTCGAGCCGGCGGACGGGTCGTAGTAGGTCAGCGCCCGGCTGAGCACCTGGCTGGTGCCACCCGCGGCGAAGATCGACACGTCGTAGCTGTCGGCCGTCCGGGCGGGGACCCGGAAGACGACCTTGGTCGCCGACGAGATGAGGACGGTGGCCGTCGCCGTCGCGCCGATCCGGATCGTCGGCGACGCCGGGAGGGCGAGGCCGGTGACGGTGACCAGGGTGCCTCCGGCGGTGCTCACCCGGTTCGGGCTCAGCGAGGTCACCTTGAAGGCGCCCACCGCGTCGTACTGGGTGGTGTCCGGCGCGGGCGTGCTGGGCGACGTGCTGCCGCCACCGCCCGGAGCGGGCGTCGAACCGCCGCCCGGGGCGACGACCGGCGGCGTGGCCGGGGGCGTCGTGGTGCCCGGGCCCGGCGGGCCGGGGGTCACGGGCGTTCCGGGGTCGGCCGGGTCGGCGGGGTCAGCA
>NZ_SPQM01000319.1 GCF_004570345.1 Blastococcus sp. CT_GayMR20 | reverse complement strand
CTGCGCCGCCGACGGCGCCGTCCTCGTCGACGCGACCCTCGGCCTCGCCGGCCACACGCTCGCGATGCTCGACGCCCACCCCGGACTCCGGGTGGTCGGCCTCGACCGCGACCCCGACGCCCGCGCCGAGGCCGCGCGCCGGATCGAGGCCGCCGGTCACACCGACCGCGTCACCCTCGTCCCCGCCGTCTTCGACGAGCTGCCCGACGTCCTGGCCCGTCTCGGGATCACCGAGGTGCAGGGCATCCTCTTCGACCTCGGCGTCTCCTCGCTCCAGCTCGACCGCCCCGACCGCGGCTTCAGCTACTCCGCCGACGCCCCGCTCGACATGCGGATGGACCCGACCGGCCCGGTGACGGCGGCGGACGTCGTCAACACCTATTCCCCGAAGGACCTCGCCCGCGTGCTGCGCGTCTACGGCGAGGAGCGCTTCGCCTCCCGCATCGCCACCGCGATCGACCGCGAGCGGGCGCGGGAGCCCTTCACGCACACCGCCCGGCTCGCCGAGCTGGTGCGGGAGTCCATCCCCGCGGCCACCCGGCGCACCGGGGGCCACCCGGCGAAGCGGACGTTCCAGGCGCTGCGCATCGAGGTCAACGACGAGCTCGGCGCGCTCGAGCGGGCCCTCCCGGCGGCGCTGGAGGCACTGGCGGTCGGCGGCCGCGTCGTCGTCATCACCTTCCACTCCCTCGAGGACCGCATCGTGAAGCAGACGCTGGCCGCAGGCGCCGCCGACCGGACGCCGCAGGGCATGCCCGTGCCGATGCCGGAGCTCGGCCCCGTCCTCCGCCTGCTCACCCGCGGCGGCGAGGCCGCCACCGACGAGGAGGTCGCGGCGAACCCGCGGGCCGCCTCCGCCCGGGTCCGGGCGGCCGAGCGCATCCGGAGGGCAGCATGACCAGCCGCGCGACCGCCCGCACGTCCGCCCGCGCCACGGCGTCCGCCCGCACCTCGGGGGCCGCCCGCTCCGCGGCCCCACTGCGGCCCACCACCGGCCGGTGGTGGAGATC
>NZ_SPQM01000033.1 GCF_004570345.1 Blastococcus sp. CT_GayMR20 | reverse complement strand
TGGGCGAGCTGACCTCCTCGGTGCTGCCGCTCACCCTCGCCGGTGGCGGGGCGGTGACCGCCCTCGGCGTGCTGTGGGGCAGGCCGCTGCGCGAGGCGGTCCGGTCGGGGCTGGCCGTCGCGGTCGCCGCCGTCCCGGAGGGGCTGCCGCTGGTCGCGACGGTGGCGCAGCAGTCCGCGGCGCGGCGGTTGTCGGGCCGCGGGGCCGTCGTCCGCAGTGCCCGGGTGCTGGAGGCGCTCGGCCGCGTGGACACCGTCTGCTTCGACAAGACCGGGACGCTGACGGAGAACCGGCTGCGGGTGGCCCGGCTGGTGCCCGTCGGAGCGGACGGCCCCGACGAGGAGGAGCTGCTGGGGCTGGCTGCCGCCGCCGGCGCCGACGGCGACGACCAGGCGCACGAGACCGACCGGGCGGTCATGGACGCGGCCACCGAGCACGGTGTGGCGTCCGACGGGGACTGCGAGAGCGGCCTGCCCTTCGCCGCCGAGCGGGGGTTCTCCGCGGCCGTGCGCAACGGGCGGCTGGTCGTGAAGGGCGCCCCCGAGGTCGTGCTCCGCCGGTGCGCCGACCCCGGCGACGTCCGGGAGCAGGTGCAGCGGCTGGCGGGCGAGGGGCTCCGGGTGCTCGCCGTCGCCGACCGCGCGGTCGACGGGTGCCCCGACGATCTCGAGGAGGCCGCGCAGGAGCTCACCCTCCGCGGGCTGGTCGCGCTCGCCGACACCGTGCGGGACTCGTCGGCGGCGGCGGTCGAACAACTGGGCGCAGCGGGCGTGCGGGTGGTCATCGCCACCGGTGACCACCCGGAGACGGCGAGCGCCATCGCGGCGCAGGCCGGCGTCCCGGACGCCGACCGGGTGGTGACCGGTGCCCAGTTCGCGCGGGCCTCGGACGCCGAACGCCTGCGCATGGTGCGCGAGACCGCTGTCTTCGCGCGGCTGTCGCCGGAGCAGAAGGTCTCCCTGGTGGCGGCGCTCCGCCGGGCCGGTGCCACCCTGGCGATGACCGGCGACGGCGTGAACGACGCCGCGGCCATCCGCCTGGCCGACGTCGGCGTGGGCGTCGCCGGCGCGGAGTCGCCGGCCGCCCGGACGGCCGCCGACCTGGTGCTCACCGACGTCGACCTCACCCGCCTCGTCGACGCGATCGGCGAGGGCCGGGCCATGTGGTCGCGCGTGCGGGACGCGGTGTCCGTGCTGGTGGGCGGCAACGCCGGCGAGGTGGCCTTCACCGTCCTCGGGACGGCGTTCGGTGGTCGCGCCCCGCTCGGCACCCGCCAGCTGCTGCTGGTCAACCTGCTCACCGACATGTTCCCGGCGCTGGCGGTCGCCGTCTCGGCGCCCCGCGCGACGGCGTCCCCGGCGTCGGGTGGCCCGCTGGCCGGGCACCCGCTCGAGGCGGTCCTCGCGGCCGGACCGCAGCGGGGCTTCGCCCGGGAGGTCCGGCGGATGGTGCTCGTCCGCGGAGCGGCGACCACCGCCGGGGCGACCGGCGCCTGGGCGGGCGGCCGCCTCACCGGCCCCCGCGGCCGCGCGGGAACCATGGGGCTCGCGGCACTGATCACCACCCAGCTCGGCCAGACCGCCTGGGCGGGTCGCCGCAGCCCGCTGGTGCTCGCCACGGTCGCGGGCTCGCTGGCCGCCCTCGTGGCCGTCGTCCAGACGCCGGGGGTGAGCCGGTTCTTCGGCTGCACGCCCCTGGACCCGGTGTCCTGGCTGGTCGTGCTCGGCTGGGCCACGGCCGGGACGGCCGGCGCGGAGATCGGGCCCGGACTCATCGAGCGGTGGCGCGGCTGACCGCCGTCCGGGTGGACACGCGGCCGGCCGGGTAGGGGCCGCGGATGGCAACCGGGATCGGCCTGCGCGAGGGCAGCATCCGGCTCCGCGACGGCCGGATGCTCGCCTATGCCGAGTTGGGCGACCCCGACGGGCAGCCGGTGCTCGGCTGTCACGGCTCGCCGAGCTCCCGGCTCGAGCGGCACGTCGAGGACCCGGACGCCTACCGCCGGTGGGGCGTGCGGTTCGTCGTGCCGGACCGGCCCGGCTTCGGCCGGTCCGACCCCCACCCTGGACGGCGGATCCCCGACTGGCCGGACGACGTCGCCGAGCTGCTCGACCACCTCGGCATCGACCGGTTCGCCACCCTCAGCCTCTCCGGCGGTGCCGCCTACGCGCTGGCCTGCGCCGCGGCATTCGGGGAGCGGGTGACCGCCGTCGGGGTGCTCGGCGGGGCGCCGCCGCCCGACGTCCCCTGGCCGTGGCCGCGGTGGGTGCCCGGACCGGTGCGCGCGGCCGCCCACCGTCCCTTCCCGGCTGCGGCGCTGCAGCCGGTGTTCGCCCCGCTGTCGCTGCGGCCGGCGCTCATCCCGCGCTACCTGCAGGTGCGGCTCAACCCGGCCGACCGCCGGGTGCTCGGGCGGCCCGCCGTCCGGTCGATCATGGCGAAGACGTTCACCGAGGGGCTGCGCAACGGGTCGGCCGTGCTGGCCGAGGACCGCGCGCTGCTGTTCCGTCCGTGGGGGTTCCCCGTGTCGTCGGTGCGCCAGCACGTCGACCTGTGGCACGGGACGCAGGACTGGCAGGTGCCCGTGGCGATGGGCCGGGTGCTCAGCGCGATGCTGCCGGACTGCACAGCCCACTGGTTCCCCGGCGAGGGGCACTTCCTGGTCTTCGACCACGCCCGGGAGATCTACGCGGCCCTGCGCGGTTCCTAGCGCGCCAGGAAGTGGATGCCGAGCCACAGCCAGACGGCCCAGACCGCTGCCCGCCCCGGGGTCGTGCGCATCGCCGCCCCGACCGCCTGCGCGGCGGTCGGTCGGTCGGGCCGCCGGTGTGCCGTGAGTTCCAGAGCCGCGCCCCCGACCGCCAGGACGACCAGGCCGAGCACGGTGACCGTTGCGCCGCTCATCCCGGCTCCCGAGGGTCGCGGGGACGCGAGACCAGCCACGCGCCGACCGCGACCCAACCGAGGGCGGCCGCGCAGCGGGCAGCCGGATGTGCGAGGACCGGATCGGCGAGGTCGCTGACCGTCGGCAGGCCGTCGTGGGCTAGCGTGACGAGCTCCCAGGCTCCGGCGGCCGCCAGCCAGAACAGCCAGACCGCGCCCCGCCGGCCGATCGGAGGGGCGGCCTCGCCGGCCCGGATGGTCACGCCGTAGCCGGCCGCCAGCAGTCCGGTCAGACCGACCGCGACGAGCGCCTGCGGGGACAGCTCCCCGTAGACCGTCACCGCCGCGACGCAGCAGACCGCCACGACCGCACCCGCGAGCCGGTGCGAGCGCGCGACGGACAGCACCCGTGCATCGTGCACCGGCTCGGTCGGGGCCACAGGATGTCGGTATGGCTCCGCCGGCCCACTTCGTCGCGCTCGGTGACTCGATCTCCATCGACGACTACTCGGGCGGTCCGGGCCGCGGCGGGGCGAGCCTCCTGTACCGCAACCGGGACGACGACTTCCCGGAATGGCGGGGACGCGATCTCCTGACCGCCGACCCCGGCACCACCTTCTCGTTGCTCGCCACGGACGGCGCCACGACCCGCAGTCTTCTCGACGCCCAGCTGCCCCGGCTCGCGGCACTCCCGTCGCGCCCGACGATCGTGACCCTGACGATCGGCGGGAACGACCTGCTCGGTGCCTACGGGGACACCGCCGCGGCGCGCGCGGTGATCGGCCGAGTGCGGGATTCGGTGGCAGAGGCGCTGACTGCGATCGCCGGCCTGCTCGCGCCCGGCGGGCGGATCGTCGTCGGCACGGTCTACGACCCCAGCGACGGCACGGGGGACGCCGCGCGGTTGGGGCTCCCGCCGTGGGACGACGCCGTCCCGGTGATCGCCGGGCTCAACGACTCCCTGCAGACGGTGGCGCGGGCGCACGGCGCCTCGGTCGCCGAGATCGCACGCGAGTTCACCGGCCACGGACTGCGCGCGGGCGATCCCACGCGGCGGGAGGCGCGACCCGCGGACCGCGACCTGTGGTTCTGCAACCTGATCGAGCCCAACGCCTGGGGCGCCGGTGGCGTCCGGGCGGCCTTCTGGAGCGCGCTCGACGGCGCCTGAGGAGAGGAGTCCCGTGGAGTCGAACCCTTCGTCGGTCGTCCTCGAGACCGACCGGCTGGTGCTCCGGACGCTGGTCCCAGCGGACCTCGACGCGCTGGCGGCGCTCTACGCCGATCCCGAGGTCCGGCGGTACTTCCCCGACGGCACCCGCACGCGGAAGGAGACCCGCGAGGAGCTGGACTGGATCATCGACGTCTACTACGGCCGGTACGGCTACGGCCTGTGGGCGACGGTCCTCAAGGAGACCGGCGCCTTCATCGGCCGCTGCGGGCTGCTGCCGTGGGAGATCGAGGGCCGGACCGAGGTGGAGGTCGCCTACCTGCTCGACCGGAGCCACTGGGGCCGCGGCCTGGCCACGGAGGCGGCCCGGGCCATCGCCGGCCACGCCTTCGCCACGCTGCCGGTCGACCGCCTCATCTGCCTGATCGACCCGGAGAACTCCGCCTCGCGGAACGTCGCCACCAGGCTCGGCATGTCACTGCTCTGGAAGGACTACGTCGACGAGTACGGCACCTGCGACGTCTACGCACTCCCGCGGGACGGGGTGCTGCTCTAGCGTGCCGCCGTGGACCCCGCCGTCCCCACCGGAACCCTCACGATGCTCTTCAGCGACATCGAGGGGTCGACGGCGGCGCTGCGTGCCCTCGGGGAGGCGTACGCCGACGTCCTCTCCGCGCACCGGAGCATCCTGCGGACGGCGTTCGAGCGGTGGCACGGCCGGGAGATGGGGACCGAGGGCGACAGCTTCTTCGTCGTCTTCCCGTCCGTCTCCGACGCCCTGAGCGCCGCGGCCCAGGCCCAGCGGAGCCTGCAGGGGCACCGCTGGCCGCGTGCGGTGCCCGTGCTGGTGCGCATGGGGCTGCACACCGGTGAGCCGACGCCGCACGAGGACGGCTACGTCGGCCTCGACGTCCATCTCGCGGCGCGGATCGCCGGGCTGGCCCATGGCGGCCAGGTGCTGATGACCGAGGCGACCCGCCGGATCGGTGCCGGCCGCCTCCCGGAGGGCGCCACCCTGACCGACCTCGGCCGGCACCGGCTCAAGGACTTCCCCGACCCCGAGCAGCTCTACCAGCTCACGCTGGACGGGCTGGAGCAGGAGTTCCCGCCGCTGCGCAGCCTCGGCCGGGCGAGCGACCTGCCCACCCCGGCCACGACGCTCGTCGGGCGGGAGGCCGAGGTCGTGGAGCTCAGCGGGCTCCTCACCGGCGGCCGCGCGCGGGTGGTGACGCTGACCGGACCCGGCGGCGCCGGCAAGACGCGGCTGGCCATCGCGGTCGCGGCGGCGCTGGCGGAGCGGACCGCGGACGGCGTCTACTTCCTGCCGCTGGAGGCCGCCACGTCGGCCGACGTCATGTGGGCGACGGTCGCCGACCACCTGGGACTGCCCGCGGCGGCCCGGCAGCCCCGGGACGTCGTCGCGTTCCTCGCCGCCGCGCCGGCGCTGCTCGTCCTCGACAACCTCGAGCAGCTGCCCGCCGCCCCGTCCGTGGTCACCGACCTGCTGCGCGCGCCCGGAGTCCGGATCCTCGCGACGTCCCGCCGACCGCTGCACGTGGCCGGCGAGTTCCAGCGTCCGGTGACGCCGCTGACCGTCGCCGCCTCCGGGGAGCCGGGCGGCGCGAGCGCCGTCGAGCTGTTCGTCGAGCGGGCCCGGATGGTGCGGCCCGGCTTCGACCCGGACGGGGCCGACCTCGCCGCCGTGGTCGATGTCTGCCGGCTGCTCGACGGGCTCCCGCTGGCCATCGAGCTGGCGGCCGCCCGCGTGAAGGTCTTCGGCCCCCCCGCGCTCCGCAACCGGCTGGCTGCCGGCCTCGACCTGGCGGCGGGCCGACAGCCTCTGCCGGAGCGGCACCGCACCCTGCACGCCACGGTCGACTGGAGCTACGGGCTGCTGCCGCCCGAGCTGCAGTCCTTCTTCCGCCAGCTCGGCGCGTTCGGCGGAGCCTTCGACCTGGACGCCGTGTCGGCCGTCGCCCCCGACCACCCCGAGCCGCTCGACGCCCTGGAGGAGCTCGTGGACGTCAGCCTCCTCGTCGTGGACGAGAGGCCGGACGGCGAGCCGAGGTTCCGCCTCCTGCGCACCGTCTCCGTCTCCGCTCGGCGCCGGCTCACCGAAGCCGGCGAGGAGGACGCAGCCTTCCGGCGGCACGGCGAGCACTACGTCGGGCGGGCCGAGGCGATCGCGCCCCTGCTCCAGGGGAGCCGGCAGCTCGGTGCCAAGGACCGGATCGTCGACGAGCAGGACAATCTCCGGGCCGTCCTGGAGTGGGCTCTGCCCGATGCGGGTGGCCCCGCGGACCGGCGGCTCCTCGGACTGCGGCTCTGCCAGGCGCTGTACCGCTACTGGTACACGTGCGGCGACCAGGCCGAAGGCCGCCGCTGGCTCGGCCGGGCGGTCGCGTCTGCGGCGGGGGAGGAGAGCCCCGAGCTGATGTCGGCCCTGCAGTCCCTCGGGGTGCTGCTCGTCCAGCACGGTGAGACGGAGGCGGCCCGCGACGCCCTGGAGCGGTCGCTGGCCTTCTGGAGGGAACACGGCGACGCAGGCAGGATCGTGCAGAACCTCAGCAGCCTGGCCATCGCCTACCGCGCCCTGGAGGAACCGGTGCTCGCGCGGCAGATGCTGGTGGAGAGCGTCGACCTCGCACGGGCGTCCGGGGACGAGCGGCGGCTGGCGGGCTCCTTGTCCAACCTGGCGATCATGGACGTCGACGACGAGCAGCCGGCCTCGGCGCTGGAGCGGCTGACGGAGGCGCTGGCACTGGACCGCCGGCTCGGTGACGACTGGGCGGTCGTCGCCGACCAGATCAACATGGCCGCCGCGCTCCTGCAGCTGGACCGCGCGACCGAGGCCTACGAGACGGCCCGGACGGTCGCGCCTGAGACGGCCGGGCTCGAGGACCCCGACATGACCATCGCACTGCTCGAGCTGCTCGCGTGGACGTTCGCCGCGCTCGACGACCCCCGACGCGCGGCGCGGATGGCGGGGGCGGCGGCCGCGCTGCGCGAGCAGGCGGAGTTGCCCATCGACCCGCCGGACGCGGCCCTGCTCGCACGGTCCCTGCAGCCGGTCCGCCGGCCGGGCGACGACGCCGCCTGGCAGGCCTCCCTGAACGCCGGGGCCCGCGCTCCGCTCGACGACCTGCTCGCCGACGCGTTTCCCGCCCGCTAGGGCCGGGGGTTCGTCCGGGTCCAGCCGCGGTCGTCGCGGCGCGCACCCATGCCCGCCCGGCAGCGGCGGCAGACGGCCTGCACCCCCTCCGCGTGCCGGCCGGACTCCGGCTGGACGTCGGCCCAGCTGACGTGCGGGAAGCGGGCCAGCCGCGACCGGTGCAGCGACAACCCGCACACCGTCTCGTTCCGCCCCTGCTCCCACGCGTGCACCTCGCCGGCGGGATAGCGGACGCCGTCCTCGGGGTCGGTCCAGGAGCTCCCGGCCGCGACCGACGCGATGCGCGTACCCATGGGCCCACCCCTACCCGCCGGCCGCCCGGCATACCTCGGCGGCCGCCCTGGTTGACTCGTCGAGCGTGTGACGGACCTGCCGTCGGACCGAACCACCAGGAGGACGGCCGTGCATCTGGGCGTCGACAGCTTCGTCTCGGCGGTGACCGATCCCGTCAGCGGGCGCCTCATCGGGCCCGAGGAGCGGATGGAGCACCTGCTCGAGGAGATCGCCCTTGCCGACCGGGTCGGGCTGTACTCCTTCGGCATCGGGGAGCACCACCGGCCCGAGTACTACGACTCGGCGCCGCCGGTGATCCTGGCCGCCGCGGCGGCGCGCACGTCGCGCATCCGCCTGGGCAGCGCCGTGGCCGTGCTGAGCGCGGCGGACCCGGTCCGCGTCTTCCAGCAGTTCGCGACCCTCGACCTGATCTCCAAGGGCCGCATCGACCTGGTCGTCGGGCGCGGCTCGTTCACCGAGGCCTTCCCCCTCTTCGGGCTCAGCCTCGCCGACTACGACTCGCTGTTCGAGGAGAAGCTCGACCTCCTGCTGCGCATCCGGGAGTCGGAGAAGGTCACCTGGTCCGGGCGGCACCGGCCGGCCCTGACCGGTCAGGGCGTCTACCCGCGCCCGCTGCAGGACCCGCTGCCGATCTGGGTGGGCGTCGGCGGGACGCCGGAGTCCTTCGTGCGGGCGGGGCTGCTGGGCCTGCCGCTGATGGTCGCGATCATCGGCGGGGAGCCGCGGCAGTTCGGTCCCCTGATCGACCTCTACCGCCGGGCGGGGGCCCAGGCGGGCCACGCCCCCGAGCAGCTGCAGGTGGGCCTGCACGTCTTCGGCTTCGTCGCCGACAGCACGCAGGCCGCCGCGGACACCGTCTACCCCGGCTGGCACGAGATGTTCACGAAGGTCTCGCGGGAGCGCGGCTTCGCGACGCCGACGCGCGCGCAGTTCGATGCCACCAGCGGCCCGAACGGCGCCTTCTTCATGGGCGACCCGGACACAGTGGCGGACAAGCTGGTCCGGATCTCGGCGCAGCTCGGCGGCGTCGACCGGATCTCGCTGCAGATGACCAACCCGCGCCTCGCGCACGCCGACCTGCTCCGTGGGATCGAGCTGCTGGGGACCGAGGTCGCTCCGCGGGTGTCCGCCTCCTGAGCTCAGCCGACGATGCGGCCGGCCGGTGCGGCCGCGGGGGTGTGCTCGGCCGGTTGCGGGTTCCGGCCGACCGCGATGCGAGCGAGGGCCCGCAGCGCCGGGAAGGCGCCCACCGGCTCGACGGACGACGGGGAGGCCCCCGGGTGGTGCGCCGCGATGCGCACCCGCAGGGCGGCGGGGCGCACCCGGAACTCGACGGGTGATGCCAGGAGCACCGCCTCGCCGTCGACGCCGGCCGGCAGCGGCTGGGCCGACTCGACCCGGAACTCCGGCGCCGTCCACTGGCGCCAGGCCTTGCGCCGGTGAGGAGTGCGGGTGCTCGGGGGGTCCACCACGCTGATGCCCAACTCGCCGCGGTCCACCGCCGGCCGGGTACCGGCGCCCGCCGCCCCGCCCAGCCGGTACTGGTTGTTGCCGACCAGGATCACCGCTGCCCCGTGCATGGTCCGCCCGCCCGGCGTCGTCCACCGCATGTCCTGGGCGCCCGCGGTCGTCCCGAGCACGAGGGATGCCGTGCCGAGCAGCGTCCGCACCTTGGCCGCCCGGTAGCCGGGTCGCTGCACGGCCTCGGCGTACACGCCGAGCGACACGTTGTTGACGAAGACCCGCCCGTTCACCTCGGCGAGGTCGACCACCCGCTCGCCGCCGTCGACGAACGCGTCCAGGGCGCCCACGACGTCGTCCCGGTCGACACCCAGGTCCAGCGCGAAGTGGTTGCGGGTACCCGAGGGGACGCACGCATAGGGCCTCCCTGCCTCCGCCGCCGCGGCGGCCACGATCGCCTGGGAGCCGTCGCCCCCGGCCATCGCCAGTGCGTCCGCGCCGTCGTCCAGGGCGGTCCGGACGAGCTCCGCCAGGTCGTCTCCGGGCGCCATCTCCACCGGCGTGATGCCGCGCTCGCGCGCCTCCTCGGCCAGCCGGAACCGGGTGGCCTTCCCTCCTCCGGAGCGCGGATTGACGAAGAGCACGGGTCGGCGGGGCCGCTCGACCGGGTCCAGCGACACGCGGGGCTGGAAGGCCAGCCGGGCGCCGACGTGCCAGATCAGGGCCCCCAGGACGAGCAGGACCAGGTCGCGCTGGAAGCCCTCGTCGACCAGGAGCAACGCCGCGACCGCCAGTGCCGCGCCGGCGACCGCGAGCCCGGCGACCCGGCCCCATCCGCGGCGGAGCACGCCCTCCCACGCGCCGGCGGCCACGACCAGCCCGCAGACCGCCACGAGCAGTCCCCGCGGGAAGTCGTCCACCGCCACGGCCACCGCGGAGTTCAGCATCCAGAGCGCGCCGAGCAGCGCGAGGACGGCGGCCGTCCGGCGCCCCGTCGTGCGCCGCCGGCGGCGAGCCGCCGGCGTCCGTGGTGTGCGCATGGCGACCTCGGAACCCAGGAACTGCCGGAGCAGTCCGGAACGTACCGCCCGGGACGCCGCCCACGGGCACCCTCGCGCGCCGCCGGACGGCGCGACCGGGGTTAGGTTCGGGTACGTGGAGCCACCGGAGCGGGACGCCGACAGGTCGGTCCGGCCGATCGAGCCGTCGGTGCGCACCGACCTTCGCGGCGCCATGACCTACGACGAGTACCTGGACCTGCAGCGGCTCCTCGCGGCCCAGCATCCGCGCAGCACGCCCGAGCACCACGACGAGCTGCTGTTCATCGTGCAGCACCAGACCAGCGAGCTCTGGCTGAAGCTCGTCCTGCACGAGCTCCGGGCCGCCCGGCAGTACCTGCACGACGACGAGCTGGCGCCTGCACTGAAGTGCCTGGCCCGCGTGAAGAACATCCAGCGCACGCTCACCGAGCAGTGGTCGGTCCTCGCCACCCTCACGCCGCGCGAGTACGCTCAGTTCCGGGGCGCTCTCGGCAGCGCATCCGGATTCCAGTCGCACCAGTACCGGGCGGTCGAGTTCATCCTCGGCAACAAGAACGCGGCCATGCTGACGGTGTTCGACGGGGAGCCCGCCGCCCGCGAGCTGCTGGCGGACCTGCTGGAGTCGCCGACCCTCTACGACGAGTTCCTCCGCCTGCTGGCGCGGCACGGGTTCGAGATCCCCGCCGTGGTCCTCGAGCGCGATCCCCGTCTGCCGTGGCGGTTCGAACCCGCGCTCGTGCCGGTCTTCCGGCGGATCTACGAGTCCACGGACACGCCGTGGGGGATCTACGAGGCCTGCGAGAGCCTGGTCGACGTCGAGGACAACTTCCAGCTGTGGCGCTTCCGCCACGTGCTCACCGTGCGGCGCACGATCGGTGCCAAGACCGGCACCGGAGGGTCCTCGGGGCTGGGCTTCCTGCAGCGGGCCCTCGATCTCACCTTCTTCCCGGAGCTCTACGCCGTCCGCACCGAGATCGGTACCTGACCTGCCCGGTCGGGCGTAGCGTGCCGCCCATCCAGAGGGCGCCCAGCCCGGCGCCCCGACGCCACTGCGGGCCGGCTGACCAGCCGGGCACCGAGGGGAGAGCCATGACCACCTCACCGGGAGGCCCGCCGCCCAGCGACGTCGAGGGCGCGGCCGTGCCGCCCCCCGACGACCGCGAGAGCCCCGTCGAGGACGAGGAGCTGATGCAGGGCGGGGAGCTCCGGGGCGGACAGGGTCGGGGCCGCGGCCATGGTCCCGACGATGGGGACGACGACGAGGACGAGTCGGCCCGGCGCAACGTCGGGGGCTGAGCAGTTCCGAGGGGCAGGAGAAGGACGACCAGGACTGGAGGCGTGCCATGTTCGTGCAGGTCATTCTCGGCAGGACGTCCGATCCCGAAGGTCTGCGGGCCGCCATGGACCGGTGGGTGGAGGACCTCCGCCCCGGCGCGGTCGGCTGGCTCGGCACCACGGGCGGCGTGACCGACGACGGGCGGGCCGTCGTCGTCGCCCGTTTCGAGTCCGAGGACGCCGCGCGGCAAAACAGCGAGCGGCCCGAGCAGGGCGAGTGGTGGGCCGCCACGGAGAGCGTCTTCGACGGCGAGGTCACCTTCCTCGACAGCTCCGACGTCGTGGTCGACCTGCAGGGCGACCCCGACCAGGCGGGCTTCGTGCAGGTGATGCGGGGACGGACCAGCGACCCCGCACGGGCCCGGCAGCTCATGACCATGGATCCGGCGCAGTGGTCCGCGTACCGCCCCGACGTCCTCGGCAGCCTCGAGATCGGGCACGACGACGGCGCGTACACGATGATCCTCTACTTCACCTCCGAGGCCGAGGCGCGCGAGGGCGAGCGCACGGAGGTGCCGCTCGAGCTGCGGGCCACGATGGAGGAGATGGGGAAGCTCGCCGTGGGGGAGACGGAGTACTTCGACCTCCGGGAGCCCCTCCTCCGGTGACGGGCGCTGCCGAACCTCGTCGTCATCGGGGCGACGACGTGCGGGGCGACGTCCCTGCACCACTACCTGGACCAGCACCCGTCGGCCCCGGGGAGCGGCGCAACGCCGGGCCGCAGCCGGCCCCCCAGCTCGACCGGCGGCTGAGGGACCGGCCGGCCGCGGCCTTCCGGACGACGCGGACCGCCTCCGCGAGCTCGCCGGCAGGGCCTTCCCCCGGCTGGACCGTCTGACCGCTCAGTTCGACGACGGCCCCCGCCCCGCTCCGGCGGGAACCGAGTCGGCCGCGTCGTCCGGCGGTGTCTCGGCGGCGGTGTTGCCCACGAACGTCGCCGCGGTGGCCCCGCCCGGCTCGCGGTTGGACCGCTGGGCGGGGGGCCGGACCGCCTCCTGGGGGAGGAGCGCCGGGTCGGCGCGGCCCCACTCGGTCTCGATGTCGCTGATCAGGGCCTCGAGGTAGGAGCGCAGTTGTACGCGGCACGCCTGACCGAACGCCTTGAGGTAGGCGACCTGCTCCTCGAGCTCCTCGATGGTGCGTCCGCCGGTGTCGGACCCGGCGGGCACCATGCGGGCCGCCGCCTCCTGCGCCGCCTGGATGATCGCGCCGGCGTTCTCGCGGGCCTCCCGGATGCGCTCCTCGTACTCGGCGCGCGCCTCGCTGGTGACCTGGCGGCTGAACTCCTCGGCCTCCGCGACGTAGTTGTCCGCCGTCTGCTGGGCGCTGGAGAGGATCCGGACCGCCTGCTCGCTCGGCGGATCAGGTACAACCACGCCCTCGACCTGCGCCTGCAGCGCGCGCACCTGGTCGCGGAGTTCCGCCTTCTCGGCGATCAGCCGGCCGATCTCCTCGGCCAGCCGGTTCAGCACCCGGTCGACCTCGGAGTCCACGTATCCCGGGTGCAGCATCGACCCGCGGGTGAACCGCAGGCTCTGCAGGTCGGCCGGTGTGAGCCGCCGCTCCTCGTTCGCTGCCCCGGACTGTCCGCTGGTCATTCGGTCACCTCTCCGTCGATGCTGGGCCCCGGTCGGCTGGGGGCGAAGACCTCGCTGTGCATGCGTGCTCTGGGGATGCCGTGCTGCAGGAGCCGGGCGACGGTGTCGTCCACCATCGGTCCCGGACCGGCCACGTAGGCCTCCCGGCTCTGCCACGGCCCCCGGCGGAGGACGACGTCGCCGACGTCCCCGTGCTCGAGGGCCGAGACCTTGTCCTCGGAGACGGCGACGGTGACGCCCAACCAGGGGTTCTCGCTCTGGAGGCGCTGCAGGTCGGCCCGGTCGTAGACCTGGTCCTCCGTGCGGAAGCCGACGAACAGGTCGACCCGGCGGGGCGGGCCGTGGCGGGCGACCTGGTCGACGAGCGCCTTGAGCGGCGCCAAGCCCATGCCGCCGGCGACGAGCAGGAGGTCGCGGTCGGACTCCGGATCGAGCGCCAGGTGTCCCATGGGCGGACCGAGCCGGAGCACGTCCCCGACGCCGACCCGGCGGACGAGCGCCGAGCTGACCGGGCCGCCGTCGCGGGACTTGACGTGCAGCTCGATCAGCCCGTCCGGGCGCGGTGCGTTGGCAGGCGAGTAGTAGCGCCACAGGCGCGGCCGCAGGTCGGTCTCCAGGGAGAGCGACTGCCCGGGCAGGTAGTCGTAGCGGGCCTGCGGCCGGATGGTCAGGACGGCGACGTCGATGCTGCGGCGGTCGTGCCCGACCACGTCGGCGTCCCACCACGCGGGCTGCTCCGCGGCCTCCTCGGCGGCCTCGATCATGACCGTCGCGACCACGTCGTAGGCCTCCGACCAGCTCTTGGCCAGCTCGGGGGTCCACTGGTCGTCGAAGTGCTCGAGCGTCGCCAGCAGGCTCGCCCCGACGGCGGGGTAGTGCGCCGCCAGCGTGCCGAACTTGCGGTGGTCGCGCCCGAGCTGCTGGAGGATCGGCACCAGCGCGTCCAGGTCGTCGACGCGCGCGACCACGTCGCCGAGCGCGGCGAACAGCCGGTCGCGCTGGTGGGCCATCGAGACCGGGAACATCGCCCGCGTCTCGGGGTGGCTCAGGAACAGGTGCGAGTAGAA
Source organism: Blastococcus sp. CT_GayMR20 (assembly GCF_004570345.1). The sequence continues at coordinate 24,682 of NZ_SPQM01000033.1, read as the reverse complement.
GTACAGCGGAGCCTCGTCGCCGGTGGCTGCCGCTCTGGCGAAGTTGGCCCGCATCGCGGGGATGTCCACGCACGCCTCCTCGGGGGATCGGGACGTCCGGCCCCGCCCGACTCCGTGGACGGGACGGGCGGAGAGGGGAACAGGTATGCGCCGGTCAGGCGCCGTGGCGGCCGCTCCGCTCGGAGGCGCCCGGCGTGTCCTCCGTCGCCAGGTCGGCCTGCCACAGGTCGGGGCCGAAGACCTCGTACTGGATGTCGCGGGCCGGCACGTCGCGGTCGATGAGGGCGCTGCGGACCGCCTGCATGAACGGCAGCGGACCACAGAGGTAGTAGGCCGCGTCGTCGGGCAGCTTGACGTCCTCGAGGTCCATCGTTCCTGCATGCACCTCGAGGGGCAGCGAACTCTGCGCCCCGCGCTCGTACCAGACGTGCGCGGTGGCACCCGGCAGCTGCCGCAGGTCCTCGAGGACCTGGTGCCGGAGGGCGAAGGACGCCTCGTCGACGTCGGCGTGCAGCAGGGTGATCGGCAGGTGCGAGCCGGCCGCGGTCAGGTGCGAGAGCATCCCGGCCATCGGGGTGATCCCGATGCCGGCGCTGGCGAACACCACCGGCCGGGAGTCGTCGAGGACGACGTCGCCGAACGGCAGCGACATCGTCAGCCGGTCCCCGACCTGCACCGTGTCGCAGAGCAGGTTGGACACCTCGCCGTCGGGCCGGTCGCCGCCGCGGACCCGCTTGACCGAGAACTGGCGGTGCTCGCCGTCGTCGACCTTGGTGAGGCTGTACTGCCGGGGCTGGCGGACGCCGTCGGGCATCGGCACCTGGACGGTGACGTACTGGCCCGGCAGCGAGGTCTTCACCAGGCGGTCGTCGGTCCGGCGCATCCGGAACGTGACGACGTCCTCGGTCTCCTCCATCTTCTCGGCGACCTCCCACTCGCGCCACACCGTCTCCGGGCGCACGCCTCGGGCGCTGTACAGGCCGCGCTCCTGGTTGATCAGCGCGTACGCCATCAGCCAGTAGACCTCGTCCCAGGCGGCGGCGACCTCTGCCGTGACCGCGTCCCCGAGCACGTCGACGATCGCCCAGAACAGGTTGTCGTGGACCACCTCGTACTGGGCCGGGGTGATGCCGAGGGAGGCGTGCTTGTGCGCGATGCGGTTGAGCAGGTGCTCGGGCAGCTGCTCGGGCACCTTCACCAGCGAGCTGGCGAAGACGGCGACCGATCCGGCGAGGGCCATCTGCTGGGTCTTCTCGGCCTGGTTGCCCCGGTTGAACGTGCCGTCGAGCAGCTCCGGGTGTTCGCCGAACAGGTGCGCGTAGAAGCGGGTCGCGATCTCTTCGATGTTGTCCGCGACGACCGGGAGGGTCGCCTCGATCACGGGACGGGATCGGTCGGAAAGCACGTGTTCTCCTTGCCAGTCGTTGTCCCCCCGCTGGCCAGCGGTCACGTTCCGCTGTTCGTCCGCTACCCAATCATGCGGATCTGACCCGTGCGAATCCGCCCGGGCGCGTCGCGCCCCCGGCCTCAGCGGTGGCCGGCGACCGTCCGGACGGCCGTGTCGCGGGGCAGTGCGAGCGCCGCGACCAGTCCCGCTGCCAGCACCGCGGCGCTCAGCGCGAAGGCCCACTGGTAGGACGCGACGTCGGTGAGCCACCCCGCGGCGAGCGGGCCGACGATGGCCCCGAGGTCGGCCGCCATCTGGAAGACCGCCACGACCCGGCCGCCGCGCGCCGGGCTGATGTCTCCGACGAGCGCCGCGGGTGCGCTGGCGAGGAGGGATGCGGCGAGTCCGAAGACGGCCATCGACAGCAGGAACGCACCGATCGCCGGCGGCAGCACGAGCACGAGCACCGAGCCGGTGGCCAGCGCCGAGCCCAGCAGCAGCGACGGACGGCGGCCCCAGCCGTCGACCAGCCTCCCCGACCGCAGCAACCCGAGGGCCTGGGCCAGCGAGCCGACGAGCAGACCGGCCCCCGCCCAGGCGATGGTGCGGCCCAGTTCCTCGACGACGTAGAGCGGAACCAGCGAGTTCCGGACGCCGAACAGCACCCAGCCCACGCCGAGGTTGGCGACCAGCGCCGCGATGTAGGCCCGCGAGCGCAGGGCGTTCCGCAGCGCGACCGGCCCGGAGCTGAGGTCGGGGCCGGCCGCCGGCTCGGCCTCGGCCTTGGGTGCGGCCCCCAGCATCAGGACGGCGACGGCCCCCGCGACGAGCAGGAACCCGGCGTAGAGGAAGAACGGCAGGCGCGGCGACAGCTCGGCCAGGAGTCCGCCCGCGGCGGGACCGGCGATGCCGCCGAGGATGAAGCCCCCCTGCCACCGCGCCGCCGCCCGCCCGCGGTGGGTCGGCGGCGCCACGTGCAGCAGCAGCGACAGGGCGGCGACTGTGAACATCGCACTGCCGACCCCGCCGGCGGCACGAAGCGCCAGGAACACCGGGAACGAGCCGGCCAGCCCGGCGAGGCCGGTCGTGACCGCGACGACGAGCAGCCCGGCGGTGAGGACGGCCCGCTCGCCGAACCGCTCGACGAGGGAGCCGCCGCTGAACGCCGACACGAACCGGAAGAAGGCGAACGCGCTCACGGCCAGCCCGATGGCCGTCGTCCCGACCCCGAAGGCCCGTGCGAACAGCGGTATGGCCGGCGCGACGATGCCGAAGCCGAGCGCGACGACGAAGGCGATGACGGCCAGGACGTTGACCTCACGGGGGAGGTCCCCGCGCCCGAGCAGCCGCACGAGGCGCGATCCTGGCACGTCGACGGAGACCCTCAGGCCAGGGACACCCCGTCGAGGTAGCACCACCGGCCGCCGACGCGGACGAACCGGCTGTTCTCGTGCTGGGCGCCGTCCCGGCCGCCGGCACGGTAGGAAGCCCGGAACTCGACCGTCCCCTCGGCGGCGAGCAGTGCCCCGCCGGTGGTGGCGAGGACGTCGAGACCGGTCCAGCGCACGTCGGGGTCGAGGTCGAGCGTGCGCGGCCGGGTCGAGGGGTGCCAGGTGGCGAGCAGGTACTCGGGATCGCCCACGGCGAAGGCGCTGTACCGCGAGCGCATGAGCTGCTCGGGGGTCGCCGCGGGCACCGTGCCGTCGTGGAGGCGGCCGCAGCACTCGGCGTAGCCCGGTCCGGTTCCGCAGGGGCAGCGTCGGGGCACGGAGCCAGTCTCCTGCGGGGCCTCAGCCGCCGTAGGGCCGGGTGATGATCTCGAGCTTGTGCCCGTTGGGGTCGTTCCAGTAGACGCCGCGGCCGCCGTCCTGGGTGTTGACCTCGCCGGGCTGCCGCTCGAAGGGATCGGCCCAGTAGTCGAGCCCGCGCGCCCGGATGCGGCCGAAGATCTCGTCGAACTCCGCCTCGCTGACCAGGAAGGCGTAGTGCCGCGGCGTCACCGCCGGGTCGTCCATGAAGTCCAGCGACACGTCGTTGTCGAGCTCGACCACCGCGAACGGGCCGTATGTCGTCGGCGGTTTCCGGCCGAGCAGCTCGCTGAGGAAGCCCGCGGCCTCGTGCTTGTCCCGCGCGGCGACGATCGTGTGGTTGAGGTGGACGGGCATCGGAACCCCTTCCGGGACGGTGACGATCGCCCCGAGCGAAGCACGCGGCCGGCCGCTCGGGAACCGGTGTGCGCCCGGCTGTTGGCAGAGTGGGGGCATGACGCAGCCACCGATCAGCCGGTTCCCCGTCGCGGCGCGGGAGGAGCTGCCGGCCGACCTCGCCGAGCGCTTCGACGTCGTGGAGGAGAAGTCGGGTTTCCTGCCGAACATCTTCGCCGCGCTGGCCTGGCGGCCGGACGAGGCGCTCGCCTTCTTCGCGATGCACGACAGCGTGATGAACAAGGAGACCCCCGGGCTGTCGAAGGCCGACCGGGAGCTCATCGTGGTGGCCACCAGCGCCGGCAACGACTGCCTCTACTGCGTGGTCGCCCACGGCGCGGTCGCGCGGATCCGGGCGAAGGACCCCTACATCGCCGACCAGGTGGCCGTCGACTGGCGGAAGGCGCCGCTCTCGCCGCGCATGCACGCGGTGCTGGCCGTCGCGACCCGGCTGGCCGCCGAGCCGGCCGCCGTCACCCCCGACGACCTCGCCTCGCTCACTGCCCACGGCCTCACCCAGGACGACGTCTGGGACGTCGGGATGATCACCTCGTTCTTCGCCCTGTCCAACCGGCTGGCGCATTTCGCGGCGCTGGTGCCCAACCCCGAGTTCTACTCCATGGGCCGCACCGCGCCCGAGGCCTGAGCGGGGACCGGCGTCGCCCGGGTCGGTGCCGGCAGGTCAGAATGCGCCGGTGGCAGACAGCGCACGCACCCATGACCTCGTCGTCTTCGGGGCCACCGGCTTCGTCGGGAGGCTGCTCGCGGAGTATCTCGCCGGGCACGCCCCGCCCGGCACCCGCATCGCGCTCGCCGGGCGTTCCCGGGCGCGGCTGGAGGAGGTCCGGTCCGCGCTGCCCGCCGCCGCCCGGGACTGGGACCTGATCGAGGCCGACAGCGGCGATCCGGCGTCCCTGAGGGCGATGGCCGAGTCCACCCGGGTGGTGGCGACGACCGTGGGTCCCTACGCGCGGTACGGCCTGCCGGTCGTCGAGGCGTGCGCCCGGGCCGGCACCCACTACGCCGACCTCACCGGCGAGGTCCTGTTCGTCCGCGACGCGATCGCCCGCACCGACGCCGTCGCGAAGGACACCGGCGCCCGGATCGTCCACTCCTGCGGCTACGACTCGATCCCCTCGGACCTCGGCGTCCTCATCCTGGCGCGGCGGGCACAGGCCGACGGCGCCGGCGGCCTGTGCGACGTCCGCCTGGTGGCGAACCTCCGCGGCGGTTTCAGCGGCGGCACCATCGACTCGATGCGCGTGCAGCTGGAGGAGATGGTGGGCGACCGGTCGCTGCGCCGGGTGCTGGGCGACCCGTTCTCGCTCAGCCCCGACCGGGACGCCGAGCCGGACACCCGCCAGCCGTCGGACGCCGGACCTCCCGCGCGCCTGCCCGACGGTCGGTGGACGGCACCGTTCGTGATGGCGTCGATCAACACCCGCATCGTCCGGCGCAGCAACGCGCTGCAGGGCTGGGCGTACGGGCGGGGGCTGAGCTACGGCGAGGTCATGGGCGCCGGGCGCGGACCCGTGGGTGCCATCACGGCGGCCGGGGTCACCGGCGGGCTGCTCGGTGCCCTGGCCGCGATGGCCTTCCCGCCCACCCGGGCACTGCTCGACCGCTTCCTCCCGGCGCCGGGCGACGGCCCCAGCGAGGAGGCCCGCCGGAACGGGTGGTTCACGTCGGCGCTCGAGGCCGGCACCGAGGACGGCCGGCGCTACCGCGCGGTCGTCGCGGGGCAGGGCGACCCGGGGTACGCCGCGACGGCGGTCATGCTGGGCGAGAGCGCCCTGTCGCTGGCCCTGGACGGCGACCGGCTGCCCGACGCCGCCGGCTCGCTGACGCCGGCCACGGCCATGGGCGAGGTCCTCGTCGAGCGGCTCCGGGCCGCGGGGCACACCTACGAGGTCACGGCGCTCTGACCCCCTCGGTGCCATTTCCCCGGAGGCACCTTCCACGTCAGGAGCTCGTGAGGACGACGAGACGCTGGGTCGCCCTCGTCATCGCGACGTACCGGTCGACCGCTCCCTCGATGCCGGTCCCGAACTCCTCGGGATCGACGAGGACGACCAGGTCGAACTCGAGCCCCTTGGCGAGCTCGGGGGTCATCGAACGGACGCGGGCGGTCGCCGGGAAGGTGGGATCGCCGATGACACAGGCGATGCCCTCGCTGTGCTCGGCGAGCCAGGCGTCGAGGATCGCGTCCCGGTCGGACACGACCCCGTGGACGACGGGGGTGCCGCTGCTGCGGATGGAGGTCGGCACGTTGGCGTCGGGGAGCGCCGCCCGGATGACCGGCTCCGCCTCGGCCATCACCTCCTCCGGCGTCCGGTAGTTGATGGTGAGCGAGGCGAGGCCGACCTCGTCGATCCCGATCCGCCCGAGCCGTTCCTGCCACGACTCGAGGAAGCCGTGCCGTGCCTGGGCCCGGTCCCCGACGATGGTGAAGCTGCGGGACGGGCAGCGCAGCAGCAGCATCTGCCACTCGGCGTCGGTCAGCTCCTGGGCCTCGTCCACGACGACGTGCGCGAAGGGACCGGCGAGCACGTCGGGGTCCGCCGTGGGCAGCGCGGCCTCGTCCACCAGGGCGTCCCGCAGGTCCTGGTGGCGCAGGGTCGTCATCAGGAGCAGCTCGGAGTCGTCGGCCGCGATCAGCTCGTCGATGACGCCGGCCATGCGCTCCCGCTCGGCGGCGGCGGCCGCCTCCTGCCGGCGCCGCCGCCGCGACGTCTCCGGGTCGCCGAGCCGTTGCCGCGCCGCGTCCAGGAACGGCAGGTCGGAGATCGTCCAGTCCTGCGGATCGTCGCGCTGCAGCCTCCGGACGTCCTCGGGCCCCAGCCCGGGGGCGCACCTGCGCAGGTAGGCGGGCACCGACCACAGGTCCCCCACGACGTCGGTGGCCTCCAGCAGCGGCCACGCCCGGTTGAACGTCGCCAGCAGCTCCCGGTTCTGCTGCAGCGACTTCCGGAGCAGTTCGTCGTCCTCGTCGCCGTCGGAGTTGTCGACCAGGATGTCGAGCAGCGCCTCCCAGGCCCGGTCACGCGCCTCGTTGTGCGGGGTGCCGGGGTCCGGCGTCTGGAAGGCCTCGGCCCAGTCGTCGGCGGTCAGCCGGACGTCCGAGGCGTCGGTCCCGACCGTCATGCCCCCGGCGGGCGGCTCCTCGTAGAACCGGACGGCCGCCTCGACGGCTGCTCCGACGTCCATGGCGGACTTCAGACGGGCCACCTCCGGGTCGGTCTCGGGGCCGGCCGCGGCCCCCTCGGGGACGAGGTCGCGCAGGGTGCAGGTCCGCACGCCCTCCTCGCCGAGGCTGGGGAGGACGTCGGAGACGTAGGCGAGGTAGGGCTCGCTCGGGCCGACGAACAGGACGCCGCCCCGGTGGTGGCCGAGACGGGGGTCGGCGTAGAGGAGGTAGGCGGTGCGGTGCAGGGCCACGACGGTCTTGCCGGTCCCCGGGCCGCCGTCCACGACGAGCGCGCCCCGCGATCCGGCGCGGATGACGGCGTCCTGGTCGGACTGGATCGTGCCGAGGACGTCGCGCATCCGGGCCGAGCGGTTGGCGCCGAGGCTGGCGATGAAGGCGGACTGGTCGTCGAGCGCTGCGTTGCTCTCGAGCCCGTCCGGGGTGAACACCTCGTCCCAGTAGTCGGTGATCCGGCCGCGGGTCCAGCGGTACCTGCGGCGGCTCACCAGGCCCATCGGGTTGGCGTGGGTGGCGCCGAAGAAGGGCTCGGCCCCCGGCAGACGCCAGTCGAGCAGCAGCTGATGACCCGAACTGTCGGTGAGGCCGAGCCGCCCGATGTACAGCGGCTCGGGGTCGTCCGCGGAGACGATCCGTCCGAGGGAGAGGTCCAGACCGAAGCGGCGCAGGGTGCGCAGGCGGGCGGTCAGGCGGTGGATCTCGAGGTCCCGGTCGAGGGCCTCCTGGCCGATGCCCCCGGCCGCCCTGCGCTCGGCGTCGAGGCGGTCGGTGAGGTCGGCGATCGACTGCGCGAGGCTCTGGGCGATCGCGGCGAAGTGCCGTTCGTCGGTGCCGATCAGGACCGGATCGGCCTTGGCGGCGAGGTGGGCGGGGAGGTGGAAGGCGCTGGTGGGAAAGGGGGGCACGCGCATCAGCTCCGATCTGAGGTCCGGAACCATAGATCGAATTCTTCGGCCTCATGAGGAGGCGGGAATTCTGCTACACATGACCTGAGGGCATCGCTGCGATCCGGGTCTCAGCCGCCGGCGAGCAGGGCGCGCACGGCCTCGATGCTGTCGGCGTCCTCCGGCGTCTTGTCCGGCCGGTACCGCAGCACGCGGGCGAACCGCAGGGCCACACCGCCCGGGTAGCGGGTGCTGCGCTGGGCGCCGTCCAGGGCGATCTCGACGACCAGTTCCGGCCGCAGGAGCACGCCCCAGTCGTGGTGCTCCCGGGCGTGCCCGGGAAACGTCTCCGTCTGCCATTCCAGCAGTTGGTCGGTCATGCCCTTGAAGGTCTTGCCCACCATGACGGGCTCGCCGCCGTCGGGGTCACGGGCACCGACGTGGATGTTGGAGAGCTTCCCCGAGCGGCGGCCGTAGCCCCACTCCGCACCGATGACCACCAGGTCCAGGGTGTGGACGGGCTTCACCTTCTGCCACGCCTTGCCGCGCCGTCCCGCCGCGTACGGGGCGTCGAGCGCCTTGACGACGACGCCCTCGTGGCCGGCCGCGAGAGCCCCCTCCAGCACGTCCGCGGCCCGGGCGGGGTCCGGGCCGCGGATGCCCGGCATCCGCAGGGGCGCGTGCTCCTCGGCGGCGAGCAGCTCGGCCAGCGCGTCGAGGCGGACGGACAGCGGCTCGTCGAGCAGGTCGCGGCCGTCGACGTGCAGCAGGTCGAAGAAGAAGGGGCTGAGCAGCACGCCTTCCTCTGCAGTGTCGCTGCCGAAGCGGCTCATGGTGTCCTGGAACGCGCGCGGGCGGCCGTCGTCGTCCAGCGCGAGGGTCTCGCCGTCGAGGACGGCGGTCCGGCACGGCAGGGCCCGGACGCGGTCGACCAGCTCCGGCACGCCGTCGGTCACCTCCCGCAGCGTCCGCGTCCACACCCGGACGACGTCGCCGTCCCGGTGCACCTGGATGCGGGCGCCGTCGAGCTTGAACTCCACCGTCACGTCCGTGCCGAGGTCGGCGAGCGCGGCGTCGAGCGAGGAGCCGGGGCTGGCCAGCATCGGGCGGACCGGGCGGCCGACCTGCAGGCGGGTCGCGTCGAGGGCCGCGACCCCGCCGGTCAGTGCGGCGGCGGCGGTCTCCGGGAGCCGGCCGGAGAGCATGAACGCCCGCCGCACGCTCGCCGCCGGGACGTCGGCGGCCGCAGCCACCGCGTCGAGCATCACGCCCTCCAAGGCGCCCTGCCGGAGCTCGCCGGTGAGCAGCCGGACCAGGAAGTGCTGCTCCTCGGCGGTGGCAGCCGAGAGCAGCGCCGCGAGGACCGACTCGCGGCGGGCCGCGGAACCGGTGCCGGCCGTACCGGCGAGCTCGGTGAGCGCGTGGTCGACGGCGGGGACGGTCAGCGAGGGCTCGGCGGCGGGCGTGCCGGCCATCCGCGACAGCGTGCGCCAGCCGACGCCCAGCCGGCCCTGGCGCGTCTCGCCCGACAGCCACGCGGTGACCGGCCCGACCTCGTCCGTGCCTGCCCGGCGGAGGAGGTCGGCGATGGCCGTGGCCTTGGCCGTCCGCGACCGCGTGGCCGCGACGGCTGTCGAGACCCCGAGGACGTCGCTGAGCAGCACCGACCCATCGTGCCAGCGACGGCCGGCGCGGTCAGCGACCGGACGGGAGCCGGACCCGCAGCACCGTCTCGCCCGGCGCCGCGTCGATCGAGATCTCCCCCCGGTGCTCCTCGACGATGCGGCGGGCGATGTCGAGCCCGAGGCCGACGCCGTCCCCGACGGCCCTGGTCGTGAAGAACGGGTCGAAGGCGTGCATGCGGACCTCGGGGGTCATCCCGGCACCCGTGTCGCCGATCTCGACGAGGACACCTCCCGGGCCGTCGGCCCGGGTCGAGACGCGCAGGGTCCCCGGCGCCGCCATCGCGCGGAGGGCGTTGTCCACGAGGTGCGTCCACACCTGGTTGAGCTCGGCCGCCGCAGCCTGGATCCGGGGGAGGTCCGCACCGAAGTCGCGCACGACCCGTACCCCCGGCGGGATCCGGTCCGCCAGCATCATGAGCGTGCTCTCCAGCCCCTCGGAGACGTCGGTCCACTGCATGGACGCCCGATCGAGCTGGGAGTAGGACTTCGCCGCGGCGACCAGGTCGGAGATGCGCCGGGTGGACTCCGTGACCTGCTCCAGCAGACTCGCCGTGGTGAGGGTGCTCGCCACCCACTCCAGGCCGGGCTCGAGCGCGGTGCCGGCCAGCACCCAGGCCACCTGGTCGCACCAGGCGGCGTCGGCACCGGCCCGGGCCAGGGGGGCGGCGGTTCCCCACGGGTGCCGGACCCCGTGCGCGACGAGCCAGTCCGCGACCGCGGCCTCGCGGTCGGCGACCTCCATCGGATCGGCGGGGGCGAGCCGGGGAGTGATCGCCAGCCGGAGTGCGTCGAGTCGGGTGAACTGCTCCGCGGAGACCGCGTCCGTGGCCAGCCGCCGGAGCGAGGTCAGCGTGGCGGCGCTCGACTCCGCGAGGCCGTGGGCGGCCCGGGTCGCGGCCGCAGCGGGGTTGTTGAGCTGGTGCGCGAGACCAGCGGCCAGGGTGCCGAGCGCGATCAGGGCCTCCTTCTGCCGGGTGGTGGACTCGACGCTGCGCACCGTGCCGAACAGCCCCTTGATGAAGTGCACGCCGAGGGGGAACCAGGTCGTCGCGCAGTCCCGCAACGCCTCGGCGGACACGCAGAAGAAGCGGCCGGCCGTCGACGCGCGGGCCGTCGCGAGGTAGGCGCCGTGCTCGTCCCAGGCGCGGAAGCCGCCGGCCCACTGCCCCGGCACCTCCATGACGGCGAGGTGCCGCTCCTCCCGTCCCACGTGGCGGACCAGGTCGACGCGTCCCTCCAGCAGCACCCACCAGAAGTCGGCGGGCCGACCCTCGACGAAGACCTCCTGCCCCGGCACGAAGCGCACCTCGGTGCCGGGGGCGGACAGGTCGCGCAGCAGGACGTCGTGCGTCCCCTCGAAGAGACCCAGCCCGCGGAGTTCCTCGGCGTCCATCACGTCGTCCCCGGAGCCGACCGGTGCATGCGGGTGGGCAGCGCCACGCGGGCACGCTACGCCGCCTCCGCCGGGGCTGGGGACGGTCGCGCGCCGGTCAGGCGAGGTGTTCGGCGAAGAAGGACTCGATGCGCCGCCAGGCGTCCGCGGCCGCCGCCGGGTCGGCGCCGATGCCCGCGACCCGGAGGACCGGGCGCACCGGCCGGGGGAACGCCTCCGCCGGGGTGCAGAACGCGTGCCCAGCGGTGGGGTACTCCTTCACGTCGTGGACGACGCCCACCTGGGTCAGCGCCGTCTCCAGGCGGGCCGCGGCGCCGCGGAGGGTCCGGTCGCGGCCGCCGAAACTTGCGACGATCGGGCAGGCGCCGGCCAGCGTGGCCTCCGGGTCCGGCGGAAGGTGGCCGTAGTTCGCCGACGCGACGTCGAAGCCCGAGTCGGCGGTCATGAGGGCGAAGCCCCCACCGAGGCAGAAGCCGATGACGCCGACCCTGCCGGTGCACCGCGGGTCGGCGCCGAGCCAGGTGCGGGCCGTCTCGATGTCGGTGTACGCGCGGCCCTCGCCGGCCGACATCGCCCGGATCGTCGGGACGAGGCACCGGCGCGCGCCGCCCTGGCTGAACAGGTCGACGGCGAGGGCCAGGTAGCCGGCCCGCGCGAGCCGGTCGGCGTTGGCGCGGGTGACCCTGTCCATGCCGAAGATCTCGTGGAGCACCACCACGCCCGGCCAGGGACCGTCGCCGTCAGGGACGGCGAGGTAGGCCTTCAGCGGCTCGGAGCCCCCGCGTCGCGCGCTGGGTCCGGAGAGGTCGACGTCCGGCACGGCCGTCATCCTGACCGACGGGCGGGCTGTCGGCAGGAGAACGGGCCGTAACCCCGGCCGTCATCGGCCGTTGTACCGGCCAGTAACCCGACGGACCGATGGAGAACCCAGTGCGACGTCTTGCCGCGTGTGTCCTCGCCGCCCTGCTGTTCGCCCTGCTGGGCGCCCCGGCGTCCCAGGCGACCGAGCCGCTGCGGTACGTCGCTCTCGGCGACTCCTACAGCGCCGCCTCCGGCGTCCTCCCGCCCGACCCGACGGCTGCTCCGCAGTGCCTCCGGTCGACGGGCAACTATCCACACCTGATCGCGGCCGCGACCGGCGCGCAGCTCACCGACGTGACCTGCGGCGGCGCCGACACCGGCGACTACTTCGAGCCGCAGTACGACGGTGTGGCGCCCCAGCTCGAAGCGGTGGGCCCCGACGCCGAGCTCATCACCATGACCATCGGCGGCAACGACAGCGGCGTCTTCATCAACTCGCTCCTCCAGTGCGGCCAGGCCGGCGTCTCGACGCTCGGCCAGGGCAGCCCCTGCAAGGACCGGTACGGCTCCTCGTTCGAGGACACCGTCCGCGGGACGACCTACCCGTCGCTGGTGAAGGCGCTGCAGGCGGTCCGGGCGGCGGCGCCGGACGCGGAGGTCGCCATCCTCGGGTACCCCTGGATCCTGCCCCGGACCGGCGGTTGCTTCGACCGCATGCCGGTGGCCGAGGGCGACGTCCCCTATCTCCGCGGCATCCAGACGACCCTGAACGACGCAGTGAAGCGCGCTGCCGCGGCGACCGGCGTCACCTACGTGAACATGAACAAGGTCTCGGAGGGCCACGACGCCTGCCAGCCGATCGGCGTCCGCTGGATCGAGCCGGTGCTCCAGGGCACCAACCCGGTCGTCGTGCACCCGAACGCGCTGGGCGAGCAGCAGATGGCCGCGCAGGCGATGAAGGTGCTCGGCCTCAACTGACCCCGGCGGCCGGGTGGGCCCCAGCCCCGCCAGGCGCACGGCAGGATGGCGCCATGGACGAGCAGTCGGGCCTCGAGCCGGACATGGTGCCGACCCTCGACGAGTTCCTCCTGGCCCGCATCGCCGAGGACAAGCGGATCGCCACCGACGCGGCCGCGGCCGTTCGGGACCGCTGGCGACCCGAGGACGGCGCAGCGCCCGGGCCACCCGACCCGCACGTGGCGCAGCACGTCGCGCGGCACGACCCGGCCCGGGTGATCACCGAGTGCGCGGCGAAACGGCGGCTCGTCATGGCCTGCCGGGACTCCGGCTTCGACCGGGCGTTCCTGGGCGCGCGTCCTCACGGCATGGCCGACTTCCTGCTCTCACCGCACGACCAGCACCAGCTGGCCGCGCTCACGCTCGCGCTGCTGGCCGTGCCCTACGCCGACCATTCCGACTACCGCCCCGAGTGGCGGCCCTGACGAGTCAGAACGCCTCGCCGGTCCGCCACGCCATCTCCTGCAGCAGCAGGGTGTTGCCGTCGGGGTCGGTGATCGAGGCGTACCGCACGCCGCCGCCGACGTCGTCGATCTCCCCGACGTCCACTCCCCGGCTGCGGAGCTCGGCGCGGGCGGCCTCGATGTCGGCGACCACGAGGTGCAGGCCGCGTACGGACCCGGCGGCGGCCGCCGAGATCCCGCCGAGCCCCGTGCCGACGACGATCGAGCACGCGGAGCCGGGCGGCGTGAGCTGGACGACCCGCATGCCCTCCCTGGGCCGGACGTCGACGTCGATGGCGAAGCCCAGCTTCTCGGCGTAGAACGCCTTCGCCCGGTCGACGTCGGCCACGGGGACCGGCACGAGCTCGAGTTTCATGTCCACGGGTGTGCGGGCCCCTCCTCGGTCGGGACGGTCCGGGAAGCATGCCCGCCGGCGAGCAGCCGGCGCACCTGCGGAGGGCCGCTGCACGCCACCGGCCGCCCGGCGCGGCCGGCCGCGTCGAGATGGTCGAGGACGAGGTCGACCGCCGGTTCCGACAGCCACGTGACCGAGCCGGCGTCGATGCGATCGACGCGCACCGGTTCGCGGCCGTAGCGCCGGAGGAAGGCGTCGACGGCGTCCGCGTCGACCTCACCGGCGAGGCACAGCGCCCGTCCGTCGGCCGTGTTGAGCAGGCGGACGATGCCGCGCCCCGCCGGTGTCGTGGTCACGGGAGCAGTGTGTCGGACCCGTCGGCGAGACTGCCGGCGTGGACCGGGTCGTGCTCGTGCGCCGCGGCGGGGACGCCGTCGAGCTGCGCGAGTGCGACGACGACGGTGCGGAGGACCGCGTCACCGTCGTCCCGGCCGCCGTCCTCGCCGACGTCGTCCGGGAGCGAGAGGGAGCCGCGGTCCGCTGGGTGTGGGACGACACCACCCGCTGGTACCCGGCGCTGCTGGAGGCCGGCGTCCGGGTGGAGCGGTGCTGGGACCTGAGGCTCAGCCACGCCGTCCTCCGGCGGTCCCCCTTCGTCGACCAGGGCCTGCTCACCGGCGAGGACACCGCGGGATGGGACCGCCTGCAGCCGGTCACCGCCGCCGACCCGGCACTCTTCCCGCTCGACGACCCGGCGGACCTGCTCGACCCGGTCGCCGAGCACGGCCGGCAGCTGGCGGCGCTCGCGGCCGCGGCGGAGCGGGGGCGCCTCGGACTGCTGCTGGCCGCGGAGAACTCCGGTGCGCTGGTGGCCGCCGAGATGACGTTCGCCGGGCTGCCGTGGCGGGCCGACGTGCACGAGCGCCTGCTGACCGAGCTCCTGGGTCCGCGCCCGCCGGGGGGTTCCCGGCCGGCGACCCTCGAGCGGCTGCTCACCGAGATCCGTGGGGCGTTCGCCGCCCCTGATCTGAACCCCGACTCACCGGGGAGCCTGCTGCGGGCTCTGCAGGCCTCGGGACTGCCGGTCGGCGACACGCGCTCCTGGACGCTCGAGCAGCTGGAGCACCCGGGCATCCCGGCCTTGCTCGAGTACAAGAAGCTCTCCCGCCTGCTGCAGGCCAACGGCTGGAACTGGCTGGACAGCTGGGTGCGCGAGGGCCGGTTCCGCTCGTACTTCCTGCCGGGCGGCGTCGTGACCGGACGGTGGGCCTCCAACGGCGGCGGCGCGCTGTCGGTGCCTGCCCAGGTGCGCCCGGCGGCCGTGGCCGACGACGGCTGGCGGTTCGTCGTCGCGGACGTCGCCCAACTGGAGCCGCGGGTGCTGGCCGGGATGAGCCGGGACGAGGCCATGGCGGAGGCGGCGCGGTCGACCGACCTCTACGCCGGCATGGTCGCCGCCGGCGCCGTTGCGACCAGGGCGGACGCGAAGGCGGGCATGCTGGGCGCGATGTACGGCGCGACACGCGGCGAGAGCGGGCGCATGATGCCCGGCCTGACGCGCCGGTATCCCCGGGCCATCGGGCTGGTCGAGGAGGCCGCCCGGGCGGGGGAGCGGGGCGAGGTGGTCCACACCCTGCTCGGCCGGGGTTCCCCTGTACCCCGCGGCCGGGCGGAGCAGCCCGACGAGCCAGGCGAACCGCCCGACGCCGGGGAGTCGGCCGAGGACCGGGACCGCCACCGCCGGGCCTGGGGCCGGTTCACCCGCAACTTCGTCGTCCAGGGCACCGGTGCGGAGTGGGCCCTGTGCTGGCTGGCCGACCTCCGCAACCGGCTGTGGCGGCTGGGCGCCGGCACGGTCGAGGAACGTCCGCACCTGGTGTTCTTCCTGCACGACGAGGTGGTCGTGCACACGCCCGAGCACCTCGCCGGCGAGGTGGTGGCGGCCGTCCACCGGGCCGCGGCGGAGGCGGGCCGGCTGCTGTTCGGCGCCTTCCCCGTGGACTTCCCGCTCGACGTCGCCGTCGTCGGGTCCTGGGCGGACGCCGGCTGACGCCCGGCCGGTGCGGTCGAGGACCGGAAGACACTTGTCGGGACGGCGGGAGAGGACGACTCTCGACATCGCCGAGAACCCCGAATCCCGGCGACACGTGCTCGCGCGCGAGCAGAGCGACCAGGACGGCAGTGATGGTTCCCGTCGAGACGGAGACCCGGCCCACCCAGGACGGCGTGCTGACCGGCACCCGGTGGCTGCTCGTCGCCTTCGCGGCGCTCACGGCTCTCGCGGTCTTCCAGCTGCTGGTGCTCGCCGACGTCGCCGACCGCTACTGGGCCTGGTCGATCCGGACGGAACTGACCGCGGCGTTCCTCGGCGCCGCGTACGGCGCCGGCTTCGTGCTCGCGGTCGCCTCCCTCCGGCAGCCGGACTGGAGCCGGATCCGGGTCCCCGTCCTCACCGTCACCGTGTTCACGGTCCTCACCGCCGTCGCGACGGGCATCCACCTGCACCGGCTGCACCTGGTCGACGGCGGCCCGTTCGCCCGGGTCGCGGCGTGGGTGTGGCTGGGCGTCTACCTCGTCGTCCCGCTGGCCTGCCTCCTGGTGGTGATCCGCGAGGAGCGGCGGAGGATGAGGCCCGCTCCGGTGCGGCGGCCGATGCCGGACTGGCTGACGGTGGTGCTGACCCTCGAGGGGGCGGTGATGTTCACCGCCGGAGTGGTGCTGTTCGGCGGCGGCATGACCGTGCACCACCAGCGGGAACCCGAGCCCGCCGCGAACTTCTGGCCGTGGGAGCTGACCCCGCTCAGCGCGCAGATCGTCGGCTCCTGGCTCATCGCCCTCGGCGTCGCCGCGGCCCTGGTCATCCGCCAGGGCGACCTCGGCCGGCTGTTCGTGTCCGGCGTGACCTACACGGCCTTCGGCGTGTTCCAGTTCGTCGCGGTGGCCTGGTACTGGCCGCAGATCAGCCGGCACGACGCGCGGCTGTGGATCTACTTCCTCTTCCTCGTCGCGATCGTGCTCACGGGTGCGTACGGCTGGTGGGCGGCGCGGAGAGGTGCTCCGAGAGGGGATGACGCCGAGCGCCTCCCGGTACCCGTCCGATCGACGCCCTGACCCGATGCCGCGGTGAGCGACCGGGCAGTCGGCCGGCGCAGACTCCTGGGATTCACCGGCGGTCTGGTGACCGTCCTGGCCGCGTGGAACAACCTGGTCGTCACCCGGCTCCCGGGATATCCGGCGTCCTACGTGGTGGCCAATCTCGGTGCCGCCGCGGTACTGCTGGCCGGCGCCCGGTCGACCGGCCTGACCTGGGACGACCTGGGTCTGGCGCGGCGCACGCTGCCGGCCGGGCTGCGGTGGGGCGGCGCCTGCGCCGGAGCAGTCGCGGCGGGTCTCGCCGTCGCCGTGGCCGTTCCCGCGCTGCGCCCGCTCCTGACCGATGCGCGGGTCGAGGCCCTGGACGGCGGCGAGATCGCCTACCAGGTCCTCGTCCGCGTCCCCTTCGGCACGGTGCTGTGGGAGGAGGTCGCCTTCCGGGGCGTCCTGCTCGCCGCCCTCGTCCGGCTGGTCCCGCTGTCGTGGGCCGCGGTCGCCTCGTCGGCGCTCTTCGGGATCTGGCACGTCCGCCCGACGCTCGCCGCGCTGGAGGCCAACGACGTCGTCGACGGGGTCGCCGTCCCGGCCGCCGTCCTGCTGGCCTGTGCGGGGACGGCCGCCGCCGGCATCCTCTTCACGTGGCTGCGCGTGCGCAGCGGCAGCCTGCTCGCTCCCGTGCTGCTGCACCTGGCGACGAACTCGCTGGGCACCGTCGCCGCGGCCGTGGCGATCCGGCTCTCCTGACGATCAGTCGCCGGTGAGGACGGCGCGCAGCCGGTCGGAGTCGCGGTCGGTCCAGCCCGGGGGCTGGAGCACGGATGCCCAGGCGTCGACGTACTGGGTCGTGTAGACGTGCCCGTGCCCGTCCGGCACGTTGCCTGCGAACGGCATGTCCGCGGTCACCTGCCAGAAGGTGACGAACGGGATCCACTTGACCACGTCGACGACGTCGTCCCCCGGGGCCTCCTCCAGCCAGTCCGGGCGGGCGTACAGGAGCTCCCAGCTCCACAGCACGATCGGGTCGGACGGGTGCAGCAGGTAGAGCACGCGGGAGCCGTCCCACGGTTCCCCCCTGGGTGGGATCGCGGACGACGGGTCGTCGGTGAACCGCACGGTGCGGCCGTCCCGGTACTCCGGCT
Source organism: Blastococcus sp. CT_GayMR20 (assembly GCF_004570345.1). The sequence goes on along the minus strand of NZ_SPQM01000033.1, from coordinate 7,076 downwards.
GGACCTCGCGGCTGCCCTCGTCCCGGTCGTCGACGAACTCGCGGAACAGCGTGTTGAAGTTCGGCGGACCGGCGAAGACGGCCCCGGCGGTCCGGTTGCGCAGGTCGTACTCGCCGCTGAACGCCGTCTCGCCGCCGAAGGAGCCGAGGCTCTCGCCCGCGACGACGAGGCGCGGGCGGTCGTCGAGCGGCCGCTTCGACCATCGGTCGTACACCGCGTCGAAGAGCTCCCGGCCGGCCTCGCGGGCCCGCTGCTGGTCGACGAGGTAGGACAGCACCGACGGGAGGTAGGAGTACTGCATCGCGACGGTGGCGCTGTCCCCTCCCGCCAGGTACTCCACGGTGTCCACCGAACCAGGGTCCACCCAGCCCGACCCCGTCGTGGTCACGACCACGAGGAGACTGCGGTCGAAGCCGCCCGCCCGGACGAGGTCGTCGACGGCCACCTGGGCGCGCGCCTCCGCAGTGGGGGCTGAGTCCAGGCCCGCGTAGACCCGGACCGGCTCCTGGGCGGTTCCTCCCGTGAAGTCGGCGATGTCAGCCGCCGAGGGGCCGGTCCCGATGAAGTCGCGTCCCTCGCGGCCGAGGGACTCCCAGGGGATCAGCGAATCCGGCCCGCCCGACCGGGTTCCGACGGTCGGCTCGACGGCCCCCTCGTTCGTCTTGTCGTTGCGCAGGGCGAACGCCTTGTCGGCGGCGGCCACCAGCTGGTCGCGCACGACCCCGCTGAGCAGGAGCGCCAGGCCGACGACCACCACGACCCAGCCGACTGCCCGCGCGGCGCGGTGGCCGATCCACCGGTCGAGCAGGACCGCGATGGACCGGTAGAGGCGTCGCAGCCCACGGGACAGGGCGACCAGCAGGACGAAGACGACGAGGGCGACCGCGGGGATCACGATCAGGGACTTCGCGCTGTCCGGTGGGGCGTCCATCAGGTCCCGGATGCGGGCCTGCCAGTACCGGCCGTAGACGGTCGCGGCGACGTAGCCCGCGGCGGCCACCGCGCCGAGGAGGAGCCATGAGCGGCGCCGGGGGGGCCGGTGGTCGCGGTCGACGACGGCGCACCACACTGCGGCCAGCACGACCCCGACCGCGTAGCCGAACGCCGCGGTGATCCCGCTGATCAGCCCCTGGACCAGACCGGTGCGGGGCAGCAGCGACGGGAAGAGCGACAGGCAGAGGAAGACCGCCGCCCCCGCGAGCCCGGGCAGGGTGTAGCGGAACGGCTTCCGCCGGGGGCGATAGAGGACCGACCGCCGTCTCCCCGGTGGGGGGACGGTGTCAGCGGGGGCTCGATCCTCAGGGACCGTGAGCAGGTCCACCCGGCGCATGCTCCTCCGGAACACGCACCGTCGGGGCCTCTACGGCCGCGGGAACTTCGCTCAGGCGCTGAGGGTCTCGCGGCGCATCAGGCGGAGGCGGCGCCGCTCGCGCTCCGACAGGCCACCCCAGATGCCGAACCGCTCGTCGTTGGCCAGCGCGTACTCCAGGCACTCGGCGCGGACGTCGCACCCGGTGCAGACGCGCTTGGCCTCGCGGGTGGAGCCGCCCTTCTCCGGGAAGAATGCCTCGGGGTCGGTCTCGGCGCAGAGCGCGTCCAGCCGCCACCCGTCGGCGGCCGCGGCGAAGGCGTCGAACGACGCCGGCACCGGCTCGGGCGCCGGCGTGGCCGACGAGTCGGTCAGGAGCGTCAGGAACGGGCGGGAGAAGGAAGACACGGGAAGCTCCTCGGGAGGTACTGCGCGGTGCACCGGAATGACTGACCGGTACTGACTGGCTGCTGTCAGTGACGTTACGGAGTTCCCCGCGCGGTTGGCTCCGGCAGATCCGAGCGAAACCGTCCCGTCCGTTTGGTGATTTATGTCGACAATTCGACTTCTCGACTCGTCGACGGCCGTCCGGCACCGAACCGGAGAGGCCCGGAATCGCTCCGGTTCTGGGCCTCTCCGGTTCACCGGTGACGGCGGGTCAGAGCGGCGTGACGTAGGCCCCGCTGATCCCGCCGTCGACGAGGAACTCCGAGGCGGTCAGGAACGAGGAGTCGTCCGACGCGAGGAACGCGACGGCGGCGGCGATCTCCTCGGGCTCGGCGAACCGGCCCATCGGGATGTGCACCAGCCGGCGGGCGGCGCGCTCGGGGTCCTTGGCGAACAGCTCCCGCAGGAGGGGGGTGTTCACCGGTCCCGGCGACAGCGCGTTGACCCGGATGCCCTCCCGGGCGAACTGCACCCCGAGCTCGCGGGACATCGCCAGGACGCCGCCCTTCGACGCCGTGTAGGAGATCTGCGACGTCGCCGCGCCCATGCGGGCGACGAACGAGGCGGTGTTGATGATCGAGCCGCGCCCGCGAGCCTGCATGTGGGGGATGGCCGCCTTGCAGCAGAGGTACACGGACGTGAGGTTCACCTCCTGCACGCGGCGCCAGGCGTCCAGCCCGGTGACCAGGATCGAGTCGTCGTCCGGCGGTGAGATGCCCGCGTTGTTGAACGCGACGTCCAACCCGCCGTACGTGTCGACCGCCGCCTGGAACAGGGTGTCCACCTGCTCGGGGGAGGTGACGTCGACCTGGACGAACAGCCCGCCGACCTCCTCGGCCGCGGCCTTGCCGCTGACCGGCTCCACGTCACCGACGACGACGTGCGCGCCCTCGGACGCGAACCGCCGGGCCGTGGCCAGCCCGATGCCGCTGGCGCCCCCGGTCACGACCGCCACCCGGTCTTCCAGCCGGCGCACCGTCGGTCCAGCCACGGTCATCCTTCCGTCGCGATGAAGACGTTCTTCTCGTCCGTGAACGAGTGCAGCGCGTCCGGACCCAGCTCGCGGCCGAGCCCCGACTGCTTGAAGCCCCCGAACGGCGTCGAGTACCGCACCGACGAGTTGCTGTTGACCGACAGGTTGCCTGCCTCGATGCCGCGGGAGACCCGCAGCGCCCGCCCGAGGTCGCGGGTCCAGATCGAGCCGGACAGCCCGTACTCGCCCTCGTTGGCGATGCGGATCGCATCTCCCTCGTCCTCGAACGGGACGACGGCGACGACCGGGCCGAAGATCTCCTCGGTGACCGCGCGGTCGGCCGGGTCCACCGGGGCGAGCACGGTCGGGGGGAACCAGAACCCGGGGCCGTCGGGCACGCTGCCGCGGAAGGCGACCGGTGCGCCGTCCGGCACGTAGGAGGCGACGCGGTCCCACTGGGTGCGGCTGATCAGCGGGCCCATCTCCGCCGTGTCGAGCGCCGGGTCCTCGACGCGGAGGCCCTGGACCGCCGGCTCGAGCAGCTCGAGGAACCGGTCGTAGGCCGACCGCTGGACGAGGATCCGCGAGCGGGCGCAGCAGTCCTGCCCGGCGTTGTCGAAGACGGCGTAGGGCGCCGCTGCCGCGGCCTTCTCCAGGGCGGCGTCCGCGAAGACGACGTTGGCGCTCTTGCCGCCGAGCTCCAGGGTCACCCGCTTGACCCGGTCGGCGCAGCCGGCCATCACGCCCTTGCCCACCTCGGTGGAGCCGGTGAACACGATCTTGCGGACGTCGGGGTGCTCGACCAGCCGCCGGCCGACGACCGAGCCCTTGCCCGGCAGGACGGTGAAGACGTCGTCGGGGAGGCCGGCCTCCAGGGCCAGCTCCGCGAGCCGGATCGCGGTGAGGGGGGTGAGCTCGGCCGGCTTGAGGACGACGGTGTTCCCGGCGGCCAGGGCGGGGGCGAACGCCCAGCCGGCGATGGGCATCGGGAAGTTCCACGGCACGATCGCGCCGACGACGCCGAGCGGCTCGTGGAAGGTGAGGTCGACGCCGCCGGCGACCGGGATCTGCCGGCCGAACAGCCGCTCCGGAGCCGCGCTGTAGTAGGTCAGCACGTCGCGGACGTTGCCGGCCTCCCAGCGGGCGTTGCCGATCGTGTGGCCGGAGTTGCGCACCTCCAGCCGCGCCAGCTCCTCGACGTGCGCGTCGACGACCTCGGCGAACCGGCGGAGCAGCCGCCCGCGGTCGGCCGGCGCGACGTGCCGCCACGTGTCGAAGGCGCGCCGGGCGCGGGCGACGGCGGCGTCGGCGTCCTCGACGTCCGCCAGGGGGACGGTGCTGACGATCTCTTCTGTAGCCGGGTTGACGACGTCGTAGGACGTGCTGCTCACAGCCGCTCGAACCCCCGGAAGCGCTCCCAGTCGGTGACCGACCTGTTGAAGGCGGCAAGTTCCACGGCGGCCATGTTGGCGTAGTGGTCCACCACGTCGTCGCCGAAGGTAGCGCGTGCGAAGTCGCTGTCCCGCCACAGGTCGAGCGCCTCGCCCAGGCTGGTCGGCACGTGGTCGGCGTCCGGGTCGTCGTAGGCGTTGCCCTCGAACGCCGGCTCGAGCTCGAGGCCCTCCTCGATCCCCGTCAGCCCGGCGGCGACGACGGCGGCCGTGGCGAGGTAGGGGTTCACGTCGCCGCCGGGGATCCGGTTCTCCAGCCGCAGGGAGGCGCCGTGGCCGACGAGCCGGAAGGCGCAGGTGCGGTTGTCCCGTCCCCAGCGCAGCGCCGTCGGCGCGAAGGAGCCCTCCACGTAGCGCTTGTAGGAGTTGATGTTGGGCGCCAGGAGCAGGGTCAGCTCGCGCATGTAGCGGAGCTGACCGGCGGCGAAGGACCGCCCGACGTCGGACAGGCCGCCGGGCCCGCAGTCGTCGCTCAGCACCATCGCGCCGTCGAGGCCGCGGAAGCTGCAGTGGATGTGGCACGAGTTGCCCTCGCGTTCGTCGAACTTGGCCATGAAGGTGAGCGCCATGCCCTCCTGGGCGGCGATCTCCTTCGCGCCGGTCTTGTAGATCACGTGCCCGTCGCAGGCCCGGAGTGCCTCGTCGTAGCGGAAGGCGATCTCGTGCTGGCCGAGGTTGCACTCGCCCTTGGCCGACTCGACGACCAGGCCGGCGCCGGTCATGTCGTTGCGGATGCGCCGCAGCAGCGGCTCGATCCGCGCGGTGCCGAGCACGGAGTAGTCGACGTTGTACTGGTTGGCCGGCGTCAGGTCCCGGTAGCCGGCGCGCCACGCCTGCTCGTAGGTGTCCCGGAAGACGAGGAACTCCAGTTCCGTGCCGACGTACGCGGCCATCCCGGCGTCGGCCAGGCGTGCCGTCTGCCGGGCCAGGATCTGCCGGGGGGAGGCGACGACCGGGCTGCCGTCCTCCCACCGCAGGTCGGCCAGCACCATGACCGTGCCGGGCTGCCAGGGCACCGGCCGCAGCGTCGACAGGTCGGGCTGCATCACGAAGTCGCCGTAGCCGCTGGACCACGAGGACATGGCGTACCCGGCGACGGTGGTCATCTCGACGTCGACGGCGAGCAGGTAGTTGCAGCCCTCGGTGGCGTGCTCCAGGACGACGTCCAGGAAGTACCGCGCGTGCAGGCGCTTGCCCTGCAGCCGGCCCTGCATGTCGGTGATCGCGACGAGGACAGTGTCGACGTCGCCGGACTCGACCTGCCGGCGCAGCTCCTCGACGGTCAGGACCGGCTCCATGCGACCTACCTTCGTCCGGCTGACCCCGGCGGATGGGTCAGAGGCCGGACCCTAGGTGCGACGCGTTCGGCCCCACAAGCCGGTGACGTCGACCGTCACCTGCTGGGTCGTCCCGCCGCGTCCACCAGTGCCCCGAACAGGCGACGGTCCTCGCCGGCCTCGGGATGCCACTGGACGCCCACGCAGAAGCGCCGGCCGGCCGCCTCCACGGCCTCGAGGACGCCGTCCTCGGCCCAGGCCGTGGGCACGAGTCCGGCGGCCACGTTGCCCAGCGCCTGGTGGTGGTGGCAGTCCGCCGGTGCGGTGGGTCCGAGGAGCGCGGCCAGCGTCGTGCCCGGCGCGGTGCGGACCTCCCGCCGCTCGAAGAGCCCGTCACCGGCGCAGTGCGTTCCCGTCCCGGGGACGTCGGGCAGGTGCTGGACCAGGTCGCCGCCGAGGGCGACGTTGAGCAGCTGCATGCCCCGGCAGACCGCCAGGAGCGGCAGGTCGCGACCCAGAGCGGCCTCGAGGACGGCGAGCTCCGCTGCATCCCGCTCGGGACGCACGACGCGGGTGTGCGCGCCCGCCGTCCGGCCGTAGCGCGCCGGGTCGATGTCGGCGCCTCCCGCGAGGACGAGGGCGTCGAGGTGGGCGACCACGTCGGCGGAGACCGAACCGGTCGGCAGCAGCACCGGCTCACCGCCGCACGAGGCGACCGCGTCGGCGTACGTCGCCGGCAGGAGCACCGCCGGCACGTCCCACGCACCCCACCGCGCCTGCTCGCGATAGGTGCTGATCCCGATCAGGGGGCGCAGGACGCCGCTGCCGCCGTCGCTCATGCCGACAGTCTCCGTCACCGCCCCGCGGACCTGATGCGCCTGTCACCCCGTCGCGGGCACGCCGGCTTCGGCGGCGGGTCCTCGGATGAGGTCGCGGTTGCCCATCAGGACGGTGATGGCCCAGGGGAGGTCCCGGTGGTCGCAGCGGTCCTGGAGCGTGCCGCCGAGAGGCGGTTCGCCGTCGGGGGAGGTGGACCGGTGCGGCACCGCAGGTGGCTGCGGTCGAGCCGATCCAGGTCGGGTTGGCGGTGTTGACGGGTGCGTTGCCGCGGGCGGAGACGGCACGTCGGCACGCTGTCTCGTCGGCGACGTGGGAACTGGCGGGGCCGTCAGTGCCTGGTCTCGTACCTGGTCAGGACCACGCCGTCGGGAAACGTCCGGGTCTCCACCAGGGTCAGGTTCACCCAGTTGTCCAGGGCCGTGAAGAACGGCGTGCCGCTGCCCACCAAGACCGGCGCGGTGACCAGCACGTACTCGTCGATCAGCCCGGCCCGCATGGCCGCCGCGGCGAGGGTGGCGCCGCCGACGTCCATGGGACTGCCGTCCTCGGTCTTGAGCCGGGTGATCTCGGTGACCGCGTCGCCGGTGACCAGGCGGGCGTTCCAGTCGACCGCTCTGGTCGTCGAGGAGAACACCACCTTCGGCATGTCCCGCCAGCGGTGGGCGAACTCGATCTGCGCCGGTGTGGCGCCGGGCTGCTGGTCGGCGGTCGGCCAGTGGGAGCTCATCGTCTCCCACAGTCTGCGCCCGTACAGCGCCAGGCCGGTCGCCCCCACCCGG
>NZ_SPQM01000318.1 GCF_004570345.1 Blastococcus sp. CT_GayMR20 | reverse complement strand
CACGGTCTCCCCCGCGCGCACGTCGTCGAGCCCCTCCACCGCGACCACGCACGGCAGACCGAGCTGCCGGGCGATGATCGCGGTGTGACTGGTCGTGCCGCCGAGGCGGGTCGCGAGCCCGACCACCCGGGCCGGGTCCAGCCCTGCCGTGTCGGCCGGGGCGAGGTCGTCGGCGAGCAGCACCGACGGGACCTCCGGGCTGGGGATGCCCGGCTCCCCCTGGCCGGTGAGCTCCGCGACGATCCGGTCACGGACGTCGCGCACGTCGGGGACGCGCTCGGCCATGAGCCCGCCGAGCGCGGTGAACATGTCCACGAACTGCTGGGCCGCCTCGACGGTCGCGGACGCCGCCGGGACGCCGGCGTCGATGCGCTGCTCGGCCGCTCCCCACAGCGCGCGGTCGCGGGCGATCCCCGCCGTGGTGGACAGCACCTCGGCACTGACACCGGTCGCGGACGCCGCCCGGGCCGCGAGCCTCGCGGCGACCAGTTCCGCCGCCGCACGGAAGAGGTCCTTCTCCCCGGCGCGCGATCCCTCCGGCAGCGCGGGCTGCTCGCCGTCCGGGAGGCGGACCCCTTCGGACGGGCGGACCACCGGCCCGAGCGCCACGCCGGGGACCACCGGGGTCCCGATGAGGACGAACGAGTCGGCGCGGGCCGGGGTCTGCTGGAGATCGGGCGCGGAAGTCGACATCAGGGACCTCACTGACGACACGGGGTGGATGGCGGGGCCGGGCGACGTGCGGTGACCAGCGTCACGAATATGTGTTGACTTGTCAACCGATCCCACGTAGAACAACACATATCCAACGCCGAAGCCACGTAATCGGGCAGAGCGTGCCCAGCGCCCGGAGGTGGACGTGCTCTATCCCGAGGAACGGCAGCAGGCCATCGCGGCACTGGTCGCCGAGCGCGGCCGGGTCGCCGTCACCGCGGTGGCCGAGGAGTTCGGCGTCACCACCGAGACGGTCCGCCGCGACCTGGCCGTCCTTGAGCGGGCCGGGATGCTGCGCCGGGTGCACGGCGGGGC
>NZ_SPQM01000317.1 GCF_004570345.1 Blastococcus sp. CT_GayMR20 | reverse complement strand
CCGCGGGGCGTCGGGTTCCTGTGCGCGCGACCGGCGATCGCCGCGCAGCTGACCCCGGTGCTGCCGGAGCCGGAGGGCGTGCCGCCGATGCGGGCGTTCGAGTCCGGCGAGGCGCACGTGGCCGGTCGGGTCGGGCTGGTGGTCGCGATCGGCGAGCACCTGGCCGCCGGGCCGGACCGTGTGCGGGAGCGCCTGGCCGCCATCGGCCGTGCGTCCCGGGTACTGCTGGACGGTGTCGGCGGCTGGGAGGTCGTCGAGCCGGACGACGAGCCGACCGCGACGACGACGCTGCGGCCGCCGGACGGCGTCGACGTGGTCGCCACCCGCAGCGCCCTGTTGAGCGAGCACGGCATCGTGGTCAGCGCGATCGGGCCTGAGCGGGCGCCCGGGGAGATGACGGGACCGGTGCTGCGCGTCTCCCCGCACCTGGACGTCGCGATGGAGGACCTCCAGGCCCTCGCCGCCGCCCTCTAAGTGCCACAACCGCCGTTCCGGCACCTGTAAGGCGGTGCCGAAATCGCCATTTCGGCACGTGTCAGGCGTCGGCTTGCATCGCGGCCGAGACCCGCCGGTGGACGGCGAGCTGCTCGTCGAGGTCGGCGTGCACCGGGACGCCGTCCTCGATCACGAGCCGGCCCCCGACGACGGTGTGCCGCGCCGCCACCGGGCCGCACCGCAGCCATCCCTCCACCGGGTCCGACAGCGCGCCGGCGAACGCGGGTCCGGTCAGCGGCCAGACGACCAGGTCCCCGCACGCGCCGACACTCAGCTCGCCGATCTCCCCGGTCCGCCCGAGACAGGCCGCACCGCCGCGGGTGGCGATCTCGAGGGCGTCGCGCGCCGACATCGCACCCGCCCCGTGCCGGAGCTTGCCCTGCAGCATCGCCGTCCGGGCCTCGAGCCACAGCGACGCGGAGTCCGCCGACGCGGAGCCGTCGACACCCAGCCCGACGGGGGCACCGGCGGCCCGGAGCTCCGCGACCGGCGACAGCCCGCTGCCCAGGATCATGTTGGACGACGGGCAGTGCGCGG
>NZ_SPQM01000032.1 GCF_004570345.1 Blastococcus sp. CT_GayMR20 | reverse complement strand
GCGGAGCGGCCGGTGGCGGTGCGGCCGCACCCGCAGGTGGCGCCGCGGCCCCGGTGGGCGGCGGTAATGCGTCCCAGCCCGGAACGGCTGCCGGATCCCCGGGAGGCGGCGGCGGGACGCAGCCGGCCCCAGGCGGTGGCGGGGGTTCCGGCCCGGCGCCGAGCGGCGGGGGCGGAGGAACCAAGCCCGCCCCCCAGCCCCAGCCACAGCCCCAGCCCGAGCCGGATCCCTGTCCCTGCGAGCAGATCGGCGACGTGCTCGAGGACCCCGTGGGCACGGTCGAGGACACCCTCGACCCGGTCGTCCCGAGCCTGCCCAACCCGCTCGGCTGACACCCGCCGGACGCGACCGCGTTAGGTTCGGGCCATGAGCGCCCGTCCCGACGTCTCCGAGATCTTCGACAGCGCGGCGTGGCAGCCCGTCGACGGCTTCGACTTCGCCGACATCACCTACCACCGCGCGGTGGACGCCGGCGTCGTCCGGATCGCCTTCGACCGGCCGGAGGTGCGCAACGCCTTCCGGCCGCAGTCGGTCGACGAGCTGATCACCGCGCTGGAGCACGCCCGGCTGTCCACCGACGTCGGCTGCGTGATCCTCACCGGCAACGGCCCCAGCCCGAAGGACGGCGGCTGGGCGTTCTGCTCCGGCGGCGACCAGCGCGTGCGTGGCAGGTACGGCTACGAGCACAGCGAGGGCTCGAGCGGGCGGCTGCACATCCTCGAGGCGCAGCGGCTGATCCGGTTCATGCCGAAGGTCGTCATCTGCGTCGTCACCGGGTGGGCCGCGGGTGGCGGGCACAGCCTGCACGTCGTCTCCGACCTGACCCTGGCCAGCGCCGAGCACGCGCGGTTCAAGCAGACCGACGCCGACGTGGGCAGCTTCGACGGCGGCTTCGGCTCGGCCTACCTGGCCCGCCAGGTCGGCCAGAAGTTCGCCCGTGAGATCTTCTTCCTGGGCGAGGAGTACACCGCGGCCGACGCGCACGCGATGGGCATGGTCAACCGCGTCGTCCCCCATGCGGAGCTGGAGGCGACCGCCCTGGACTGGGGCCGGCGGATCGTCGCGAAGAGCCCGACCGCCCAGCGGATGCTCAAGTACTCGTTCAACCTGATCGACGACGGCCTGGTCGGGCAGCAGCTCTTCGCGGGGGAGACCACCCGGCTGGCCTATATGGCGGAGGAGGCCGTGGAGGGCCGTGACGCCTTCTTGGAGAAGCGGGACCCTGATTTCTCTCGCTTCCCCTGGCATGTCTGACCGCACAAATGGCCATAAAGGCGGAATGACGAGGAGGTCCGCATGATCGTCGAGGTGGTGGGGGGCACGCAGGAGCGCCCGGAGGCACGGGTCGTCGACGTCGACAACCTCACGGCGCTGCACCTGGCCCTCGGAGAGGTCACCGACGACGAGGCCGCCGAGGTGCTGGAGCGCGCCGGGCTCGGCCGCTTCCAGGACAGCGACACCGTGCTCCTCGACGTCGCGGCGCTGCATGCGGCCGCCCAGCCGCGTGCTACCTCGGAGGACTGGCAGGCGCAGTGGGACGTGATGATCGCGAAGGCCCGCAGCAAGGGCTGGCTGTCGGAGGACGGGGCCACGGTGCGGGTGCACGTGGAAAGTGCAGCCGGGGCCTGATTGCCCCCGATGATGATAATCACCATTTTGTCGCCCTGATGACGAGGGGCATGCTCGTTGTCATTGTGGTGAATCCATCGACACGCCAGGATGTCGCGGTGCGTATGACCTCGCGTCACAAGATCCCCTCATGACCGGAACTCCTGGGCGCCCGCTCAGTTCGGAGCTGTCCGAGCAGCTGCTCTCCGTCGCCGTCGACATCCTCGCCGAGGAGGGCTGGGGCCGACTGAACAGCGACCGGATCGCCGCCCGCGCGCGGGCCGGCAAAGCGGGCATCTACCGGCGCTGGCCCACGATGGCTGCACTCGCGCGGCACGCGATCGGCCGGGTTGCCCTCGTCTCCCCACCGGACGACGGCGGCTCGCTGCGCGCGGACCTCCTTGCCCTCGCCGACCGCTGGACGCACCCGCTGGACCGCGAGGAGCGCGCGGCGGCGAGCATCGTCGGCGCCGCTCGGCACGAGGAGGAACTGCGGGCGGGTCTCGACGCCGCCCTCGTGCGTCCCCTCGCCGCGGCCGTCACGGAGATCGCCGAACGCGCGGAGGCGCGGGGCGAGCGGGTGGACCCGGACCGGATCGCGCTGCTCGGCTCGGTCCTCGAGGCGTTCTGGTGGCAGCGCTACACCGCAGCGGGGGACGGCGCGATGACACCGGCCCAGGTCGAGCAGGTGGTGGACGACGTCCTGACGCCCATCGCAGTGACCGCGGCGCGCACCGGCGGCTCGGTGCCGGCCTCCGTCTAGGACCGCTCAGCCCGCGCGGCGCACCGCCGGATGCGGCCAGCCGGTGATCCGTGGCCGCGGCGCCGGCCCCCGGGGCGTCATCTCCTCGAACCGCACGAGCACCTGCTCGGTGAGCAGGGCGACCGTCGCGGTCATCGCTGCGTCGTCGACGCTCTCGGTGAGGCGGCTGCGCTGCTCGATGACGAGCGCGCGGATCGCCGCCATCCAGACCGCCGCGGTCAGCGGTGCCATCAGGTGGGCCTCGCTGCCCCGGGCCCGCGGTTCGTCGTCGGCGAGCGCCTCGGACAGGGCCTGGCTCAACCGGCGGACGCACACGTGGTGCAGTTCGCGCTCGTACGCACTCAGGGCCGGGGAGGCCTCGAGGGTGGCGATCACCGCTCGGTGTGCGGGGTCGCGGAGCCAGTCCAGGTACTCGGTGACCGACGCCGTCAGGTGCTCCCGCAGCGCGCTCAGCGGAGGGACGCCTGCAGCACGCTCCCGAACCGCACGGGCGGCGGCGTCGACCCAGTCGGCCCGGCCGTCGAAGAACAGTTCTTCCTTCGTCGCGAAGTGGTTGAACACCGTCTGCACCGCGACGTCGGCCTCACGGGCGACGTCGGCGATGGTCACCGCGTCGAAGCCGCGGTCGCCGAACATCCGGTGGGCGACCGTCCGGATCGACTCCCGGGTCTGAGCCTTCTTCTGCGCGCGACGATCCTTGATCTCACTCACAGTGGCAGCATAACTACGACACGTGGTGATCGGCTCGTCGCCGGATCAGGTCCGGGAAGAGGCGGCCGCCGACCAGTCGTGGTGCACCGAGCGCGCCCAGGACTCCACCAGGACCGCCAGGTCGATGACGTCGAGATCAGCGGCGACATCGGCGATCGTCGTCCGCCAGGCTCCCGGTGGGCGGTCGACCACGGTGCTGGTGCCGTCGAGCGACACGCCGAGCCGGTCGAGGGCCGCCCGCAAGCGGGCCGGATCCCCCGCCACCGGGTGCTGCGCGTCATAGGCGTCGTCGGCCTGCCGCACGACCGTGGCGGCGGCCGCGTCGGCGGGTGCCTCCTCCCGCAGCCCGCGCAGTGTCACCTCGAACAGGCGGGCGCAGGACGCCGACGCCCCCGGGTGCACGGCCCCGCCGTCGGACACGGGCGCGAGCACGGCGCCGCAGCCGGGACAGACCTCGGACGACGGGAGGGCGGGCACCCGTCCGATGGTGCCGCACGCGTTCCGGGCGTGCGGACCGGGGGGAGGTGCCTGCTCGACCACTCCCTCGGCTGACGTCCGCGGAGGTTCGGAACCGGGCCGGCTGGGCAGCTCCGGGCGCATGGCCGAAGCGCGCATCGCCGTCCTCGACGTCGACGGGACCCTCGTCGACACCAACTACCAGCACGCCCTCGCCTGGTACCGGGCGTTCCGGTCGCTGGGCGAGACGTACCCGATCTGGCGGATCCACCGGCTGATCGGGATGGGCGGCGACCAGCTGGTCCGCGCGCTGGGCGGCGACGAGGTGGAGGAGCGGATCGGCGACGAGGCCCGCGAGCTGTGGGTCAAGGAGGCCGACCCGCTGCTGGGGGAGACGGCGCTGCTGCCCGGCGCCCGCGAGCTCATCGTGGCGCTCAAGGAGCGGGGGCACCGGGTGGTGCTCGCCAGCTCGGGAAAGCCGCACCACGTCGACCGGGCACTCGACCTGCTGGACGCCCGTGAGATCGCCGACGCGTGGACGACCAGCGAGGACGTCGAGGAGACCAAGCCGGCGCCGGACCTCCTGCAGGTGGCGCTGACGAAGCTCGGGGAACCCGTGGATGCCCCGAGCGTCGTGGTCGGGGATTCCGTCTACGACGTCGAGGCGGCCAAGAACGCAGGGATGCCGGCGATCGTCGTCCGGTCCGGTGGCTTCGGGGACGACGAGCTGCGCGACGCCGGCGCGGTCGCCATCTACGACACCCCGGCCGACCTCACGGCCGCGCTCGACGACACCGACCTCGCCTGACCCGTAGGTGCCTTTTCCCAGAAATGGCACCCTCCGCCAGGTGCCATTCCTCCGGAAATGGCACCTAGGAGGCGGCGGGACGGCCCCGGCCGAGGCGGCGGAGCAGCTCGGCGGGCTTGTCGGTGATGGCGACGTCGACGCCGAGCTCGCGCACGTAGTCCATGTCGGCGGCCCTGTTGACCGTCCAGACGTGGACCCCCTTGCCGGCCGCGTGGGCGTCGGCGACGAACTCGGGGTCGGACCGCAGGAGCCCGATGCCGGGGCCGACCGCGGTCGCCGTGCTCTGCAGCAGCTCGCGGCGGACCGGGCGCAGCCGCTTGCCGATGAGCTGCACGGTGGGCATGCCGGGGGCCAGGTCACGCATCCGGCGGACGGCGAGCTGCGAGAAGCTCATCATGCGCACGGCGGGCAGGCCGGCCCACTCGACGGGGCGGCCGTGGGCGAGCAGCCCGTAGCGGTGCAGGCAGTCGACGAGGGCCTCCTCGACCTTCTTCGCATGCCGGGTCGGGTGCTTGGTCTCGATCGCCAGGCGCACGGTGCCCGGGGTGGCCGTGACGTACTCCAGCAGCCGGTCGAGGGTGAGCACGAGGCCGTTCTCGACATCCGGTTCGTCGGTGACCGTGCGGATCTCGTCGTCGGCCCACCGGTCGGTCAGCCGTCGGCCGCGCCGGGGCCCGAACTGGAACTGCTCGAGCTCGGCCAGGGGCATGGCCGACACGACGCCTCGGCCGTTCGACGTGTGCCTGATGTGCCGGTCGTGCACGCAGACGAGGACACCGTCCCGGGTCATGCGCACGTCGCACTCGACGGCGTCCGCGCCGATCGCCGCGGCCTGGCGGTAGGCCGCCAGGGTGTGCTCGGCGGCTTCCGCGGTCGCGCCGCGGTGGGCGACGACCTCGGGAACGTTCACCGGGGTGCGAGGAGCGGAACGAGCGGCACCGGGTGATCTTCCCTTGACGGGCCGTGAGCGCGCGATCCGGGGTCGTCCGGAATCAGGGGGTCAGCCCACCATGCCGGCCTGCCGCATGCAGTACTCGCCGACCGTCGCCAACGGCGGGCGCTCGTCGACGGCGACCGCGCTGCTGCGGGGCACGAACCCGGTGCCGTCGTGGCGGAACTGGGTGAGCAGTCCGCTGGTGTCCAGCCGGTGGTGTCCGGGCCGCCCGCACTCCGCGCGGGCGAGCACGGTCGAGACCACCTGCCCGGCCATCTCGCCGAGCGCCTCCTGGCTCTGCGAGGTGTGCCGCCGCTGCCCGAGGTCGACCTGGGCGAGCGAGGACAGCCCGCCGAGGTGCAGCAGGTCGATCAGCAGCCCCACCTCGACGCCGTAGGCGGAGACGAACGGCACGAGCTCCAGCGCGGACCGCCGTCCCGCGTACTCACCGCCCAGCGGCTGGACGAAGCCGGCCAGCTCCGGCCACAGCGCGTTGAGCAGCGGCCGCGCGGTCAGCTCGGTCACCCGCCCCCCACCCGTCGGCTGCACGTTCCCGCCCACCTCCAGGGGCCGGGTGTAGCAGCCCTTCACGTACAGGACCTGCGGATCGTCGAGCAGCGGCCCGAGCAGGCCGGGCACGTAGTGGGCGACGTCGCCGATGAGGTCGGCGTCCAGGAACACGACGAGGTCGCCGGTCGTGACGGCGAGTGCTTTCCAGAGCGCCTCGCCCTTGCCCGGCCGGGTGCCGTGCGCGGGCAGCACGTCGGTGGTGGCGACGACGTCGGCGCCGGCAGCACGCGCGAGCGCCGCGGTGGCGTCGGTGGAGTCGGAGTCGACGACGAGCAGCTCGTCGACCAGCGGCACCCGGCGCATCCAGCGCTCCCGCAGGTCGGCGACCAGCCGGCCGACGGTCGCCTCCTCGTTCCGCGCGGGCAGGACGACGCTCACGCGGTGCCCGCCCCGGCGCTTGGCGCGCAGGAGGGCGTCGAGATCGATCTCGGCGAGAGAGGTGGCGGACGTCGTCCGGTGCTGGAACCAGGCGCGCGCGTCGGGTCTCATCAGCTCACTCTCGACCAGGAGGACGACGCCGGCCAGGAGGGCGCGGGGAGTTCACGCGTTCGTCACCGCCTCCTGGCCCAGGCGTTGCCCGGGAACTTGCGGATTCCTTGCGGATCCCGGGCGGGCAACCTGCGGTTCGCCGTCCAGAGTTCTCAGCGGGGGACGACCGCCGCCCATGACCGAGGAGAACTTCGTGACGATCCGCACCGACGCTGCCCTGACCCGCCGCGTCACCGGCGCGCGACTCGTCCTGTCCACCGCGGTCCTGGGCGGCGCACTCGCCCTCGCCGGCCTGGGCGCCTTCGGGGACCTGAACGACGCCGGGCACGGCACCGTCGGCACCGGCATCGGAACCGTCGAGCTGTCGGAGGCCGTCAGCACCCGGTAGGAACACGCCATGGCAGCCACGTTCACGTCCGTCGACGAGTACGTCACCTCGCTCCCGGAGGACGTCCGCCCCGTCATGGACCGGATCCGCGGACTCATCCGGTCCGTCGTGCCCGACGTCGGGGAGACCATCAGCTACAACATGCCGACGTTCGTCCTGGACGGACTGCCGCTGGTGCACGTGGCGGCCTGGAAGAAGCACATCGGGCTGTATCCGCTGCCGCCGATGGACGACGAGCTCGCCGCGGCGGTCGCGCCGTACCGGGCGGCCACCGACACGATGCAGCTGAGGTACGCCCGGCCGATCCCGTACGACCTGGTGCAGCGGGTCATCACGGTTCTCCTGCAGCGACGGATGGACGGCGTCCGCTGACCGTCGACGTGTCAGCCCCTGACGAGATCACCACGCGATGGCCCGAACGCGCGTAGCGTCGTCCTCAGCCGGTGCCGTTCAGAACAGAGCACAGCGGTCAGGCCTCGTCGGCCTGTGCGCGCGGTAGGCCGGCGAGGTCGCCCCTTGCGTGCGCGCGGCGGTCACGTTCGTCGCGGTCCCAGCGCGACTCGTAGAACCGCCGGCGGTTGTCCGCGGTGGGCCAGCCGTGCGCCCGGCCGTACTTCTGCACGGTGTTCGGTGCCAGACCCAGGTCGGCGACGGCTCGCACCGACGCCCCGTTCCGCAGCGCCCGGGCCACGGCCTGTTCCAGCGCGTCCCGCGCCCTCCGGACGCCGTCCAGGGCGTCCTGGATGCGCACGGCGTCGGCCTCGGTGACCGGGCGCTGATCGGGCACGTAGAGCAGGTTAGAACGGTCACGGACGGGGCGGCCAACCGAAGCCGGGGACGAGGCGGAATCCGATCCGACGAAAGTCCCTCGGCGAGGCGTATCCCGCGTAGGGTCTCATTTCGACGGCGTGCATCTCGACGCCCGACGTGCGTCAGACAGTGGCGCGCCGTGTGCGGGACCCAGATCGGGTCTCGCCGCCGAGGTCGCTCACCCCCGGTGCACCGTGCTCGGGAAGTCGGCCGCGATGACGAACGCACAGAACCAGGGACCGGCCACCCAGGCCCTCGAGGAGCTGGGCCGGCTCGCGCTGCGGGGCCACTCCGTCGAGAGCCTGCTCCAGCGGGTCGTCGACCTGACGAAGATGGCGATGCCGACCCCCGTCGAGGTCTCGATCTCCATCCTCGACCACAAGCCGCCGACGACCGCGGCGTTCACCGGGCAGCTCGCCCTCGACTGCGACGAGAGCCAGTACGGCCACGGCTACGGGCCCTGCCTGCACGCCGCCCGCACCGGCGAGGTCACCGAGATCGCCGATGCGCGCACGGAGACCCGCTGGCCGGACTACGCGAGGCGGGCCGCCGAGCGCGGCGCGCTGAGCTCGCTGTCGATCCCCCTGCCGGTGCACGAGAGCGTCCACGGCGCCTTGAACATCTACAGCCTCGAGGTGGACGGCTTCGACGCCGAGAGCCGGTCCGCGGCGAAGCGGTTCGCCCCCTACGCCGGTGTCGCCGTCTCGAACATGTACGCCTACCAGGACGCACGGGACCTGGCGGACAACCTGCAGACCGCCCTGGACTCCCGGGCGGTGATCGACCAGGCCAAGGGCATCCTCATGGAGCGGCACAAGCTCACCGCGGACCAGGCGTTCCAGGTGCTGGCCCGGCTCTCGATGCAGAACAACCGGAAGCTCCGCGACATCGCGGAGGAGCTGGTCACGACCGGGGTCCTCCCCGGCTCGAAACACCCGATGTGACGAACACCGTCCCCTGGGCGCGGCCCTCCGGCATGGCCAAGAATGTCGGCGTGGAGCGGGAACCGCGGACACTGCCGACCGTGCTGGGCTGGACCCTGGCCGGATTCCTGGGCCTGGTGATCGTGCTGGAGACCGTCGCCCTCACGGTCATGGCGGTCTTCGTCTCCGTGCCACTGGCGATCGCGGTACCGATCGTGGTCGCCGCCATCGCCCTGCTGATCGTCCGGTTCGCCCGCCGGTAGGCCTCAGCCGCGGGGCGCGCCGGCGCCGACGCGCTCCAGCGCCGTGCGGCTCTGCTCCCCCACGGCGGCCCCCTCACCGGTCGGCTCGGGGTGGCCCAGGTCGGTGAGCCAGCCGCGGAGCACCCGGTGCAGGTGCTCGGCCCCCACGATCTCGCCCGGTGCCGGCCACGAACGCGGGTGGGTCAGGAACCCGAGCTGCTGCGGACCGCCGAGCCCGCCGTGCGAGCCGACGTGCGGCTCGAAGGGCGACGCCTCGTCGGTGTCGGGGTCGTAGCGGCTGTTGAGGACGACGTCCGCGCAGTGCGGGAAGGCCGAGACGCGGGCGACGAGCGCGGCGGCGTGCTCGCCGTACGCGAGCAGCGGGTCCTCGCCGATCACGACGCCGGACGCCAGCCGGTGCACCCCGTCCCGCCCGAGGACGACGGGCCCGAACTCCTCGGAGTGCACGAGCAGGAAGCCCACACCGTCGTGGTCGACCAGGCCCGGCAGCAGGTCGGGCCAGTGCCGCTCGATCTCCTCCAGCGACACCCGGCCGGGGATGTCGGCGAAGGACACCATCGCGGTGTGGCCCGAGACGACGCAGACCACACCCGGCGCCACCCTCGGCACCTCGCCGGGCACGCCGGGCACGAGTTCGTGCTCGTGGTCGACCGCCTCGGCCCGCTCCACGCGCTGACGCAGCCGACGCGCGATCGGCCCGGCGCTCTCGCCCAGGGCAGCGGTGACCTGCCAGCCCTCCGCCGTCCGCCGGCTGTCCCTGGGTCCGGTGAGGTGCCGCTTCCGCGCCACGACGTCGGCGCCGCAGAGCCGCCCGACGAGTTCCTCGATCGACTCCCCGAACCGGTCGGCGAACGCCCAGCCCTGCGTCTGACCGTGGTCGGACAGGCAGACCAGGTGGTA
The DNA here is from genome assembly GCF_004570345.1 of Blastococcus sp. CT_GayMR20. Next base: position 29,573 of record NZ_SPQM01000032.1, on the reverse strand, counting down.
CGGCCGCGGCGCCAGCGCCGTGGCCCGGTACAGCCGGCCGATCTGCTGGTCGATGCTGCGGAGCACCTCGAGGCTGTCGAACCGCTCGAGGCCGGAGTGGTGGGCCACCTCGTCGTAGCCGAGGAAGTCGGCGTAGACGACCGGCCGGCCGGCCAGCATGTCCTCGAGCAGCGCCGAGACGACCACGTCGCGGGCGATCACCGTCGTGCCGGGGCGGGCCAGCGGGTAGATCCCGCCGCGGGAGACCCGGGGCCGGACGTCGGCCCGACGCTGCTGCGCGGCGGCCCGCAGCTCGCGGTAGATGTCGACGACCGAGACGCCGATCGTGCGCAGTGCGTTCACCGGGTTGGCGAAGTAGGCGTAGTAGCCGGCGCCGACCCGGTCGCGGCGGCGCATGCGCCGGGCTCGGGCCGGGACCACGTGGGACAGCGAGCTCATCGTGAGACTGACGTGCCGGGCGTCGCCGGTGAACAGGTTGCCGCGCCCCGCGCCGCCGCCGGCGAGCAGGCCGCGGCCGTCGGAGTGCCGGCGCTCGACCTCGACGGCGTCCGTGGGGTGGGAGACGCGGGTGACGTGGTCGCGGTCCTTCTCGTACCAGCGGAACCCGAGGATGTCGTAGTTGGAGCCCTGCAGGATCGCGCTGACGCTGGCACCGGTCTGCGAGCTCCAGTCGGTGTGCCAGGAGGTCAGGACGTGGCTGCCCGAGCGGAGCCAGGCGGCCAGGGTGGGCATCGACCCGTCCCGGACGGCACGCCGGGCGGTCTCGTAGGACAGCCCGTCGATCTGGAGGAACAGCACTCCGGGCGGGCTGGGCTCGGGGTAGCTGCCATTGCCGGCGCGGCGGCGGGCGCGGCGGAAGAAGACCTCGTCCTCGTTGACCGCCAGCGCGCTGTTGACGACGCCCGAGACCGCCGCCATCGACACGGCCACCACCACGGAGGTCGCGAAGCTGGTCACCTCGACGCCGGGGATCGCCATGAACACCGCGAGCACCCCGGCGCCCAGCAGCAGGAAGCCGCCGACGCCGAAGGTGAACAGGGCCAGGGGCAGGGCGACCCGCAGGACCAGCGGCCACACCCCGGCGGTGAGCAGGCCGAGCAGCAGAGCGGCGACGGGCGGCTGCCACCAGGAGCGCATCGCGAAGCCGGAGAGCCAGGAGTCGAGCGCGACGAGCGCACCGGTGGCGATCGCCCAGGTCAGCAGGACACGGGCGATCGTCCGGCCGGTCCGCAGGAGCCGGCCGTGGGCGGGGAACGCGGTCACGACGTCTCGCAGGGCTCGCGCTCGGGCGCCGTGGGTGCGGGCTTGCGGCGGCGCGCGCTCACGACGTTCAGGACGCCGCCGACGAGCAGCACGAGGAGGGTGGCGAGCAGGGTGGCCAGCAGCGGGGAGTCGAAGATCCCGCCGCTGACGACGCCGAGCAGCGCGTAGGCCAGCGCCCACAGGAAGGCGGCCAGGGCCGCGGCGGGCAGCAGCCGCCGCCACGGGTAGGCCAGAGCCCCCGCGGCGAGGAGGACGGGGATCCGCCCCGCCGGCAGCAGCCGGCCGGCGACGATGATCTGCCAGCCGTGCCGGCGGAACTGGTCGCGCACCTCGTCGATCCGCTCGGGGTGCTGACCGCGCGCCACCCAGCGCACGGCGGACGGCCCGCCGAACCGGCAGACGGCGAAGGTGATCAGGTCGCCGGTCAGCGCCGCGAGGGTGGCGACCAGGAGCACCAGCGGCAGGCCGAGGGTGTCCGTCGTCATCGCGAACGCGGCCCCGGCGCCGACCACGGCACCGGTGGGCACGATCGGGATGACGGAGCCCAGCAGCACCAGGCCGAAGAGCAGCGGATAGCCGACCACCGACTCGCCCTCCCAGACCGCTGCGAGCCAGTCGGTGCTCATGCCGCCGCCGCGGGCGACAGGGACACGCGGTTGCCGGGCGGGGTGACGACGACGCGGGTGCCGAGCCCGCGGGCGGCCACCTCGGTGGCGAACGAGTGCGGGGGGTCGACCAGCAGCCGGCGCATGCGCCCGCGCAACGGCGAGGGCAGGTGCGCCATGCCGGCGAGCGCGAGCGTGCCCCAGTGCACGGGGACGGCGAACCGCGGCCGGATGCGGGCGACGGCCTCCGCGGCACTCACGGGGTCGAGGTGGCCCGGCCCGAGCGTCGGCCCCCAGCCCCACACGGGCAGCAGGGCGACGTCGACCGCGCGCTCCGCGAGCACGGCCATGCCGTCGAAGAGCCCGGTGTCGCCACTGGCGTAGACGGTCACGCCGCCGCCCTCGAGCAGGTAGCCGAGCGACTCGGTGGCCGGCCCGTGCGTGGAGCGCGGGCCCCAGCGGTGGCCGCTGTGCTCGGCGCGGACGGCGGTGATGCGCAGGTCGCCGTCCCGGATCGTCTCGCCGGCCGACAGCTCGCCGACGTGCGGGAAGCCGCGCCCGCGCAGCCAGTCGCCGGCGCCGCGGGGCACCAGGATCCGGGTGTCCGGGCCGACGGTGCGCAGCGACGGGATGTGCAGGTGGTCGCCGTGCAGGTGGCTGATCAGGACGAGGTCGACGCCCGCCCAGGTGGCAGGGTCGGGCAGCGGCACGACGCGGCGCAGCAGGCCGACGGTGCGGGCGAGCAGGGGGTCGGTGAGCACGGTGCGCCCGGCCAGCTCGACGCGGACGGTCGAGTGGCCCAGGAAGTGGATCTCCGGGCTCGCCACGCGGCCAGTATTCGCCCGGGTGGCGACAGTTCCCAGCGGTTTGCCCCCGTGTGGGGGACGCCCCAGGCGGAAATGGGGGAGAACCCTGACCCCCTCCGGTAGATGATCGACTCGGTGGGGGTGCCGAGAGGATCAGGCGGCGGGGACGGGGTCCACGCCGGGCAGCAGGGCCGCGACCGCGTCGACCGGCAGGTCGTGCGGCTGCAGGCGGCCGTGCAGCAGCTGGACGCCGGCGGCCAGCACCGACGTGCGCGCCTCGGGCGTGCTCACGCCGCCGGCGATGGTGAGCAGGTCGAAGCTCGCCGTCGTCCGGACGATCGCGGCCAGCACCTGCAGGGCGCGGCCGGTGTCGTCACGGGTGGCGAGCGCGGCCAGGTCGACCCGCACCATGTCCAGCGAGATGCGGGCGAGCAGCGCGAAGAGGCTGTGGCCCATGCCGTAGTTGTCCAGGCAGAGGCGCACGCCCGTGCTGCGGGTGGCCTCCAGCTCGGGCACGAGTGCGGCCGAGGCGGTCAGCAGCGTCTCCTCGGTGAAGGAGATGGTCAGCCTCGACGGGTGGAGGTCGGCGGCGTCGAGCGCGTCGGCGATCTCGGCGGCGAGGCGGTCGGGGAAGACGTGGCCGGCCGGCAGGCTGACCGCGACACCGATCCGGTCGTCGGCCAGGCCGGCGACCTCGAGGCAGGCCTGCCGCAGCAGCCAGCGCTGGAGCGCGGCCGAGCGGCCCTGCCGCTCGGCCGCCGTCCACAGCTCCATGCCGCGAACCGTGCCGTGCTCTGCGTGCTGCCAGATCGGGACGGCGTGCAGCAGGAGGATGCGGCCGTCGGCGTCGCAGGCCGCGTCGAAGCGCACCTGGAGCACGCCCTCGTCGACGACCGCGGCGAGGTCGCCGTCCGGGACGACGACGGCCGGGGAGGACCGGTGGTGGGCGAGCCGGACGCAGCCCTTGCCGGCCTGCTTGGCCGCACGCAGCGCCTCGTCGGCCTCCCGGAAGGCGAGCTGGCCCCCGGCGGGGCTCAGCGGGGCGACGCCGACGCTGGCGCCGACGGCGAAGGCCCAGTCGCTGGTGCGGTGCGGCAGCCCGAGGGCGTCCACCACGCGCTGGGCGACGTCCTCGGCCTCGACCATCGAGCCGGTGACGAGGACGGCGAACTCGTCGCCGCCGAGTCGGGCGACGAGGTCGTCCTCGCGGACGACGGTGTTGAGGCGGCGGGCCACCTCGACCAGCAGTTGGTCACCGGCCTCGTGGCCGGCGACGTCGTTCACGGCCTTGAAGCCGTCGAGGTCGAGCACCAGGAGGCAGCGCTCGTCCAGGGACGGCGCGGCCAGCTCCTGGAACAGGTGCGCGCGGTTGGGCAGCGCGGTGAGGTGGTCGGTGTAGGCCATGCGCTCCAGTTCGCGCTCGCGGCGACGGCGCTTGGTGACGTCCCGCAGGTAGAGCACCCGTCGTCCGCTGCCCGGCCGCTCGGTCGAGGTGGCCTCGAGCTCGCGCGACGTGCCGTCCGACGTCCGCACGCGGAAGTGCATGGCCGGACCCTCGCCGGCGGGGACGAGCGTGGCCTCGCGGACGTGCTCGCGGTCGGCCGGGTCGACGAGGTCCAGCAGGCCGATCTCCGCGTCGTTGTCGCCGGCCAGCCCGAGGAGGCGGCGGGCGGCCGGCGACGTGAAGAGCAGGTTGAAGTCGGCGTCCATGATCGCGATGCCGTCGGAGCTGGACTGGATGAGGTCGCGGAAGTCCTCCTCGCTGCGGACGAGGTCCTCGGTGACCCGGCCGTCCTCGCGGATCCGCAGCACCAGGCGCAACCCCATGAGACCGAAGACGACCGCGCACCCGACCTCGGCGCCGGCGGAGAGCGCCTGGTCCTGCCACAGGCTCACGCCGATGGTCACGGGCAGGCTGAGCGTGGCGGCGAGCACCAGCAGGATGCCCAGCGGGGTCACCTGGGGAGCGGCCGCGCGGGCGCTGGTGTCGGAGAACCGGGTGGGGGCGAAACCCGCGGCGACCACGACGGTCACCAGGCCGAGGGCGACGGAGACGTCGGAGCCGGCCGTCCACAGCCAGGACGGCGAGATGATCGCCATGGCCTCGAAGCAGGCGGCCGCACCCTGGCAGGCGACGGCGCCGATCATGATGCTGACCGAGCGGCGCAGCGCCGCGGTGGAGACGGTGCACAGCGCCCCCGCCCCGCCGAGCATGACGGCCGCATAGCCGCCGTAGGCGAGGACGAGCGAGCGCAGGTCGTCGGGCGCATCGACGGGGTTGATCAGGGGGGTGCGGAGCACCTCTGTCACGACGAGCAGCGCGGTCGTGATGACCGCGCCGTCGACGAGCAGGGCCGGCCAGCGCGTCCGGCTGACCCGGCGGGCGAGCAGTGCGCACGTGGCCAGCGGGGTGGAGGCGCCCGCGAGCAGCAGGACGTCGTCGGCACCGAAGCCGTCGAACTCCGGGCCGGGGAAGAAGCCGGCCAGGAACTGGCCGGTCATGAACATGAGGATGCCGACGGTCATGAACCGCCACGGGCGGGCGGCCTGCGGGGTCATGCGCCGGGTCAGCCGGAACAGCGTCCACGCGGAGCTGGCGGCGACGGTGCCCAGGACGAGCTCGTCCCACTGCATGCCGGTGCCGTCCGGAGCGCTGAAGGGCACGGCGAACGCCAGGCCGATCAGGGCCAGGGGCACGGTCCAGCGGACCTCGCGCGGAATGCTGCGGAGAGCGGTCATGACGGCATCGCGGGGGATTCTGCCCGGACGGACGCAGAAGTGGTGGTTTCCGTGGCCGGCAGTTCGACCCAGGCCTCCCAGGCGCCGTCGGCCAGCTGCTCGGCCTCGAGCGGCCGGGCGAAGACGTAGCCCTGCAGGTAGCGGTGGCCCATGTCGCGCAGCAGGTTGAGCACGGTGGGATTGGTGACGCCCTCGACGATGACGGGCAGGCCGAGGCTGGAACCCAGCTGCAGGACCGCGCGGCACATCGCCCGGCGGGCCGGGTCGTGCTCCACGTTGGCCAGGAAGTACTGGTCCATCTTCAGGACGTCGACCGGCATCCCGACCAGGTAGGCCAGCGACGACCAGCCGGTGCCGAAGTCGTCGACGGCGATGCGGACGCCGAGCTGACGCAGGACGGTGAGGTCCTCGATGACGTGGGAGTCGTCGAGCAGCACCGACTCGGTGATCTCGACGATCAGCCGGCTGGCCGGCAGGCCGCTGGTCTCCAGGGCGCTGATGACGTCGGGGACGAGCTCGCCGCTGCGCACCTGGCGAGCGGAGACGTTGACGGCGACGCTGAGGTCGGTGTCGCCCAGGTCGGCGATCGTCGTGCACGCCTCGCGCAGCACCCAGCGGCCGAGCTCGGTGATGAGCGGCGACTCCTCGGCCAGGGGCACGAACTCGGTGGGGGAGACGTCGCCGAACAGCGGGTGCCGCCAGCGCAGCAGCGCCTCGACGGAGACGGTGCGCTGCATGACGACGTCCACGACCGGCTGGAAGGCCAGGCGCAGCTCGCCGCGGTCGAGGGCCCCGTCGAGGTCGGCGCGCAGAGCCGTGCGGCGGTCCTGCTCGACGCGCAGCGCGTCGTCGTAGCGGTGCACCGAGCCGGCGCCGGCGATGCGGGCGCTGCGGAGGGCGAGGTCGCCGCGGCGCAGCGCCTCACCGGTGTCGACGTCGTCGGCCAGGGCGGTGACGCCGGCGACGGCGGTGAGCCGGACGGGTCCGAGGGTGGTGGGGACAGGACCGACGGCGGCCACCAGACGGGCCGCGACGGTCTCGGCCTCGGCGATCGTGCCGGTGACGAGGACGACGAAGTCGCCGTCCTTGCCGCGGGCCAGCCAGTCCTCGCCGCGGAGGGCGCGGGTCAGCCGGGCCGTGAGCCCGCGCAGGACGTCGTCCTCCGTGCCGACGGGCAGGATGTCGGCGCCCATGCCGTCGATGCCGATGAGGGCGAGGGCGAACGCGCTGCCGGTCTCGCGCTGCACGGCGCCGAGCCGGCGCACGAGGGCGGCGCGGTTGGGCAGCCCGGTCACCGCGTCGGTGAGGGAGAACTCGGTCAGCTCGGGGTCGATGCCGGGTGCGGGCACCCGGGAGGACACGTCGCGGCAGTACAGGACGAGCGCTCCGACGTCGGGGTCGGAGCGCAGGTCGCGGACAGTGGCCTGGATGAGTCGCCAGCGGCCGTCGGCGTGCTTCACACGGGCGGTGCGGACGGCGAAGTCGTCGGCCGCGCTGGGCGGACCGTTCAGCGCGACCGCCAGCGAGGCGCGGTCGTCGGGGTGGACCGCGTCGATGAGCGGCATGCCCAGGGCGCCGGCCGGGTCCAGGCCGAGGAGGTCGGCGACGGCCTGGGAGACGAAGGTGACGCGGAGGGCCTCGTCGACGATGACCACCGGGTCGACGCTGCTCTTCACGAGGGTGCGGAACGAGGACTGGCTGCGGTGCAGGTCGACGGCCAGCGCGCGCTGACGGCGGAGGAGCACGAACTGGGCGCCGGTGAAGCCGACCAGTGAGGCTGCGGCGATCACCGCGCCCGCGGTGGTGTCGACGCGCACGGCCAGGAGACCACCCAGCACGGCGACGACGGCGACGACCACTCCGCTGGCAGCAACGAGCCCGGCGCGCCCGTTCCGGGGCACGACCGGGAATGCAGCCGCTGGCTGCCCCAGGACGGGGGCGGTGGTCACCTCGTCTTGATCGGTTCCCCGGGCGTGCTGCTGCAGCACCGTTACGGAGCTGTCACCTTTTCGGGTGACCGGCCCGGCCGCGTCTGTTTCCGGAACTTCGCCGACTGCGCGCGTGATCCGGGCAGCGGCGGGTATCGCGGACGTCACGCTCTGCAGCACGGGGGCAGACAGGCGTCCTCCCTCCGGTCCGGTGTCGTCCGCCGGCCGGGGTCGGCGGGCGGACTGCTGAGCAGCTCGGGACGGCGCTGTGGGGAGAGAGCATGAGCGCGCGGCAGCACGGCCGGCACCGGTCACCGGACGACGTAGGACACGCAGGACAGCACCGGGCGGCGGGCGAGGGGAGGCACCGCCCTCCGCAGGAGCTCCGGCCCGACGTAGTCGCGACCCAGGAGGTCGCGGTCTCGGGGCTGTGGGGAGCGACCGGGGCGCTCGCCGCCGCCGCACTGGCGGTCATCGTGTTCACCGGGACCCAGGAGCCGGGGAACCTGTTGGCGCTACCGCCGTACGACTACGGACCGGCGGAGCCATCGCCGCGTGATCCGGGCGTGTCCAGGAGCGGCGCGGGCGACATCGCCGAGGTCGGCCGACGGTTCTCACCGGACAGCGGCGGAATCGGCGACAGCTGGGGCATCAGCTCGTGGCTCGCGGCGGCGCAGCAGGCCGGCGGGGTGTCGGCAGCACAGGCGGCTGGAGGCAGGACGGCGATCGTCGGTCCCGCGGTGCCTGCGGGTGGCGTGGCCGCCGGGCCTCTGGTCGCACCGTCCTGGCCGCCGGCAGCTCCGGGGGACGCCGGCGGCACCGCGTCCCCGCCGTCGGCCGGCTCGGCGGGCTCCCCGGCGGCGCCGCCGGCGTCCGGGTCAGCGCCCGGCGCCCCGTCTTCCGGCGGCGATCAGCCACCGACGTCGGGAGGGCCGGATCCGGCTCCGGAGTCACCGGCGGCGCCCGGACCCGTACTCGAACCGGTGACGCGTGCTGTCGAGCCGGTGGTCGAGGCGTCCGAACCCGTGGCCGGGCCGGTGGTCCGCGCGACGGAGCCGGTGGTGGAGGCGGCCGACCCGGTGCCGGCGCCGGTCGAGCAGGCAGCCGACGCGGTCGTGGCACCGATCACCGAGACCGCAGAAGGGGTGACGGCACCGGTGCTCGGCCCGGTGACGGAGGGCCTCACGGGGGCACTGCCGGGCTGACGAACGGTCCCGCCCGGGTCTCGGGTCTCCGGGACGCCCAGGAGCACCATGTCTCGGCCAGGATGCGCTCATGGTCGCTGCGCTCGCGCTCGTCGGGCTGGTGCTGGCCGCCGGTCTGTCCGGGCGGTCCGGCGGTACGGGCGCGGCGGTGCTGGCCGGGGTGTCCGTGCTCTGGCTGCTGGTGAACAAGCCCATGGAGGGGCCGGTCCTGCTCACGGTCGGTCCGGGCCACGGGCTCACCGGCGCCGATCTGGCCGGTCTCACCGGCCTGGCGCTCGCGGCCTTCCGCTGGAGCACCCTCCGGCGGACCCGCCGGCCAGGCTGACCGCCGCCGGTCGGGTCAGCGACGTCCGGAGGACTTCGTGTTGCCCCGCTGCCGGTTCGGGTGACGGACCGAGGCGTGCGGATCGACGCGGCGTTCCGGCGGCGGGCGGTCGGCCAGGGGAGACGGGACCGCCGGTGCACCGCCCACGTCCGCGACGACGTTCGGCTCCGGCTCCTCACCCGCTCCGCCGGTGAGGAGGGCGTCCGCGATCGGCTGGAGCGCTGCCGTGACCCGCCGGGCGACGTCCTTGTGGATGCGCATGCTCCGACCGATCGGATCGGGCACGTCGTCGAGCTTGTTGACCGGCCGCCTGGCCCGGCAGTCCTGGAGGCGCGTCGCCAGCTCGGCGCCCCGGTGCGCGAGGGGTACCTGGTCCAGGCCGGTGAGGTCGGCCTGGCGGACGAGATCGGAGGCCTCGATCAGGGTGAAGGTCCGCCGCATCGTGCGGGGCGCGAGGGCGAGGGCGGTCGTGCGGTGCCGGCACGTCATGGCGAGGACGAGGTCGGACTCCTCCGCCAGCGTGCGGTCGAAGGTCCTGGTGCGGAACCCCTCGGAGTCCAGGCCGGCGCGCGTGAGGATCTTGGCGGTGTGCCGGTCCATCGGCAGGTCGGGCCGTGTCTCCAGTCCGGCGCTGGCCACGGACACCGTGGCGGCCAGTTCGGGGCCGAGGGTGTCGGTCACCCGGGCGCGCAGGATTCGTTCGGCCAGGGGCGACCGGCACATGTTGCCGGTGCAGACGAAGAGGACGCGCACGGCGGCACCGTAGGGGCTGCCGGGACCCGCGGGCGGGGGCCCGGCGCGGCTGGAGCGCCGCGCGGCGAGCCATTGCTGTCGGGTCGGCATCGGTCACCAACGGTCAAGCCCTGCTCCGAGGTCGCGTGCCGGACGTGCCTCCGTTCCGAGGCCATGCGCACAACGACGCCCTGCCGTCACACAGAGTGATGAGCCCGGAATGTGACTTTCCCCAGATGAGTGACCCGTCCGAGCGGAAGTGGGTTCCGGTGCCTCCCGGGGTCGGTTACGGTCCGTGAAGTTCCGCGCAGCAGTTGCCGGACAGGTGGAGCGACGGGGTCAGATGTCTGAGTTTCGGATGAAGCGGGCGGTGCCGGCTCTTCCGGGCCCCGGGAGCAGCACGAACCGACCGCCCGTCGCGCGCCGGATGCCGCGCGTCCGCGCGTGGACCGCGGCTGTGCTCACCGCCCTGCTCGCGGTCGGCACCCTGGTGCTGGCCACGACGGCGTCCGCGGCGCCCTGCTCCGGCGGCACGGTGAACGTCGTCGCGCACCCCGACGACGACCTCTTCTTCATCAACCCGGCCATCGCGAAGGACATCCAGGCCGGCAGGTGCAGCACGACCGTCTTCCTGACCTCCGGGGACGGCGGGGGCCCCAACGCGTACTTCCAGAGCCGGGAGAGCGGCATCCGCGCCGCCTACGCCACCATGGCCGGCGTCGCCAACACCTGGACGACCTCGAGCCAGACCCTCGCCGGCCACAGCATCACCACGCTCTCCCTGGCGGCCAGGCCGACGGTCGGTGTGGTCTTCATGCGCCTTCCGGACGGGATGCCCGACGGAAGTGGCACGTCCCGGTCCGGCTTCGCCACGCTGCAGAAGCTCAACACCGGGCAGATCCCGTCCATCAGCACGGTCGTGACACCGACCGAGACCTACACCCGCGCCAACCTGGTGCAGACCCTGGGCGCGCTGCTCGCGGCGGCGGCACCCTCGGTCGTCCGGACGCTGAACGACGTGCACGAGTACGGGACCGGCGACCACAGCGACCACCTGACCGTGGCGCGCCTGACCGTCGAGGCCCGGAACGCATCCGTCCCCACGGCCTCCATCACCGGCTACTACGGCTACCAGGTCACCGGCCTCCCGACCAACGTGACCGGCGCCGACCTCACCGCCAAGATCAACGCCTTCAACGCCTATGCGCCGTTCGACTCCGGCATGTGCAGTTCCTACTCGGTGTGCCAGTCGCAGGGCCGGACCGAGGCGCTCTGGATCCCGCGCAATCACGCCGTGAGCCAGCGGGCCGGATCCGCGCCACCCACCGGAGGGCAGAACGTCGCGCCGTCGGCGACCGTCACCGCGTCGTCGGAGAACCCCGCGGACGGTCAGCAGGCGATCAAGGCCGTCGACGGCACGGTGGACGGCTGGCCGGGCAACTACCAGGCGGAGTGGGCCACCACCGGCGGCGGCGCAGGCAGCTGGCTGCAGCTGGGCTGGGTCGCGCCGGTCCGGCTGGACCGCGTGGTCCTCCACGACCGCCCCAACGCCAGCGACCAGGTCACCGGGGGCACCCTGACCTTCTCGGACGGCTCCACCGTGGCCGTGCCGGCACTGGACAACGGCGGCGCCGCAGTCACGGTCGCCTTCCCGGCGCGGACGACGTCGTCGGTGCGCTTCACGGCGACGTCGGTCAGCGGCACGACCGGGAACGTCGGGCTCGCGGAGTTCCAGGCGTGGACGTCGGCCACGACCACGACGGCGCCCACGACCACCCCACCCGCCACGACCACCACCCCGCCCCCGACGACCACGCCCCCGACGACGACGCCGCCGCCGAGCACGACGAACCTCGCGCCGACCGCGACGGTGGACGCCTCGGGCGAGAACGTCGAGACCGGCCAGCTGGCGATCAAGGCCGTCGACGGGGTGGTCGACGGGTGGCCGGGGAACTACGAGCGCGAGTGGGCCGAGCCCGAGGGCGGCGCAGGGACGTGGCTGGAGCTCGGCTGGGCGGCCCCCGTCCAGCTCGCGCGGGTCGTCCTGCACGACCGGCCGAACACCAGCGACCAGGTCACCGGGGCGACGCTGAGGTTCTCGGACGGCTCGACGGTCGCGGTGCCGTCGCTCGACAACGCAGGTGCCGCGGTGACGGTCACGTTCCCGGCCCGGACGACGACGAGCCTCCGGATCACGTTCACGTCCGTGAGCGCATCGACGGCCAACGCCGGCCTGTCCGAGCTCCAGGCCTTCGCGCCGGCGACGACGACCACCACGACCACCACCACGACGACGACGCCGACCACGACGACGCCGCCCACGACCACGACGCCGCCGACGACGACCACGCCGCCGACCACGACCACGCCACCGAGCACCACCACGACGACCACCACCACGACGACCACGTCGACGCCGCCGACGACCACCTCGTCGCCGCCGGTCACGACCAACCTGGCGTCGTCGGCCGCGGTGACGGCGTCCTCCCAGAACACCGGGACGGGGCAGCTGGCGACGAAGGCGGTGGACGGCATCGTCGCCGGCTACCCGGCGAACACCACGGCCGAGTGGGCGACCAGCGGCGGCCGGGCCGGGAGCTGGCTCCAGCTGGCCTGGACGGGCGCGGTCAGCGTGGGCAGGGTCGTGCTCTACGACCGGCCGAACGCCAGTGACCAGGTGCTCACGGCCACGCTGACGTTCTCGGACGGGTCCACCGTCACCGTGCCGGCGCTCGACAACGCCGGTGCCGGCACGACCGTCACGTTCCCGGCGCGTTCGACGACGAGCCTGCGGCTGACGATCACGTCGGTCAGCGGGACGACCCAGAACGTGGGACTGGCCGAGCTCCAGGCGTACGGCGCATGACGGCCCTGACCGGGTCCGGCGCCACCTCGATCGACAGCAGGACCGCTTCCTCTCCCCGGGATGCGGCACGGGAAGGACGTGGACGTTCGATGGCCGCAGACGCGCAGGTGCTCTTCATCTGCACCGGCAACCAGTGCAGGTCGCCGCTGGCCGAGCGGCTCGCCACGGCCTGGGGCAAGGCGCTGCTCGGGCACCGGTCGGGCGAGCTGCGGATCGCGAGCGCCGGAATGGCTGCGTCGGACGGCGTCGCCATGGACGCCGACAGCGCGGCGGTCCTGCGCGCCCTGGGGGGCGACCCCGGCGGCTTCACCTCGCGTGCGCTGACCGGCGAGCTGGCCGACGGTGCCGACCTGGTGCTCACCATGACGCGGGAGCAGCGGCGCGCGGTGCTGCAGCGTGCCCCGCGGGCGATGCGCCGGACCTTCACGCTGCGGGAGGCGGCCGACCTGCTCCTGCACGCGGACACCGACGGCATCGCTGCCCTGCCGCCCCGGGACCGTGTCCGGGAGCTGGCGGGCCGGTTGAACGCCGGCCGCGCGCAGCGGCCGAGCGGGGCCGACGACGACATCGAGGACCCGATCGGCCGGCCCGTCGAGGTGCACCGCCAGGTCGGCGACGCGATCGCCGAGGCCCTGCGTCCGCTCGCGGAGCTGCTGTTCGCGGACGTGCCGCGGACGGTGCCGGCGATCTCCGGGACGAAGCTGCGGGTCCGGTCCACGGTCGCGTCGGCCTGAGCCGGGGCGGACCGCCGGACCGGTCAGCCTGAGGACGCCGGGGGACGGGCGCTGCTGACGAAGTAGTACTGCTCGTCCTGGATCTCCGGCGTCTCCTGCACGGGGAACGGCGAGGTCACCGAGACGTCGTCGGATCCCTCACGCACCGCCCCCGCCGAGATCTCGCCGACCTGCAGGGGAGCGCGGAACGCGGAGACGCCCGCGGGCGCCTCGTACTCGTGCGTCTCCTGCCCGATGGTCACCGTCACGGTCGCCGGGGCGGTCAGGAACGACAGCACCTCCACGTCGTCCCGCGTCGGGCTGCTTCCCCGCCGGAGCTCCATCAACCGGGACTGGCGGCTGGGTCTGGTGTCGGCGAACTGCACGCGGTGGGAGACGTGCAGGACGTCGTCGGTGATCGTCGGCCACCGGCCGGTCTTGAACCGGACGAGGTAGTAGGCGCTGATGTCCAGGGGACCCCAGCCGATGTGCGTCGACGGGGCGAACTCGGAGCCCTCCGAGTAGTCGTTCCAGGTGGTCAGCTGCACCCAGTCGGCTCCGTCGATCGCCCCCTGCCACGTCACCCGCAGGTTCTCGGTGTTGTTCGCCTCGTCGAAGACCCCCTGGGCCGGGCGCTGGTCCTGCACCGACACCGGCTGCATCCAGATGAGCCCGCGGTCGTGGGCGTCGGCCGCATTGCGCTGCAGGTCGGTGTTGAACGCGGGGCTGCGGTCCCCCCAGTTGGACAGTCCGTGGCTGATCGGCGCGAAGGCGTCGGCGGCCGGTGCGTCGAGGGTGACGAAGCAGGGCACGAGCGCCACGTCGAGCCCGTGCCCGGTGCGCATGGTGTCCAGCCAGCCCGACCACCACCCGGCGCCGACGGTCTCGGGGGAGAACGGGGAGACCACGAGCCGGTCGTCGTCCAGCCGGTAGAGGGACCGGTGCTCCTCCGCGAGCCCCGCGACGGCGTCGGCGAGGACGGCCGGATCGTTGACCGTCTCGGTGGTGGCGTCCGGCATCAGCACGATGTCGAAGTCCAGTTCGTCCGCGGCCCGCAGCAGGAGCAGGACCGTCGGCCAGTAGTCGCTGCCCTCCAGCCCGAGCAGGTCGACGGTGAACCCGTCGATGCCGGCGCCGGTCGCGCGGCGGATCTCCGTGCGCATGTCCTCGAGGGCCCAGTCGGGGTCGTCGCTCACCGGCCGGGGGAGCGGGCGCTCGCGCAGGAAGCCGCCGTAGGCCGCATGCCTGCCCTCCTCCCCCAGCGGGTCGAGGTAGTGGACGGCGTAGTAGTCGCGGTCCGGGTCCTCGTTGTCCAGCGAGATCGGGTAGGGCGGGAAGTAGTGCGCGAACACCTTCCTGGGTGAGTCCTCCAGGGAGGACCCGGCGGGCAGGTCGAAGGGCAGCGGACCTCCCGGGGAACGGTCCGAGCGCACGACCAGGACACCCACCACGGCCGCCAGCACCACGAGGACGACGCCCCCGACGGCCCACGGTCGGCGTGCGGCGTCCCTCAGGCCGCCGGACCCCTGGCGCATCTCACCGTCCCCGTGGTCCTGCTGGGTCGATCACGGAGGCTCCGGGCCCACGCGGGACCCGGAGCCGCGGCCTCAGCGCGTGGCCGTGGCCGGTCGTCGGAGACCCAGCTCCTCCATCGCCGTGATCAGCGGGCCGGCGATCTGCTCGACGTAGGGCCACTTGAGCACCGCGACGTGGCTGGCCTCGATCGTGATGAACTCGTGCGGCCCCGGGAGCAGCACGTCCCACCAGCTGTGGGGGTCGCGGTTCTCGTCGGAGTAGAAGACGAGGGCGCGGCCGTGCCACGGTCGCGGGCGGTGGAACTGTGCGATCCCGATGCCGTGCAGGTTGAAGATGTCCTTGCGCTCGGCGTAGTCGTACTTGCCGAATCCGGCGCCCAGGATCCGCAGCCGGGTGCGCAGGTAGGAACGCTGGGGACGGATCGAGTCCTCGGGACGCGTCAGGCCCTCCGCCGCCTCCCGGCGGGCGTTCCGGCGGCGCCGGAGCGTCGTCGGCAGCAGGAACTCGTACAGGGCCGCCGCGACGAGCACCGGCCGGCGCCGCCGGAGCCGGGCCTTCGACCACCGCCCGTCCTCCTCGCCGCCGCGTGCGGCGGGCGGGAGGATGGTGTCGAGCAGCCCGACCAGGGCCACTTCGCGTCCCTGCTCACCGAGGAGCCGGGCCACCCGCAGGGCGAACAGTCCACCGAGGGAGTGGCCGGCGAGCACCACGGGGCCCTCCGGCGCGACCTGCTGGATGATCCGCGCGTAGCGCCGGGCGGCCCTGCCGACGGTCCAGTCGGGCATCCCGGGGTTCTCGAAGCCGTTGACCTGGAACGCGTAGACCGGCTGGTCCGGGCCCATGGCCTCGGCCAGCACCTCGAAGAGCGCGGCGGCGCCCCCGGCACCGGCGAAGCAGAACAGCGGGGCCGCGGTGCCGGCCGGGTGCAGCCGGACGAGCGTGTCCGCCCGGACGACGGAGCCGCTCTCGCGGCCCGACTCGGCCAGCTCGGTGAACTCGGCCAGGCTCGGGTGCTCAGCGAGGTCGGCCGTGGTGAGCGACACCCCGAACTGCGCCTCGACCCCCGCCAGCATCTCCTCGACGGCGAGGGAGTCGCCGCCGAGAGCGGTGAAGCTCTCGTCCCGGCCCACGGAGTCCAGGCGCAGGATCGGCGCCCAGATCCGCTGCATCGCCGCCTCGCCGTCGGTTGCCGGAGGTGTCGGCTCCGGACGGGTCGGCGGTGCCGGCAGCTCCGCGGCCACGACCTTGCCGCGCTCGTTGCGGGGGATCGCGGTCAGCATGACGACGTCGCCGGGAACCATGTACGCCGGCAGCAGGCGGGACAGCGTCGACCGGACGCTCGCCGGCGACGGGGTGCTGGTGTGGTGCGGGTCGGGCACCACCCACGCGACCAGCCGCTTCTCCTCGTCACGACCGGGGATGGCGCGGACGGCCACGTCGGCGATCTCGGGGAACTTCCGGAGGACCGACTCGACCTCGCCCGGTTCCACGAGGTAGCCGCGGATCTTCACCGCGTCGTCGGCCCGGCCGAGCAGGTGCAGCATCCCGTCCTCGGTGAGCGTGGCCCGGTCACCGGTGCGGAAGGTGGTGCGGCCGTCCTCGAGCGGCGTGAAGACCGCCGCGGTGCCCTCGGGGTCCTTCCAGTAGCCGACGGACATGTGGGCCGACGTGCAGTGCAGGACGCCGGCCTCGCCGGCCGGCAGCGGCTCGCCCTCGAGAGTGCGGATGCTCAGCTCGCGGAGGATCACGGTTCTGCCGGCGGGGACGACGCCCTCCGGCACGGGGTCGCCGGGTCCGATCTTGAAATAGGTCAGCGCCTCGGTCTCGGAGCTGCCCAGCCAGTTGACGAAGACCGCGTCCGGCGAGACGTAGGGCCGGAAGGAGTCGACGTCCTTGCCGTACACCTTGTCGCCGGCCGTGGTGACCACGCGGACGGACTCCAGCACCGTCCCCTCCGGCAGTTCGTCCTGCAGTGCACGGAGCAGCGCAGGGGTCAGGTGCAGCGTGGTGACGTCCATGGCGCGCAGCCACTCCGTCATGTCCTTGATGCCGTGCACCCGGGGGTCGCGCACGCACAGCGACGCCCCGTTGAGGAGGCCGGCGAAGATCAGCATCTGACCGGCGGCGAAGGCCTGCGGCATGATCATCGACACCCGGTCGTCCGGGTTGAACCCGATGGTGTCGCGGGCGGTGTAGGAGATGGAGAGGAGCGTGTGGTTCGTCCACACCACGCCCTTGGGCTTGCCCGTCGTCCCGGAGGTGAAGACCAGCGAGATGACGTCGTCCTGACTCGGCGGTGGGAGGTCGACCGGCGTCGCCGGCGCGGAGCCCTCCGGCAGGAGTCCGCGGACGATCGGCGATCCCGGGAAGGACGCGGCGATCTCGCGCCGCGGCGCGTCGGTCAGGATCATCCCGACGTCGGCCAGTTCGGCGATCTGGCTGACGCGGGCGTCCGGCAGGACCGAGTCCAGGGCGACGCACGGGTGGCCGCACTTCATGACGGCCAGCATCGCGGCCACGCTGTCGGTGCCCTGCTCGGCGAACAGGCCGACCGGGCGACGCACGGGGGTGTCCCCGTTGTCCGTGTCGCGCATGTCGCGCAGGAGTGGCGCGATCTCGGCTGCCAGGGCGTCGACGCGGTCGACCAGCTCGCGGAAGGTCAGCCGGCCGTCGGCCGACTCGACGGCGACCTTGTCCCCGAGGTGGCGGGCGACCTCCTCCAGCCGCTCGCTCACCGAGGTGGAGGGCCCGGGCATCACGAGCGGGGGAAGACTCGAGTCCGTGGTTCCTGAAGTCATCTCGCTCAGATCCTCGTGTTCCTGTTCGGTGCCATGGTGGCTGTTCGTGGCTGCGTCGCCGGGGTCGCTGTTCCTCCGGCGGGGACTGACCGCCCCCAGGCCGTGACCGACATCCGAGCCCCCATGTGGTTCCATCGCGAAGCCAGACCCTTGCCCAGCGTTATGCGAGCGTCAAGACAATCCTCCGCGCTCTCACCCCGTACGGAGGTGGCGGACGGCGCCCGGGTCATGCCTTCACGATCCCGGAGACGGCGTCGGCGAGCTGCTGGTGGAAGGCCGCCGGCGACCACTGCTCGCCGTGGGCGCGGATGACGTCCCGGTCCCAGTCCTCGGACACGAGCCGGCGGATCGACGTCCTGAGTGACTCCGGCGAGGAGTCGTCGAGCCAGCGGCCGGTCAGGCCGTCGACGCAGGTCTCGAGGTAGCCGCCCTCGGCGGTCGCCCCGACGGGGGTGCCGTGGCTGAACGCCTCCACCGGGGTCAGCCCGAAGTCCTCGCGCGAGCACGCGAGCAGGGCGGTCGCGTTCCGGTAGAGCCACCTCAGCTGGCCGTCGGACACCCCGACCAGCTGCCGGATGTTGTCCGGCCACTCGTCGGCGGAGTCGCTGCCCACAGTGACCAGCGTCAGGTCGGGCATGCCCGCGACGGCCTCCATGAGCAGGCCGGTCCGCTTGTAGCCACGGGCGCGGCCGACCGTCAGCAGGAACGCCGGAGGGAGGCCCTCCACCGGTTCCAGCGGACCGTCGGGCTCCAGTCCCCGCGGCGGGTGCACCACGTGCGCCTCGATGCCGTAGACGCGCCGGATCCGGTCGGCCACGTTGCGCGAGTTGGCGACGTACCCCGCTGCGCTGCCGGCGCCGCGGGCGTCGCCGCGGGTGAGCCGGCCGCGTACCAGCCGCAGGGCGAGGCGGGCCGGGGCTCCGACCCCGGGCAGGTAGTCCTCGGGCTGGTGCAGCCAGCGCG
The DNA here is from genome assembly GCF_004570345.1 of Blastococcus sp. CT_GayMR20. Next base: position 11,094 of record NZ_SPQM01000032.1, on the reverse strand, counting down.
GGGGGTTGTGGCAGTAGACGACCTTCGGCGCGGTGCTCGAGACCTGGTGGGCGAAGCCCGAGGACGAGGCGAGCACCAGGTCGGCGTCCTCGATCCGGTGGCGCCGGAAGAGGTCCCCCAGCACGGGGAGGGCCAGGCGTGGGTCCTTGGGCAGGAACGGCACCCGGTCGACGGGCAGCGTCGTCACGTCCAGCTCCCGGAACTCCGGGAAGGTGCGGTCCGGGGCGTACATGGACGTCACGAACTCGCGCGTCGAGTACGCCCGGGTCATCTCCAGGGCGACGCGTTCGGCGCCGCCCCGCTGGGTCAAGTAGTCGTGGACGACCACGGTCCTCATGCCGTCTGCCCCGATCGCCGTGCGCCGACCATGCCGTCGTAGAGCGCCAGCACCTGCCCGCCGACGACCTCCGGTGCGAAGTCTGCCGCGCGTGCGCGGCCGCCCCGCGCCAGCCGCGCCCGCAGCGCGGCATCGGAGTGGAGCTCGCGCAGGCGCTCGGCGAGGGCGTCGGCATCGCCGGCGTCGTAGAGCAGTCCGTCCGCGCCGTCGGTGACGATCTCCCCGGGGCCGCCCTCGCGGGTGGCGACGACCGGTACGCCGGCGGCCAGGCCCTCGAGGACCACCTGCCCGAAGGGCTCCGGGATGGTCGAGGCGTGCACGAGGACGTCGAACGTGCCCAGGGCGCCGAGGACGTCGTCGACGAAGCCGGCGAACTCGACGCGGTCCCGGAGGCCGAGCCGGTCGACCTCCGCGTGGATCTCCCGCTCGTACTCCTGCTCGCCGAACATGGCCGAGCCCATGAGCACCAGCCGCGCGGAGGGGGGCAGACCGGCGGCGGCGAAGGCGCGGACGGCGACGACCTGGCCCTTCCAGGGGGAGAGGCGCCCCACCATGCCGATGCGGAAGGGTGCACCCTCCGCGCGGGGCGGCGCCTGGGGCACCGTGCCGGCGTCCAGCGGGTCGGCGATGGGCGGCGTCAGGGCGGCCTTCCGGCCGAGCACCGCGAACGACCGCGGGGACAGCGTGGCGAAGGTGGCGCGGCTGTTGGTCAGGACGCGGGTGGGGAGCACCGCCGTCCCCAGGCGGGTGGCCAGGACCGCGACCCGTGGCAGGTAGTCGGGGGCCAGGCGGTCGCGGACGTGCCACACGCTCGGGATCCCCGCCAGGCGCGCGGCCAGGCAGCCGTAGAAGCCCGCCTTGAGGGTGTTGGTGTGCACGATGTCGACGCGGAGCTCGCGCATCAGGGCGGCCAGGCCCCGGGAGTACCGGACGATGTCGCGCACGCGGCCGAGCGCGACCAGGGGATTGGCCAGCCGCTCCTTGCGCAGGTTGCGGGTGTCGTCGCCGAGGGGCACGACGCGGACGTCGACCCCCATGCCCTGCAGCGTGCCGACGAGCGGGCCGTCCTCCCCGAGGACGACGACCGGCTCGATCCGCCCCCGGAGGGCGTCGATGAGCCGCACGAGCGCGATCTCACCGCCGGAGGTCTTGGCGGTGTGACCGACGAACATGACTCTGCGCATGGATCAGGTTCCTCCGTTACCGGGACGCGGGGAAGCGGTGGCGGTCGTGCGGGGGCCGCGATCAGGCGGCCGCGACGCTCACCTGCCGGATGGCGGTCCTGATCCGCCACAGCGAGAGCCCGACGAGCAGCGCTCCCGCGGTGAGGACGCCGAGGAAGGCGCCGTTGGCGCCCCAGAGCAGGGTGCCCACCACCAGGGAGGGCAGTCCGACGGCGAACCCGATGACGAGGTACCGGTACCCGGCGGTCGCGTGACCGGTGGGGGCCAGGCCCGTCAGGAAGAGGAACTGGGCGAGGAAGGCCATGCACACGACGCCGGCCAGGAGGGCGCTGGTGGAGAGGCTCACCTCGACGGTGCCTGCGAAGAGCAGGTGTACGAGCGTGGGCGTGGCGAACGTCAGGAAGACGAAGAGCAGAAGCGCCACGGGCATGATCCAGGCCCGCGCCAGCCGTACGCGGCGGATCCGGACCGACTCGTCGTGCGGCTCGGCCGCCCAGCCCGCCGCTCCCTGGGGAACGATGGACAGGCCGCTGATGACGACCTTGCCGAGGCGGTCGCACGCCCCGAAGACCGGGTAGGCCGCGGGCGCGAGCAGCGCGACGACGGGGCCCAGGATGAAGTTGTAGCCCGCGTCCAGGGAACGGGCGAGCGTCGCGAAGCTCACCGAGCGGCGGTTCTGCTCGTTGCGCCACACCTGCCCGTTGCCCCGGATGCCTCCGGCGAGGAGGAACCAGGACACCACCGCCGTGAAGACCGAGACGGCGAGCATCACGGCCGGATAGGTCCACAGGAGTGCGCCCCCGAGGATCAGCCCGAACGAGAGCAGGTTGCCGACCAGTCGGGGGATGCCCTCGAGCCAGATCAGGATGGACGGCCGGCCGATGCCGACCGCGTACCACATCGGGGACATGCCGATGGCGGCGGTGGCCAGGCAGCTCAGCACGCAGACCAGCAGTTCCGGAGGGTCGACGATCACGATGAGCGCGACGGCGAACGGGAGGCAGGCCACGAGGGCGACGAGGCGGCTGCGCATGCTGGCCCGCAGCATCGCCTGCGCGAGCGGCGACGGGGCTCGGGCCACCAGCGCCGGCCCTTCGGTGGGCCACTGCAGGGAGCACACGACGGAGACGGCGGCCCCGATGCCCTGGCCGAGCACGACGCTGGTCCACCCGGCCTGGCCGAAGGTCGAGCTGATCGTCGGCAGGAGCACGAGGTTGGACAGCGTCGACAGGACAGGCATCAGGGCGAAGACGAACATGCGCCGCACGGGAACCGGGATGGACACCCGCCGGACCGCCCTCAGCACCCACCCCCCCGCGGATCGTCGTCGGGCGCCGGGCCCGTTCGCGGTGTCTTCGTCTGCCGGGGCGCCGGCGGATGGGACGAACTCGTCCGCCTCAGGCCCGCGGCGCCGCAGCGTAGCGGCAACCGGGCCCTGTGCGGGGGTGTCGTTCATGCGGTTTCAAGGACACTGTCGTATGCACGGAGGACGTCGCGGTGCATCCGGTCGACGCCCAGCCAGTCCAGGCCCTCGCTCGCGGCCTTCCCGAGCCGGATGCGCTCCGTCTCGTCGAGGAGCACCGCGCGCAGGGCCGAGGCGAAGGCGTCGACGTCGTCCCGGGGCACGAGGTGCCCGGCGCGGCCGTGCTCCAGGACCTCGGGGACGCCCCCGGTGGCTGCGGCGACGATGGGTGCGCCCGCCTCGCGGGCCTCGGCCAGCACGAGGCCGAAGGTCTCCTCGAGCGAGGGCAGCGCGAAGACGTCGCAGCCGCGGATGTAGGCGTAGGCGTCGCGGCGGAAGCCCGCCCACTCGACGTGGTCGGCGATGCCGAGGGTCGTGGCGAGTTCCTGGTACTGGGCGCGGTCGGGGCCGTCGCCCACCATGTACAGCCGCGCACCCAGGCCGGGCTCGTCGTCCAGGAGACGGCGGAAGGCCCGCAGGATGACGCCCACGCCCTTGTGCGTGTACATGCCGCCGACGAAGACGACGGAGGGACGACGGAGGTCCGCGGCGGGCAGGTCCAGCAGCGGCTGCCGCCGGGGGCCACCCAGGACGCCGTTGCGGACGACGGTGATCCGGGCGGGGTCCATGACCTGCCCGAGCGTCTCGGCGATGCCGTCGCTGACGGCGAGGACGCGGTGGGCCATGCGCATGCCCCGGGACCAGCGACCGAGGTCGCGGTGCGCGGTGTTGAGGACCGGGATGCCCCCCGCGGTCGCGCGGGCCAGCGCCAGGCCCTTCAGCGTGTGGGTGTGGATGACCGAGGGCCGCAGCCTCCGGACGATCCGGCGACTCTCGAGGAGGCCCTCGGGCCGCAGCGTGAGCGGGATGCAGGTCACGCCGTGCCGGGTGAGCAGGTCCTCGTACTCACCGCCCCCGGAGGCCACCACGACGGAGAGCCCGGCCGCGGCCTGGGCGATGGCGAGATCGACGGTCACGTCCACGATGCCGTTGCCGATCTCCTGCACGTGCGGCAGCACGTGGAGAACGGTCAGATCGCTGGCGTCCACGGATCTCCCCCTGCGGAGCCGGCGGACCCGGGTCGGCGACCCGAGAAAACGCCGGTTTTGGTCTGGCCTGGGGACGTTAACCGAATCGGGTGGTCCCGCAGGAGGGGTTCTCCCTCGATGGGTGGAGTCTGCAACCGTTTTGCCCGGTCGCTGCCCCTCAGCCGGTGCCCGGGCCGGGAGGACCCGGCCGGGTGTCGGCCGCGCCGGCCCGCGTGATGACGTAGTCGCCGGCCGGCGGCACGGCGGGTGCGGCCTCCGGTGCGACGTCGACGGGGACCCGCCGGACGCCCACCAGCAGGAGCACCGTGACGGTCAGCCAGATGGGCGAGAGCGAGCCGAGCGGGCCGCGGATGAAGCCGAGCTGAGCCATCGCGAGGAACGGCGCCAGCCAGGCGCCCAGGCTCGCCGGACTGGTCAGCCAGGCGTGGTCGATGCGGGCCCAGGCGTGCCCCAGCACGAACCCGAAGATCAGCATGCCGATGAGGCCGACGTCGAGGAAGACCTCGGCGTGCACCGGCATCGACAGGTTGGTGAACCAGTAGTCACGGTTCGCGGCGACGTCGATCGAGGACGGCGTGGCCTTCCACGGCCACACCGCCCGCGGGATGAAGAACAGCAGTGCCGAGACCGTGTAGCGGCCGAGGTTGTACCCGTGGTCCTGCACGTAGATGAGCGAGTTGACGATCTGCTGGAAGCCGTCGAAGTCCTGGCTCCCGAACACCGCGAACGACGACCGGTCGCCGGCGCCGGGAGCCTCCGGCGCCAGCAGGTAGCTCAACGGGTAGACGGCGAGCGTGAGGACGGACAGCAGGACGGCGATCCACTGTCCGGCCCGGGGCGAGCGGGGCCGGACGATCGCGAACGCGAGCGAGCCGAACGCCGCGATGCTGATGAACCGCGTGTTGCTCAGCGGGTTGGCGTAGAGGACGACGAAGGACAGCGCCGCGCCGAGGCCTGCTGCGGTCGGCAGCGCCGTCGTCGTCCAGCCCTCTCCGGTGCTCGTGCGTCGGGCGTGCAGGATGAAGAGGTGCGCCGTCGCCACGGCCAGCGCGGCGGGCACGATCTGGGCGAGCGCGACCGAGGCGCCGCCGGCGCCGGCGAGCGAGACGCCGCCCTGCATGAGCTCGCTGACGCGGTCCTGGCGCGAGGCGAAGAACGAGCCCACCCCGCCGTTGGTCGCGACGACGTAGGGCGTGATCGCCACCAGCGCGCCCAGGAAGCCCCACGGCGCCCACTCCCGGGGCACGACCATCGTCCGCGGCGGCGGCGTCCGCGCCGCCCGGGTGCCCACCTGCCACATCGCCGCCGAGACGGCCGCGGTGAAGAGGACCGTGAGGCCGAGCGCCGCGGTCACCATGTCGGTGCTGTTGAGCAGGTCGGAGTCCTGCCAGGCGAGCTGGCGGTGCGACACCTGGTAGAGCGGGCCGACCCCGAGCCAGGAGAACACGAAGCTGAAGAAGACCAGCCGCACGGGGCGGAGGCCGGTGACGTAGCTGCTGACGATGCCGAACGTGCACAGCAGCAGCTGGGTGACCAGGAGGGCCGCCTGGAGGCCGTTGTCGACCATCCACAGCCAGGGCAGCGCGAGCAGGAGGACGGCGCCGGGCACCACGGTGTAGTGCTGGCTGAATCGTGCCCCCCCGCTCGCCATCGACCCCTGCCCCCTGCTCGTCCACCACTGCGCGTCGGACCGTCGGCGGCCGACGGGTTCCCCACTCTGACACTTCCCGGCCGCGGTTGGGGCTCGCCGCGCGCCCCTCAGTGGAGCGTCCCGGGGGGCGTCTGTCGAGGCCGGGGGCGGCTTCCTGCCGCGAGAGGGTGAGCCCCTGCGCAGGTGGCGGGCTGCACGACCTTCCCCCTTCGGAGGTGGAACCGGCCGAAATACGCCGTCCGGACACCTATCCTCGGTCGATCGCACTGGCGGCGGGGGACTCGTCTGCGACCGGCACTGGAGGAGCACTGTGGATCTGAGGGACGCCTGGGCCGCGATACGGGCCGGCTGGTGGCTCCCCGTGGCAGGTCTGGTGATCGGCGGGCTGATCGCCCTGGTCCTGAGCTTCACGACGACGCCGCTCTACACCGCGCACACGCAGCTCTTCGTGTCCACCACGGGCTCCCTGTCGGCGACCGACGCCCTGCAGGGCAGCCAGCTGTCGCAGCAGCGCGTGACGTCCTACTCCGAGCTGCTCACCGGGGTCGAGGTGGCCGGCCGGGTCATCGAGGACCTGGAACTGGACATGACGCCGGGCGAGCTCGCCGCCGAGGTGACCGCCTCGGTCGTCACGGACACCGTCCTCATCAACGTGACCGTGACCGATCCCGACCCGGCACGGGCGCAGCAGATCGCCGACTCCCTCGGCGAGCAGTTCCCGCGCCTGGTCACGCAGCTGGAGGGGCAGGACGACGGCGGGTCCGCGATCACGGTCACCGTCACGCAGGCGCCCGAGCTCCCGGCCGTGCCCAGCTCGCCCCTGACGGTGCGCAACATCGCGATGGGCATCGTGCTCGGGCTCGTCCTCGGCGTCGTCCTCGCCCTGTCGCGGGCCCGCTGGGACCGCTCGGTGCGCGACCCGGAGGAGGCCTCCGACCTGGCCGGCGCACCCGTGATCGGGATGATCCTGAAGGACGACTCGGTCGACGCCCAGCACGTCGTCAGCGACGGCGGTCGCAGCAGCGGCGCCGGCGAGGGGTACCGGCAGCTCCGGTCCAACCTGCAGTTCCTGAGCGTGGACAAGCCGCCGAAGGTCATCATGATCTCCAGCGCGATCCCGTCCCAGGGCAAGAGCACGGCGGCCGTCAACCTCGGCATCGCCCTCGCCCAGGCGGGGCGGCGGGTCACCCTCATCGAGGCGGACCTGCGCAAGCCGATGGTCGCGAGGTACCTCGGTCTCATCGAGGGCGCCGGCCTCACCAGCATCCTCACCGGCAACGCCGACGTCGAGGACGTCCTGCAGCCCTGGGGGGACGGGAAGCTGTCGGTCATCGCCGCCGGCCCGGTCCCGCCCAACCCCGGTGAGCTGCTGGCGTCCAGCCACATGGCGGCGCTGCTCAAGCAGCTGCGCGACGACAACGACTACGTCATCGTCGACACGCCTCCGCTGCTGCCGGTGGCCGACGGAACCGGTGTCGCGGTCCTGGTCGACGGCGTCCTCCTCTCGGTCCGCTACGGGAGCACGAAGAAGGACCAGCTGCGGCAGGTGCGGGCGACCCTCGACCGCGTGGGCGCGAAGACGCTCGGCGTGATCCTGAACGTCGTCCCGCCGAAGTCCGACGTCACCGCGGCGTTCGGTTACCAGTACACGTACGCGTACGGGCCCAAGGCGCCGGACGGGAGCTGATCGGCACGTTGGTGTGACCCGGAGTCGCGGACAGAAGCGGCATGGGTCACCATTGCTGCATGACCGCCGCCGTGGTGCTCGCCGCCCTCGCCGTGTGGTTCCTGCTGTCCGTCCTCACGGCCGCCGGGTGCACCCTCGTCATCCGGGGTGGCCTCCAGGAGGACCGGGCCCGGGGGTTCGCGACGCCCGTCGGCTGACGGGGCCGCCCGCCACTGTCGAGTAGCGCGTGGCCGACCGCGGCGCGAACATTCGGCCATGGCGTCAGGGGGACGGAAGTCGGACGCGGAATCCCGGGGACATCTCCGTGAGCGGAGGGCCGAGGACCTGAGACGGATGCTCCTGCTGCAGGAGACGGCCGACGTCCTCGAACGGCGGGCGCGGAACAGTGCCGACCCGGTCCAGGCGGCCGTGCTCGGCCGGGGTGCGGAGAAGCGCCGCCGGGACGCCGACTCCCTCCGCAGCCGGCTGGGCCGGCCTCTTGCCTCGTCAGACGGCCGGGAGCAGGCACCGTCGACGCGCCGGACCGGGAATGGAGTGGCAGAGTTCCGGATGTGAAGACCTGGCTCGACGCCTGGCCGGTGTACCGGCAGCTCACGGGGAACGATCCGCTGGGCCGCGGCAAGGCCGCGCGCAGCAAGGCCACGGAAGCGGTGGTCTCGCGCACCGCCACCGCCGACCGGGTCGCCAAGAGCGTCTGCCCCTACTGCGCGGTCGGCTGCGCACAGAACGTCTACGTGAAGGACGAGAAGATCGTCCAGATCGAGGGCAACCCCGACTCCCCGGTCAACCGTGGCCGGCTGTGTCCCAAGGGCAGTGCGAGCAAGCAGCTGGTCACCAGCCCCACGCGCGTCACGACGATCCGGTACCGCCGTCCGTACGGGACGGAGTGGGAGGACCTCGACCTGGACACGGCGATGGAGATGATCGCCGACCGCGTGCTCGACGCCCGTCGCAAGGCCTGGCAGGACGACTGCGACGGCAGGCGCGTCAACCGCACCATGGGGATAGCGAGCCTCGGAGGGGCGACCCTCGACAACGAGGAGAACTACCTCATGAAGAAGCTCTACAGCGCCCTGGGCGCCATCCAGATCGAGAACCAGGCGCGCATATAGCACTCCTCCACGGTGCCCGGTCTGGGTGCCTCGTTCGGTCGTGGCGGTGCCACGAACACCCAGCAGGACCTGGCGAACTCCGACTGCATCGTCATCGAGGGTTCGAACATGGCCGAGTGCCACCCGGTGGGCTTCCAGTGGGTGACCGAGGCGAAGGCGCGGGGTGCGAAGGTCATCCACATCGACCCGCGGTTCACCCGCACCAGCGCGATCGCCGACCTGCACGTGCCGCTGCGGGCCGGCTCGGACATCGTGTTCCTCGGCGCCCTGGTCAACCACGTGCTGAGCAACGACCTGTACTTCGAGGAGTACGTCGTCGCCTACACGAACGCGGCGAACCTGGTGAGCGAGGAGTTCCAGGACACCGAGGACCTCGACGGCCTGTTCTCCGGCTTCGATCCGGAGAAGCGGCACTACGACCAGGAGAGCTGGCAGTACGAGCTGGACGACGACGGCCACGACGGCATCGCCGAGGACGACCCGGCCCGGGCGAGGGAGCAGGAGCGGCTCTCGCAGACCGAGTCGGTGAAGGACGCGAAGCAGGCGGAGGCCGCCGGTTCCGGCGGTCCGCCGCTGCGCGGCAAGGGCAGGCGGGACGAGACCCTGCAGCACCCGCGATCGGTCTTCCAGATCCTCAAGCGGCACTTCGCCCGGTACACGCCGGAGTTGGTGCAGGAGGTCTGCGGCATCGAGCCGGAGGTCTTCCTCACGGTCGCCGAGTGGGTCACCGCCAACAGCAACCGCGAGCGGACGACGGCGTGGGTGTACTCGGTCGGCTGGACCCAGCACACCGTGGGCGCGCAGTACATCCGGACGGCGTCGATCCTGCAGGCGCTGCTGGGCAACATCGGCCGGCCGGGCGGCGGCATCCTGGCGCTGCGCGGGCACGCCAGCATCCAGGGCTCGACCGACATCCCCACGCTGTTCAACCTGCTGCCCGGCTACCTGCCGATGCCGCACGCCCACCAGCACGAGTCCCTGGACGACTACTGCGCGGACGCCGCCGGAACCGGTGGCTTCTGGGGCAACAAGCGGGCGTACATGGTCAGCCTGCTCAAGGCGTGGTGGGGCGACGCGGCGCAGCCGGAGAACGACTTCTGCTTCGACTACCTGCCGAGGATCGACGGCGACCACAGCTCCTACCGCACGATCAGCGACATGATCGCCGGCAAGGTGTCCGGCTATTTCCTGGTCGGGGAGAACCCGGTGGTGGGCCACCCGAACTCCCGCATGAACCGCCTGGGGCTGGCCAACCTCGAGTGGCTCGTCGTCCGCGACCTGCAGGAGATCGAGTCGGCCAGCTTCTGGTACGACTCGCCGGAGATCGAGACCGGGGAGCTGGTCACCGACCAGATCGCGACCGAGGTCTTCCTCATGCCGGCCGCCTCGCACGTGGAGAAGGAAGGCACGTTCACCCAGACCCAGCGGATGCTGCAGTGGCGGGACAAGGCCATCGAGCCGCCGGGGGAGGCCCGCAGCGACCTGTGGTTCTACTACCACCTCGGCCTGATCCTGCGCGAACGGCTGAAGGACTCCACGGATCCGCGGGACCGGCCGCTGCTCGACCTCACCTGGGACTACCCGACGCACGGGGAGACGGCAGACCCGGACGCCGAGGCGATCCTGCGCGAGATCAACGGCGTCGGCCCCGACGGTCGCGCGCTGTCGAGCTACATGCAGATGAAGGACGACGGGTCGACCAGCGGGGGCTGCTGGATCTACTGCGGCGTCTACGCCGACGAGGTCAACCAGGCCGCCCGCCGCAAGCCGCGCCAGGAGCAGAACGAGGTGGCGCCCGAGTGGGGCTGGGCATGGCCGCTGAACCGCCGGATCCTCTACAACCGCGCCTCGGCCGACCCCGCCGGCAAGCCGTGGAGCGAGCGGAAGAAGTACGTCTGGTGGGACGAGGAGGCCGGCCGCTGGACCGGTGAGGACGTGCCCGACTTCGAGGCGACCAAGCGCCCGGACTACGTGCCCCCGGACGACGCCCGGGCGCAGGACGCGATCGGCGGTGCCGACCCGTTCGTGATGCAGAGCGACGGGAAGGCCTGGCTGTTCGCGCCGAAGGGTGTTGTCGACGGGCCGATGCCGGCGCACTACGAGCCGGCGGAGTCCCCGGTGGGCAACCCGCTCTACAGCGTCCAGTCGAACCCGCTCAAGGAGCAGATCCGGGCGCCGTGGAACCGGACCCATCCCCCGGAGAGCGACGTCTTCCCGTACGCGTTCACCACCTACCGGCTGACCGAGCACCACACGGCCGGCTCGATGAGCCGCACCCTGCCGTACCTGGCGGAGCTGCAGCCGGAGTTCTTCGTCGAGGTGAGTCCGCAGCTGGCCGACGAGCGCGGGCTCGAGAACGGCGGCTGGGCGACGGTCGTCACGGGACGCGCGGCGGTGGAGGCGCGGGTGCTGGTGACGGAGCGGATCCGTCCGCTGCGCCTCAAGGGTGGCCGGATCGTGCACCAGATCGGCGTCCCGTACCACTGGGGCCCGCGGGGAGTCTCGACCGGCGACTCGGGCAACGACCTGCTGGGCATCGTCCTGGATCCGAACACCCACATCCAGGAGAGCAAGGTGTCGACCTGCGACATCCGACCGGGACGCCGCCCGCG
>NZ_SPQM01000316.1 GCF_004570345.1 Blastococcus sp. CT_GayMR20 | reverse complement strand
GGACAGCCGGACGGCGCCCCACGCGAGCGGGACGGCGACGGCCAGGCCGACGGCGACCGCCAGCAGCGCGGTGACGGCGTCCGGGAGGTCCTCGGGCAGCACGCTGGTCGCCGCGGCGCCGCCGAACCCGACGCCCCCCAGCAGAGCGGCCGCGGCCGGGACGGAGAACCAGCCGTCGGCGTCGACCTCCCCGAGACCGAGCTCGCCGAGTTCACCGACGAAGAGCGAGAGCAGGAGCACGGCCAGACCGACGGCACCGATGACGAGGAAGACCGCTGCCACTCCGTGCGTCCTCCTCGTCGACCTGGAACTCCGCACCCTTCCAGTTGCGGGACCGGACGGGCAAGTAAGTCGCCCGAGCGGACGAACGAGGATCATCGGGGGGTGGGCATGCGGCGGGAGGCGAGCGTCCTGCACCTCGACCTCGACGCGTTCTTCGCCGCCGTCGAGCAGCGCGACAAGCCGTCGCTGCGGGGCCGGCCGGTCGTCGTCGGCGGGGTCGGCGGCCGCGGCGTGGTGGCGACGGCCTCCTACGAGGCGCGTGCCTTCGGCGCCCGGTCGGCCATGTCGACGGCGGAGGCGCGGCGCCGCTGCCCCCCGGGGACGGCGTTCCTCGGGGGCCGGTTCGCCGCCTACCGACGGACGTCGGACGTCGTCATGGCGCTGCTGCGGGAGCTGTCGCCGCTGGTCGAGCCGGTGTCGATCGACGAGGCCTACGTGGACCTCGCCGCCGGGGACGGTCACGACCTGTCGGTCCCGGGCGTCACCGCCCTCGCCGCGACGCTCAAGCAGCGGATCGCCGTGGCCACGGGCGGCGTCACCGGCTCGGTGGGGATCGGCAGCTCCAAGCTGATGGCCAAGCTCGCCTCGGACATGGACAAGCCCGACGGCCTCGTCGTCGTCGAACCGGGCACCGAGCTCGAGGTCCTGCACCCCCTGCCCGTGACGCGGCTGGGTGGCGTCGGGCCGGCGACCGCCGAACGCCTGCACCAGGTGGGCGTGACGACGGTCGGCGACCTCGCGGCCAAGTCGCTGGCCGACCTCGTGGCCCTGGCCGGCAAGGCCCACGGCACCGGGCTGTACGCGCTGGCGCGGGCGGA
>NZ_SPQM01000315.1 GCF_004570345.1 Blastococcus sp. CT_GayMR20 | reverse complement strand
CGGGCGGCTGCCGGCGAAGGCGGCCAGCGCCCGGGCGCGGGCGGCGTAGGCGCGGGCGGCGGCCTTGTCCGCGGCGACCGCGGCGTCGAGGTGGCCGGCGCCGGAGGTCAGCAGCCGGGCCCGGGAGTCCAGGAACCGCTGGGTCTCGTCGGTGACGAAGTCGGCCGGATCGGGGTAGTCGGCGTCGAACTCCGTCTCCAGGCAGGCGATGACGAAGGCGTCGTACTCCGCCTCCGTCAACATCACCGCATCATCGAACACGTGTTCGATGATAGCGGATGATAGGCGGGCTGACCAGGGGAAAGTGCCGCGATTCAGGCGGCGTCGCGCAGCAGCTCCCCCGAGGCTGCGGCCCGCTTCGGCAGCGGCTCGGGCGCCCGCGCCGGCCGCCGGTCGGCGGAGCGGGCCAGGACTGCGATGCCCGCACCGACGAGCGCGAGGACGGCGCCGACCCACATGGGCGCCGTGTAGCCGAGGCCGCTGGAGATGACCAGGGCGCCGAGCGCCGCGCCCACGGCGTTGGCCACGTTGAAGGCACCCTGGTTCGCCGCCGACACCAGGCTCCCGCCAGGCACACGGGCGGCCTCGATGACAGCGTTCTGCACCACCGGGCCCAACGCGAAGGAGAGCGTGCCGAACAGCACCAGCAGCGCGACCGCGGCGACCGGCGTCCGGGCCAGGAACGCGAACGCCACCAGGACGACGACCATGGCCAGCAGGCCCACGGCGACGAAGGAGAACCCGTACCGGTCGCCGAGCCGGCCGCCGGCGAGCGTGCCGATCGTGGTCCCGACGCCGAAGAGGGCGAGCACCGGGGTCACCCAGCCGGTCGGGATGCCGCCGAGCTCGGTGAGGATCGGGCTGACGTAGCTGTAGACGGCGAACAGTGCCGAGAACCCGACCATGGTCAGGCCCAGGACGAGCCAGACCTGGCCGCGCCGGAAGGCGCTCAGCTCGCTGCGCAGGTCGCTGGGCTCACCGGCGCCGGTCGGCATCCAGGCGAGCAGTCCGGCGATGGTCACCAGGCCGATGACCGCGATAGCACCGAGGACCACCCGCCAGCTCGCCTGCTGAGCGACGAAGGTGCCGAGCGGGACGCCGATGACGT
>NZ_SPQM01000314.1 GCF_004570345.1 Blastococcus sp. CT_GayMR20 | reverse complement strand
TGTACTGGTCGGACACGTTGGTGCAGGGCCTCTGGTCGAGGCAGAGCTTGATGTGAGGAGGGACCTCCGGGTTCGGTTTGGGAGCCGCCAAGCACCCAGCCAGACCCCAGGAGGTCCCTCGTGGTTCACCGTAATGCGCCGCTGACCGAGACCGGCCGGCTTCGGGTCGCCCGCTGCATCGTCGACCAGGGCTGGCCGATCGCCCGCGCCGCGGAGCGGTTCCAGGTCGCCCGCACCACCGCCAAGAAGTGGTCTGATCGCTACCGGAAGCTCGGCCCCGCCGGCATGGCCGACCGGTCCAGCCGGCCGCACCGCTCACCGCGGCGCACTCCCAGGCCGATCGTGCGCAAGATCGTGCACCTGCGGTGGAAGCAGCGGCTCGGGCCGGTGGCGATCGCCGCGCGAGTGGGACTGGCGCCCTCCACGGTGCACCGGATCCTGGTGGCCTGCCGGATCAACAGGCTCTGGCACGTCGACCGGGTCACCGGCGAACCGATCCGCCGATATGAGATGACCCGACCCGGCGAGCTGGTGCACGTCGACGTCAAGAAGCTGGGCAACGTGCCCGACGGCGGCGGCTGGCGCATCCATGGCCGGACCCACGGCAAGCGCAACAGCCAGGCTCACCGGGACCCCGCCCGCCAGCGCAAGGTTCACGGCCGACCCAACCTCGGTTACTGCTACGTGCACTCCGCCGTTGACGGCTTCTCCCGACTGGCCTACTCCGAGGCCCTCGACGACGAGACGGCCGCCACCGCGCTGGCCTTCTGGGCGCGAGCTCGAGCCTTCTTCGCCGGCCACGGCATCACCGTGGAGCGGGTCCTCACCGACAACGGCGCCGCCTACAGGAGTCACGCCTGGCGCACCGAGCACATCCGCCTGGGCATCAAGCACTCCCGCACCCGAGTGCGCCGCCCCCAGACGAACGGCAAGGTGGAACGGCTCAACCGAACCCTGCTGGAGGAGTGGGCCTACCGGCGGCTCTACACATCCGAAACCGCACGCCGAGCGGCTCTGTCAGGCTGGCTCCACCACTACAACAACCACCGGCCCCACACCGCCCTGGGCAACCTCCCGCCCATCAACCGTTGCACCAACGTCTCCGGGCAGTACA
>NZ_SPQM01000313.1 GCF_004570345.1 Blastococcus sp. CT_GayMR20 | reverse complement strand
CGGCGGGCCATGAAACCCAGGGTGTTGCGGATCAGCCGAGCGGCCACGTCCCGTTCGCCGGCGTCGACGGACCGCTGCACCGCGGCCCGGACGTTGGACCGTTCGGCGTTGAAGCGGTCGAGGGCCGGCCGGAACTCCGCAGCCCGGAAGTGCACCGCGGGGTCGAACATGGCGAGGACCCACTCGGTGTGGCGGCGTCCGGTCTCGATGTCGTCGTCGGACCCCGCCAGCTTCTCCGCCGCGTAGTCCCGCACCGTCTCGAGCATGTCGAGCCGGGGCTCCTGGGGAGTCCCGCCGGCCGGCACCAGCAGGCTGTCGTCCAGGAGAGCCGAGAGGGTGTCGATCGTCGGAGGCCCGGTCGGCCGGCCGCAGACGGCCTCGGCGGCCGCCAGGGTCCAGCCACCCGAGAAGACGGCCAGCCGGGCCAGGAGCGACTGTTCCGGCGGGGGCAGCAGGCCGTAGCTCCAGTCCATGGTGGCGCGCAGCGTCCGCTGCCGTGCGGGCAGGTCGACCGGCCCGCTGCCGAGCACGTCGAGCCGGTCGCGCAGGCGCGCCAGCATGGCGTCGGGCGGGAGCAGGCGGATCCGGGCCGCGGCGAGCTCGATCGCCAGCGGCAGTCCGTCCAGGCGGCGGCAGATCTCGGCGATGGCGGCGGAGTTCGTGTCGTCCACGACGAAGCCGGCCCGGGACGCCGCGGCCCGGTCGGCGAACAGCCGCATCGCCGCGTCGTCGGGCAGGGGACCGAGATGGACCTGCTGCTCCGAGCGGATGCGGAGCACCTGGCGGCTGGTGACGAGGACGACGAGGGCAGGCGCGAGGCTCAGCAGCGCCGCGACGTCCGGGGCTGCGGCGGTGACCTGCTCGAAGTTGTCCAGGACGAGGAGGGTCCGCTCGTCGCCGATCGTCGCCCGGACGGCCTCGAGGACGTCGGCCGTCGCTTCCCGTCTCGCTCCCAGTGCGTCGGCCACGGTGCTCAGGACGAGTGCGGTATCGCTCACCGCCGCCAGGGGTACGAACACCACACCGCCGGGGAAGTCGCCCGCCACCCGGCGGGCCACCTCCAGCACCAGCCGGGTCTTCCCGACCCCGCCGGGACCGGTCACCGTGACCAGCCGCGTCCGTTCGCTCCGGGCGAGGGAGAC
>NZ_SPQM01000312.1 GCF_004570345.1 Blastococcus sp. CT_GayMR20 | reverse complement strand
GGCGCCGGTGCCCGCGGGCAGCGCGGCCAGCTGGGGCAGGGGAGCGGTGGCCAGCGCCCGGGCGGCCAGCACGTGGACGTCAGGGGTCCCGGTGAGCAGCCGGCGGGCGGCCCCGGCCTCCCGCGCGTACTCCAGCCGCCACGGCAGCCAGCGGAGCAGGAGCCAGCCCACCGGCAGCACCACCAGGACGACGGCGAGCACGGTCGCGAGGGTGCCGACGGCGTCCTGGGCAGCCTGGCCCGCTCCCGACACCGAGCCGCTCGCGTCGGCGAGCGCGTCGAATGGCGCCGCGAGCTCGTCGCCCACGACCGGTACGTCCTCGGCCACCCCGGCCGCCGAGTCCATGTTCCCGGCCACGGAGTTGCCGAGGTCCTCGACGGCCCTGCCGGGTTCGGCTAGGACGAGCACCGCCGCGTGGACCGTGCGCGCGACCAGCACCCAGAGCACCAGCCACGCGAGCATGCCGAGGTCGGCGGCCAGCTGCCGGGCGCGCAGGACGGGGTGCTGGGCGTAGAGCTGCATCGCTGCATCCTCCGGCGTGTGCGGGGGGCCCGCAGACGATGCACCGGTCGGGCGACGACCGGCCCCTTCGACCGGCTGGTGCGGGCCCCGCGTGCCTAGACTCCGGCCGAGGCGCCGCCCCGACCGGGCGCGCCCACGATGCGGTGGGGGAACCGTCACCACGGGATGCCCGCCAGACCAGGAGTGCGACGATGCGGGTCGGGGTTCCCCGAGAGGTCAAGAACCGGGAGTACCGGGTGGCGCTCACCCCGGCAGGGGTGACCGAGCTCGTGCGGGCCGGGCACGAGGTGCTCGTCGAGCGGGGCGCGGGTGAGGGCTCGTCGATCCCCGACGGCGACTTCACCGCCGCCGGCGCCCGCATCGTGGGCGCGGCCGACGACGTCTGGGCCGATGCCGACCTGCTGCTCAAGGTCAAGGAGCCGATCGAGGAGGAGTACGACCGGCTGCGTGCGGACCAGACGCTGTTCACCTACCTGCACCTGGCCGCGTCCAAGGAGTGCACCGACGCCCTCATCGCCTCGGGCACCACGGCGATCGCCTACGAGACCGTCCAGACGCCCGACGGCGCCCTGCCGCTGCTGGCGCCCATGTCGGAGGTCGCCGGCCGCATGGCCCCTCAGGTGGGGGCGC
>NZ_SPQM01000031.1 GCF_004570345.1 Blastococcus sp. CT_GayMR20 | reverse complement strand
TACCGGGTGGAGGGTCGCGACCTCTACGTCGACCTGCCGTTGGCGCCGTGGGAAGCGGCGCTGGGCACGTCGGTCGCGGTCGACACCCCCGGCGGGGAAGCCAAGGTCAAGGTGCCGGCCGGCACGTCGAGCGGGCGGCGGCTACGGCTGCGCGGTCGCGGGCTGCCCAACCCCCGCGGGGAAGCCGGGAATCTCTACGCCGAGGTGCGCATCGTCGTGCCGCACCGGCTGTCGGAGGAGGAACGCAGATTGTTCTCCGAACTCGCCACGGTCTCGAAGTTCGATGCGCGCAAACAGGCCCGGAGGGCGTCATGACCTATCCCCTCATGCGCCGGCGTCGGGTCGAGCTGCTGGACCTGGACACCTTCGCTGCGCGGGCGCGGCTGCACCCGGAGCTGGTGCGCCGGCTGGTCGCTCTCGGGCTGCTGGAGGCCGAAAGCGATGCCGCCGACCGGCTGTGGCTCGCCCCGACGGAGCTGGCGACCCTTGCGCGCATCCAGCGCCTGCGGGCCGGCTTCTCGCTGAACTACGCCGCCGTCGGGCTGGTACTGGATCTGCTCGACCGCATCGAAGCGCTGGAGGCTGCGCTGCGGCGGCAGCCGGGCCGGACGACGGCACACACCAACACCCCCACCACGATCACACGGACACTCATCGGAGGATGACGTGGACCTCAACCGACTGACCCAGAAGTCTCAGGAGGCCCTTCACGACGCGCAGACCAAGGCGCTGCGCCACGGGCACAGCGAGGTCGATGGTGAGCACCTGCTGCTCGCGCTGCTCGACCAGCCCGAGGGGCTGGCCCCGCGGCTGCTGTCGCAGGCCAGCGCCGACCCCGACGCGCTGCGCGCCGACCTGGAGGCCGAACTCGGCCGGCGGCCGAAGGTGACCGGACCGGGTGCGGCGCCCGGGCAGGTGTATGTGACCCAACGGCTGTCGCGGCTGTTCGACACCGCCGAACGGGAGGCGCACCGGCTCAAGGACGAGTACGTTTCCGTCGAGCACCTGGTGATCGCGCTGCTGGAGGAGGGCAGCTCGACTGCCGCTGGGCGGCTGCTGCGCACCCACGGCCTCACGCGAGACAAGTTCCTCTCGGCGCTGACCGAGATCCGCGGCAACCAGCGGGTCACCTCGGCCATGCCCGAGGTCGCCTACGAGGCCCTCGCGAAGTACGGCCGCGACCTGGTCGCCGAGGCGGCCACCGGCAAGCTCGATCCGGTCATCGGCCGCGACACCGAGATCCGCCGGGTCGTGCAGATCCTGTCCCGCAAGACCAAGAACAACCCGGTTCTCATCGGCGACCCCGGCGTCGGCAAGACCGCCATCGTTGAGGGCCTGGCCCAGCGGATCACCCGCGGCGACGTTCCCGAGGGGCTGAAGGACAGAACCATCTTCGCCCTGGACATGGGGTCACTGGTGGCCGGTGCCAAATATCGCGGCGAGTTCGAGGAACGCCTCAAGGCCGTGCTCAACGAGGTCCGTGCCGCCGAGGGCCGAATCATCCTGTTCGTCGACGAGATGCACACCGTCGTCGGCGCCGGCGCCGCCGAGGGCGCCATGGACGCCGGCAACATGCTCAAGCCGATGCTGGCCCGCGGCGAGCTGCACATGATCGGCGCCACCACGCTCGACGAGTACCGCAAGCACGTGGAGAAGGACGCCGCGCTCGAGCGCCGCTTCCAGCCGGTGATCGTCGACGAGCCCACGGTCGAGGACGCCGTCTCCATCCTGCGCGGCCTGCGGGAACGCCTGGAGATCTTCCACGGCGTGAAGATCCAGGACGCCGCCCTGGTCGCCGCGGTCACCCTCTCGCACCGCTACATCTCCGACCGGTTCCTGCCCGACAAGGCCATCGACCTGGTCGACGAGGCCTGCGCGATGCTGCGCACCGAGATCGACTCCATGCCCGCCGAGCTCGACGAGCTCACCCGACGGGTCCGGCGGCTGGAGATCGAGGACGCCGCGCTGGCCAAGGAGAGCGACCCGGCCAGCAAGAACCGGCTGGAGGAGCTGCGCCGCGAGCTGGCCGACCTACGTGCCGAGGCCGACGCCATGCGCGCCCAGTGGGAGGCCGAACGGCACGCGCTGCGCAAGGTGCAGGCGCTGCGGGAGGAGCTCGAACAGGTTCGCAACGAGGCCGAGGCAGCCGAGCGGTCCTACGACCTGAACCGGGCCGCCGAACTGCGCCACGGCCGGCTGCCCGAGCTGGAACGGCGGCTGGCCGCTGAGGAGGAGCAACTCGCGGCCAAGCAGGGCGGCCACCGGCTACTCCGCGAAGTCGTCACCGACGCCGAGATCGCCAACATCGTCTCCCGGTGGACCGGCATCCCCGTGTCCCGGCTGACCGAGGGCGAGCGCGACAAGGTGCTGCGCCTCGACGACATCCTGCACGAGCGCGTCGTCGGGCAGGACGAGGCGGTGCAGCTGGTCGCCGACGCGATCATCCGCGCCCGGTCCGGGATCAAAGACCCACGCCGGCCGATCGGTTCGTTCGTCTTCCTCGGCCCCACCGGCGTCGGCAAGACCGAGCTGGCCCGCACCCTGGCCGCGTCGCTGTTCGACACCGCGGAGAACATGGTCCGGCTGGACATGAGCGAGTACCAGGAGCGGCACACCGTCTCCCGGCTGGTCGGCGCCCCGCCCGGCTATGTCGGCTACGAGGAGGGCGGCCAGCTCACCGAGGCGGTGCGGCGCAAGCCCTACTCGGTCGTGCTCTTCGACGAGATCGAGAAGGCGCACGCCGACGTGTTCAACACGCTGCTGCAGGTGCTCGACGACGGCCGGCTCACCGACGCGCAGGGCCGCACCGTCGACTTCCGCAACACCGTGGTGATCATGACGTCGAACATTGGGTCGCAGTACCTGCTCGACGGCGTCACCGGCGGCGGAGAGATCAAGTCCGAAGCCCGCGAAGCTGTAATGGACGAGCTGCGCCGGCACTTCCGGCCGGAGTTCCTCAACCGCGTCGATGACATCGTGCTGTTCAAGCCGCTGACCCTGGCCGAGATCGAGCACATCGTCGAGCTGATGGTCGGTGACCTGCGCGCCCGGCTGGCCGAACGGCAGATGCGCCTCGAGCTGACCGAAGACGCCCGCCGGTTCATTGCCGGGCAGGGTTTCGACCCCGTCTACGGTGCCCGGCCGCTGCGCCGGTTCATCGCCCGCGAGGTCGAGACCCGCATCGGTCGCGCACTGTTGACCGGGGAGGTCGAGGACGGCGCCACCATCCGCGTCGACGCCACCGGCGACGAACTGGTCATCCGCTGGGACAACCCGGCCGGTGCTGACCAGACGGCCGCGTGAGGAGGAGGGACATGACCTCGCCGACCGTCGTGGCCTGCACCAACTGCGGCCGTCGCAACCGGGTGCCCGCCGCCGCGGCGGGTACCCCCCGCTGCGGCCAGTGCCACACCCCGCTGCCCTGGATCGCCGACGCCGGCGACGCCGACTTCACCGCGGTCGCCGAGCAGGCCCCACTGCCGGTCCTGCTCGATCTGTGGGCACCGTGGTGCGGCCCCTGCCGCATGGTCAGTCCCGCCCTGGAGGAACTCGCCCGCACCTTCGCCGGCCGCATCAAACTGGTCAAGGTCAACATCGATGCCGCCCCGCAGACCGCGCAGCGGTTCACGGTCCAGGCCGTGCCCACGCTCATGGTCCTCGACCACGGGCGAGTCATCAGCCGCCAAGCCGGTGCGGCACCCGCACCGGCCCTGCAGAGCTGGCTGGAGAAGGCCTTGTCGGGTGCGACCAGTCCCAGCCGGTGATGCTGCCCGCGCTGACGGGCCGGACGGGCGGTGACCATCCGGCGGTTCCTTGACCGTCCGGCCCTATCTACCACGAAACGGCGAGGAAGTAACTGATGCGCTGCCATCGATGTGGCCACCGCAACCCCAAAGGCAGTCGCTTCTGCGTGCAGTGTGGAGCGGCGCTGGCCCATGACCAGGTCGCGAACGCTACGAGCGCGATGCCTGCCAGCGGCGGGGAGAAGCCCGAGCTCCCGCCAACGGCACTTGCCCCTCCGCCCACGCAGGCTCACCCCGAAGCGGTCGAGCCACTACCGGCGGGGGCGGCGCTCCTGGTCGTGCAGCGGGGGCCAACTGCGGAGAGCCGGTTCGTGCTCGATCAACCGGTGATCACCGTCGGGAGGCAACAAGACAACGACCTCGTCCTCGACGACGTGACCGTCAGCCGCCGCCACGCCGAGTTTCACCGCAGGGAGCAGGGCTTCCTCGTTCGCGACGTTGGCAGCCTCAACGGCACGTATGTCAACCACGAGCCCGTTGCTGAGGCGTCCCTCGTCTCAGGGGACGAGGTGCAGATCGGCAAGTTTTCACTCCTGTACTTGACCGAAGTCGACGGGTGCCGAGAACGCAGGCGAGATGCGGGCCAGGACCGGACGTCAGCGCTGCGAGGGGGAGCCAGTTCAGCCGCTGAGGGAGAGCTTGATTCCCCGTGATGCCGAGCCCGCGTTGCCCCGGTGGCACAGCTCGAACGTGATCGGAGCTGCGGTCAGCACAAGCAATGATGATGTGCCTGGCTGTCCCCACCTCTGCCATCCGTCGCACGCTAGCTCCGCCTGATCGGCCACCGGGGACGTCGACCTTGCCTCAGGTCGCATCACTCTGGCAGGCACCCTCAAGCGGCGAGCCACTCGCTACCTCCTCGACGCAATCCGCACGCTCAGCGTGGTCCATCAGGTCAGCGGAATTCTTGACGCGTCACGCTTAGCCGACTGCGATGACGCCAGCGGGCGGGGCCCTGGGCGCGCATCGAGCGCGCGATGGCGCTGCATCGCCGCGGCGACGTCAGGGTCACCGAGGTCTGTTTCGCGGCCGGCTGCTCGCGCGTGCTATCGAATCGCCTTCCAACGGCACGCGACGATGACTGTCGTGGGGCGCCAGCGGCCGACTGCTGGAGGCCCTCCACCGGGTCCGGCTCGATCGACACGTGACGCCGCCGCCCGGTTCTCCCGTGTGACCGAAGAGCACCCAGTCGATCCGCCAGAGCGACACGGTGGTGGTCGGTCGACGCAGTGACGACCACAGCAGAGCGAACTCACCGGTCCGGCCTCGGGTGGCTTCCGCCCCAAGCCTTCGATAATGAAAGGTGTCAGTCTTGCTGAGTGCCGTACGTGCTGACTGTTGATCAGCGGGCGAGCCGCCGGGGGCCAGACAGGGTGGCCGCCACGCTTCGCCGGCTCGCTGATGCCGTCGAGACCGTGCTGCCCTTCGAGCGCACCACCGGCGACGAGTTCCAGGGCCTGATTGCAAAGCCCGACGGCGTGGTCGACGTAGTACTGCAGCTCGTGCGGGAGGGCGGCTGGAGCATTGGCGTCGGCGCCGGTCCGGTGCTGACCCCGCTGCCGTCGAGCACGCGGGCGGCCACCGGTACGGCGTTCTTCTGCGCCCGGCAGGCGGTCGAGGCGGCGAAGCACCGGCCGGCGCGGCTGGCCGTCCGCGGCCGTGTTCCCTCCGAGGCTGCCGACGCCCAGGCCGTGCTTAGCGCCCTCGCCGTGCTGGTGGAACGGCGCAGCCCGCAGGCGTGGGAGGCCATCGCCCTGGTCTCGGGTGGAGCCACGCAGGCGCAGGCCGCCGCCCGGCTAGGCATCTCCCGGCAGGCGATCGGCCAGCGACTGGCGAGGGGACTCTGGGAGCTCGAACGAGAGCTGCGGCCACCCGCCGCGCGACTGCTGGCGCGGGCCGCCGGATAAGCATCGCCGTGCTGGTGCTGGTCGCCGGGTGAGCGCTGGCGACTGCCGTGGGGTGGCTCTCGCTACGCCGCGCGTACCTCATCTAGTCGAGGGAGCGTGCGCTAGTCGATGCGAACTCGGGTCTGGGCATAAGCCCATCCGGGCTATACGGGTGCGGTCGAACCGCCACAGTGGCGCCCTGGGCGGTCAGCCAGGTCAACGCCCGGCCTGGGGAGGGCCGCGCGTGCCCTCTCGCACATCAGCGAGGACCTCGGCGCAGGCAGCAGGGTGTGGTCGTTCACGAGGACGTGCGTGCCTCGCCCGCGGGCGACCCCGCTGTCGCAGTTCACGCGTCAGCTACCGCAGGCTGCCGGACCCAAGCGTCTCGGTCTGGACCTGCAGCGAACCCCTATAAACGCTCGGGTCTCGTACGTGGCGATCGCTGCGCCGCGGATCGCGCAGGCGCGGTTCCGTGAACCCCCCGCGGCCGAGAGCGGCAAATCCGGCGCCGGTAGGAGCATCGCGGCGATCGTGGAGCCCGGGAGGTTCGGGAGCGGAGCCCGTCCGCGCCAACGCGGCGCCGCCGGTAGTGGTGCGTTTGCCGGCTTCGGCGACGGCTCGGCTGACGTGGGAGCGCAGCCCGGCATGTGCGGAGGCAAGGCGACTCATGGACGACCGACCTCGCCGCACACGGGATCCGCAGGGCACGCCCTGGGCTCATCCGGTCAACGTTGGCGCCGGCGCAGCTGCTTTTCGTCAAGGATGACCATCGACGTGTCCTCCAGACGAATCCAGCCGCGGTCCGCAAAGTCGGCGAGCGCCTTCTGCACCGTCTCATGAGAGGCGCCCACGATTCGGGACAGCCTCTCGAGGCTGAGGTCGTGCTTGATCCGCACGCCCTCAGCAACGCGGCTGCCAAACTTGTCGGCCAGGTGCAACAGCATCCTGGCCACACGCCCCGGGACGTCAGTGAAGAACAGATCGGGCAGCGATGTCTTGGTGCGCCACAGTCGCCGGGCCAGTACGCGCAACAGTCGCTCACCCAGCTCGGGATGCGCCTCGATCCACGGGCGCAGCACGGAGTGAGGAACGCATGCCAGCCGGATGTCGGTCACCGCGGTCGCCGTTTCCGTGCGTGGGCAGGGATCGAATACCGCCAGTTCGCCGAACTGATCCGACGGTCCAAGTACGGCCAACAGGCTCTCGCCGCCGCCTGGGGAGCGGCGCGTCAGCTCGACCGTGCCGGAGAGAACGATGTACAGCGCATCTCCCAGCTCGCCCTCACTGAACACCACATCGCCGCGGGGAATCGAGACGGTCTCGAGTCTGGTCGCGACCGGTTCGATAACCTCCGTCGGCAGCCCGTGGAAAAGTTCCGACCGCGTGAGCACCTCATCCACGACGCGCCCCCCTTCACGCATGCGCTTCACCAAATTTTCGCACCGTCTCCACTCGACGGAAAAGATTGAGAAGGCAACTACAGCTGCGCCACCTACCCAACGGCTGCCGTGCGTCCGTCCCCCCGAGCGTGTTCGCGGCCTGCCGACCGACCCGACGGCCCGGCGTCGATGTACCGCCGAAATGCCGAGCGCAACTCCGCAGCGCTCTCGTTCGTGAGGTCGATCTCGTAGTCGTGGCCATCCAGTGCGAAGCTGCTTCTGACCCTGCCCCTTCGACAGCTCTTGGCCGGGGAGGGCCTGGCCATGCGCGACATCGGATTGGACCTCGCGCTTGACGAAGTCGGCTGAGGGAGGAGTCCACGAGCGTCGAGACCGTCCACGACTCTGTGCTTGCGCTCGTCGGTCCTCCTCCGCAGCAGTCTGCAGTGGGCTGGCGCGGACGACGCCTGCGATATCCCACCGTGCTCGGACTATCCCGACGTCTTTGACCCAGCTGCGGATACGGCCCACCACGGGGCCGTTCGCAGCACAGCGAGGTCGCAAGAATTGGGGGTGGGCAACGCCCCACATCGTCACCGGAGATCCTCGTGCTGTGACTATCCGGAACAAACGACTGGTCATGAGGCCGTGAATCGCTGCCACTAGAACTCGATGACGGGGTCAGGTGGCAGTGGCTCCGGTGCCGGCTCCACGATCGCAGTAACCGTCGTGTGGCCAGCGCGCGCAAACGTCAAAGCCAGCTGCACGAAGTGCGCAGCGTCGATACGTTCGGTGATTCCGGTCAGCGTGATTGTGGGTCCTCCCATGCCAATGAAGACAGACTCGCCGGCCGGGATGGGGACTTCGCCGGTGCTCGCCGAAGTGACGGTGGCGTTTGTCGTCGTTGTCGGCGAGTCGGAGGCCGGTGACGCGGCACGGCTGTCTGCGGGGGTGGGAGTACTCGAACGCGATCCATTCACGGTCACCCCGCTGAACGGCTCGCCGCTGATCGACACCAACCGGTCGTCGACCGTGCCGCTATTGACGATGGCCATAGACAGTTCTGCCTCGTCGCCCGGTTGGTATACACCATCGGGCGGATAAGCAAGCTGAACTGCGCGGATGGCTATATCGCCGACTTGACCGAAGCCGCCGGTCTTGTCACGATCCTGCGTGGCGGTCTGAGTTACCTGCCCAGCGCTGCAGCCGCTGAGCACCGTCACCGCCAGGAGCGAGAGGGCGATGTTCACGATGGCCCTCAGCAGCTTGGTATTCCGACTCACCCGGCTCACGGCCATGACCCCTTTCTCATCGTTGGAAATCCGTTGCTTACGCGCGGCTAGATGCCGCAGGCGCGCCGAAGCCCGCTCAAAGATGCTGCCGTCCGATCGCGTGCGTTCAGCCGAGGGGCCGCCTGCGACGGCGCGCGGCAGACGAAGGGGAGGAGAGGCGGGACCGCGAAGCGGCACGGTTGGATGCGGCTCAACCGACGACTCGAACCGATAAGGGCTTGAACCCGGCAACTCAATGGCCATCTCGTGCCTCCCTCCGCCATCCCGACACCGTGTGTCGACGGTGCCCTTCTCACCCATTCCTGACGCCTCAGGACGCCGATATGTTCCTGATCCTGGGCGTGGCAATGCTGTGCCGGTTGCTAGCCGCAAGGGAAGGGGGATTATGGCGGCCGAACGGCCGAACGTGTGCAATCACCCGGTCGTCCTTAGACTCGCCGCCGGCGAGTCACTGAGGCGGCTCAGAAAGTCATTTCACCTCGGTCCCAGCCCAAGGAAGTGCACAGTTGATGCCAGCAGTCGTGCCCGGAGGCATCGCGTCGGCGCCACCGGCGCGCGCCCTTACCGTTCCTGCTCCGTAGCGCTGATCGCCTCGCGCAGCCACCTTTTCGGGACCACTCGCGCCACGGCCATCCGCGGACCCGGCTCACCGGCTCAGGTATCCGACCGCACTGGGGACAGGTTGCTCGCCGCGGCCGCGTCGAGCCACCATCGAGTTGCCCGACTGCCGTGGACGCCAGAAGCAGGAATCTGCACCGGGTCGGCGCGGGAAAGGGCGCAGGCCACCGCAGGTGCCTTGGCTCGTCCGCTAACCAGCAGCCACACCTCCGCGGCCGTGTTGATGGCGGAGAAGCCGAGACTCAGGCGGGTAGGCGGTGGCTTCGGACAGTTGCGCACCGCAAACACCGGACGCGTGTCCCGAGTAGCGGGGGACTGGGGGAAGATCGAAGCCACGTGCCCGTCGGCACCCATGCCGAGCAGAAGCACGTCGAAGCGGGGGAGTGCCCGGCCGCTCGGCGCCGCCGCGGCCAACTGGTCGGCGTACCACAGCGCAGCGTCCTGCGCTGCGGCAAACTCGGAGTCGGAGGCGGGCATTGGATGCACTTGATCAGCAGGAACAGCCAACGGATCCAGCAGCGCCCGGCGGGCGGCCACCTCGTTCCGCCGAGGATCCCCGGCCGGGATGAAACGCTCATCACTCCACCACACCTGCACCGCCCGCCAATCCACGACGTCGCTGCTCGGCGCAGCGGTCAACTCCGCCACCCGCGCCAGGACGGCCGTTCCGATCCCGCCGCCTGTGAGCACCAGCGAGGCGCTGCGATGTACCGCTTGCACTGCGGCGAGCCGGGCGATCAACGCAGACGCGACCGCATCAGCCAACCGGTTGGAGTCGGGCGCAATCGTGATACCCGGAGTCTCCCGGAAGGAGCCGGACGATTCGGGGGCCGCGGGCCGACTCACGACTCGATGACACCTTGGCCCGGCCGTTCATGCCCCCCCCCCTGTGGAGCGGGTCGGCGTCCTTCGATTTGGCCACCATCGATCCCGCCTCATCCAGGCCCGGCACATCGCCGAGCCCGGGCGTGCTAGGCCGTCGACTCGCCGCCCTCCCACCGCGATCGTCATTCGAGTCTCCCGCCGGATCGACCCAGATGTACTGCCGCACCGGCGAACGATCCGACAGGCCGGTCCGGCCGGTCGCCGCCTCTAGCGACTGGCCATAAGGCTCGTCGGGATCCAATCGGCGCAATTCCTCTCTGAGCAGCTCGCCGAGGCTGCGGGCGGGCAGCGCCACAGTTGAGTCGGGTCGGCACGGCTGAGAGATCACGGCACGTCCGCGGTGATCAGCCTGAACGCGGACCTGCTCACCGGAGCCTATGTCCAGGGACACTGCTCCCACGCCGGTCGATCCGGCGATCCGCGCAAAACCCACCACCTCAATTGCGCAGCCGCAACGCGCAGACAACCAACCCGCCAGCAGCGCCGCAGTGGGGTGCGCCGGGTCGCCCTCGATGCGACCTCCGATCAGCCGGAACGGGTCCGCTCGCCGGGCAGCAACCGCGTCCAGGGTGGACGTGAGCACCGCCCGCCAGGGCGTGCTGCGCGTCCAGACAAGATCGGTGTCGCCGGGGGCGTAGTCATCGGCGCGCTCTCTCAAGGCGGCCAAGGGGTCGGCGGCCAAGGAGCAGTCGGTGATCCGCCGGTCGGCGGTCACCGCGAGCGCATCGGTGGCTAGTCGTTGCGGCGGCGCGCCGTGCCACCAGCTCACCACCGGAACGTCCGCGGCCAACAACGGCACGACGACCGACTCTGCGTGCAAGCCCAGCCGGCCGTACATCCGCATCACCACGGCTTCACCTGGCCCCAACCGGCCACCGACTAACACCTCGGCGTCCAGCCGAGGAATCGGCGCGTCGATCTGCCGCCGCACCACGACGAGGATCCGACACGGATGCTGCGCGGCCGCCGCCGCAGCAGCCTGCTCGGCCTCGACCACCTTACCCTCGTCGGCGATGACCACGAGCGTGAGCGCCATACCTGAGAACACCGCACCGCCGATTCGCCGCTGCTCGGCCAGCGCCTTCACGATGTCCGCACCCGTGGTGTCCCACAGCGTCGTCACCGCGCGTCCTCCACTCGGGACGATTTTAATCGCATTCGCTTCGCTCCGGTTCTTTCCCGGCAGCGTGCGGCGGCAGACATGCTCATCGCATGACGTTCCGGTCGTCGATCCACCAATTGGATGGAGAACGACGACCGCACACGCACAGTCATTGGCTCACCACGCGTCGGACGTGCGGTCAGGGACGGCACTGCATACTTTTCGTACGCTCGGGAAGCCACAGGCGTGGGCTACCAGAACGGTGCCGGCAGGCCGAGCCGAGGAAGAACCGCAGCCGAATGACCACTGAGCAGGCCGATCGCCGTACGGCGACCACCAGCACCCGCCCGAAGCACCCGCCAAGGCTGCCAGCAACGCCCCCACCGGACACCCGACTCAGCCGCGCCTCACCCTGCCCGAGGGCTTCGGCGCCTCGATCGTCGCGCGATGGACACCGCGCGGGCGCTGACGATGGACGCCGTCGAGAGCGCCGGCATCGGCCATCCGGGCACCGGGGCCGCCGCTGCCCACGACAGCCGGCACGCCGCCGGCAACGTCACCCGCTGCGGGAGCCGCTGGACGTGCCCGCTTGGTGTCCGCATTTTGCGACAGGCAGAAGGCTCGGCCGTCGAGCCAATCAGCCCCGATGAAAGACGGGCGTCTCGTCCGCAGTCCAGGCTGCTGATCGCGCGGTCTGGCCGCGTCGACGGACGCCGAGTCTTCCCCAAAACTTGCGGCCGTGGTCCTGGTCAGGGGCGGCCCGCTGTGGAGGTGGTGTGCGGTGGAGGTAGAGCAGACTCCCTTGCCGGGGGTGGGGACGCGGTACGACTTCGCCACCTCGGCCGGTCGTCGGCTGGGACTGGTGGTGCACCGCGGCGGTCCGGTGGACCTGCTGGTCTACGCCGGCGATGACCCCGACACGGTCGCCGAGTCGGTGAGCCTGGAGCCTCAGGAGCGGACGGCGCTCGTGGAGCTGCTGGCGCTGCCTCCAGGTGAAGACGATCCACAGTCGAGAACTCACCACCGGATCTGGCAGCTGACCGAGGACCAGGCGTAGGAGTGGTCGGGCACGATCACATGACGCTCGCCGCAGCGTCGGGAACGACCGCCGGGACGGTGCTGCTCCACCTAGGCGCGGTGCTCTTCGGCCTCGGCGTGCTCGGGTTGGTCGCACACCGATGCAAGGTCTCTCCGGTGCCGCTTTACCTGCTCGCGGGTCTAGCCTTCGGCGAGCACGGCCCGGTGCCGCTGACCGGGGGCGAGGGAGGCGAGCAGTTCATCACCGTCGGCGCTGAACTCGGTGCGGTACTGCTGTTGTTCATGCTCGGCTTGGAGTATGCCGCCGACGAGCTGGTGGCGGGGCTGCGGCACAACACGCTCGCCGGCCTGGTGGACCTGATACTCAACGCCGTTCCCGGCGCCGCGGTGGCGCTGCTACTCGGCTGGGGGCCCGTGGCCGCGGTGGCGATGGCGGGGGTCACCTACGTCTCCTCCTCGGGCATCGTGGCGAAATTGCTGGCCGATTTTGGCCAGTTGGGCAACCGCGAGACGCCGACGGTGATCGCCGTCCTCGTCCTCGAGGACCTGGCGATGGCCGGCTACCTGCCTGTCCTGACGGCGATGGTGTCGGGGCTGTCCGTGCTCGCCGCCACCGGCAGCCTGGGGTTGGCCCTCGCCGCGGTCACCGCGGTCTTCTTGCTCGCCATCCGAGCACCGGAACTGCTCTCCCGGTTGGTGTTCGCACCCAACGACGAGGTCTTGCTGCTCCGGGTTCTCGGCCTGACGCTGCTGGTGGCCGGGCTCGCCGCCCAGATGAACGTGTCGGCGACGGTTGGCGCGTTCCTGGTCGGCGTCGCCCTGTCCGGGCCAATCGCGCACAGCGCCGCCCAGCTGCTCCGTCCCCTCCGAGATCTGTTCGCCGCCGTCTTTTTCATGTTCTTCGGCCTGCAGATAGACCCCACCCAGATCCCCGACGTGCTGCTGCTGGCGGTGGCACTGGCGCTGGTGACCTCTGGAACAAAAGTCGCCACGGGATGGTGGGCGGCGGGCCGGGCTGGCATCGGTGGTCGCGGACGGCTCCGCGCCGGTGTTGCGCTGGTTCCTCGAGGCGAGTTCTCCATCGTGATCGCTGGCCTGACTACCGCGTCCGCCGACGCAGGTGCCTTCACGCTGGATCCCCGCTTCGGCGCCCTCGCGGCCACCTACGTGCTGCTGCTGGCGATCCTCGGGCCAGTGGCCGCCCGACTGGTCAGCGGACGGCGACCCCGCCACGGCCGGCCAGCACCGGAGCTGGCTCAGCCCCGCGGCGCCTGAGCCGCTTGACCCGAAACACCCGGCAATCGCAACCACGGTAGGAGCACGGTGCGGCTGGGTCATGCCAGGTGCCGGCCCGGACGGGCCCGCGAACGTCAGCACGAAGACCATCGTGTCCACCCCCGTCTGATCGTCGCTGGCCGCCCAAACCGCTGGTCGCTGAAGAGAGACCTTCGGCCGGTAACGGTCGACAGCCCTGGGTAGCGATGATCAAGAGACGGTCAACTCAACGGGCGCGTATCGGGGAGGTGCGATGGGCCGGGACGTTGGACCCCTGCTGGTGGCGGTCGGTGTCGTCGTGATGCTGGTGGGCTTTCTGACATGGAGTGGCGGACTTTCTTGGTTCGGTCGACTGCCTGGGGACATCCGGATCGACCGCGATAACGTGCGGGTGCACATCCCACTGGTGTCCATGCTCATCGTTTCGCTTCTCGTGAGCATTCTGCTATCCCTCTTCCGGCGGTGAGGGCTCGGCGGTCATGGGTGGCCCGATACGAAGCTGGAGCGGTGGCTGACGCTCGCACGGTCGCGTCACGGCGACGAAGACCCCCCTCCGCAACGGGGGGAGCTCCGACCGCCGACCTCGACGGGCACCAGGCGCGGCGGTGGTCGCCGAGTTCCACCGGTGGTCACCCGGTCGGCTCCGGAAGGCGCTCCAGCGGTCTCTTCCACGACGTCAGTGGGCATCGAGGTCGAGGCCGTCACGAGGGTCGTCGCCGTCTGCATGGGAGATCGCCGAGTGCAGGGCGCGGCCACTGCGGAGCGAAACGCGCTCCGCGGCCCACGGCCTTCACCCCGACGCATGGCCGGCTGTGGCGGGAACGCCCATCGACGGCGTAGCTAGGCGCCTCTTCCCGGCGTTCGGCCTCCTGGCGTGGTCCCGCCCGCAAGCCCGCCTGGAAAGGTCCGGCGTGACGCAGGCCCGAGGGGCTGATCATCCCTGGCTCCGGAGCGCGACCCCGGCTGGCGGGTATAGGTGCGCGAACGACGGGCCGGCGTCCTGCCTGCCGAACGCCGGCCCGGAGCGTCACCGGAGATCGATCAGCCGGGCGATCCGCTTCTCGACCGGAGGGTGCGTCATGAAGAGGGTCGTCCACGCCCCCCGACCGGTCAGCGGGTGCACCAGGTACTTGGACGCCTGGGTCGGTTCCACGCGCATGGGGACCTGCCGTGCGACCCGGTCGATCTTCGCCAGGGCGCTGGCCAGAGCGGAGCCGTCGCCGATCAACTGCGCGCCGGTGCGGTCGGCCTCGAACTCACGGCTGCGGGAGAGAGCCAGCTGCAGCAGCGCGGCGGCGATCGGCGCGATCAAGACGGCGACCAGCGTCGCGAGCAGGCCCGGATCCTCGTCGTCCTCGGACGAGCCGAAGAAGGGCAGCATGCCAACCAGGTTGGCCAGGAAGCTGATGCCGGTGGCCAGGGCCGCGGCGACCGACGTGATCAGGATGTCCCGGTTGCCGACGTGCGCCAGTTCGTGCGCCAGGACGGCGCGGAGCTCCCGGGCGTCGAGCAGGTCGAGCAGGCCTCGGGTCACCGCGACCGCGGCGTGCCGGGGGTTACGCCCCGTCGCGAACGCGTTCGGCTGGGCGTCCGGCGTCACGTACAGCCGTGGCATCGGCAGCCCCGCCTCGGCGGTCAGCTCCCGCACGATGCGGTGGTAGATGGGGAAGTCATCCGGCCCCACCGGGACGGCGCGGGCGGCCATCAGCGCCAACCGGTCGGAATACCAGTACGAGCCGCCTACGACCGCCAGGCCGAGGAGCAGCCCGACGGCGGCGCCGACCTGGCCGAACTGTGCACCCAGCAGCACCAGCAGGCCGCCCAGGCCGGCCAACAGCACCGCCGTCTTCATGCCGTTTCCGGCCCGGCGGAGCGCCGAGAAGGGACGCCGCGCCGACCTCAAGCCCTGTCCGGACAGCGGGCCACCGTCGAGGTGACGAGGCCGAGTTCGCACAGGCAGTGTCATTGTGCATCACTCCTACCCGAACCAGTTCTGAGTCTGACCACTAGAGGAAACCTCTAGTGGGCACTAGATTTTCCCGCTCGGTGCCGCGATAAACCTCAGGACTCGACATCTGCCCGGCGGTCGCCGCTTGTCGTGCACGCCACGCGATCGGAGCGTTCGAGCGCCGGTCCTGGGCGCGTGCCGGCCGCCAGCCGCACGACGCCGTCAAAGCCGAGTGCCGGCCCCTAGCCGGCTCCGACGGGTTCCGGGGACAGCGACGATAGCGACACGCGGCCGCCGTCCTCCGTAGCGAACTCGAGCTAGCTCGATGGCCGAGTGGCAAGAGCGACCGACGAGCGGTGGGCGGTCTGCCGGCAACGGCTCGCCCGGCGGAGCGCTGCACGCACCCCCGCCCCGGACCCGCCGGCCGACGCAGATGAGCAGGCCGCCAACCAGTTCGAGCACGCGCGCAGGTCCTCCGCCGGGCGCTCCCGATCCGGTCAGGAGAGATTCTTCGCGCGTCGGACGACGACGGCGCGGCAGCGTTGTTGATCGCGGTACGCACGAAGCAGGAGCCAGGAGGCCCGACTCCGTTCGGTGAGCGCGAGCGCAAACCGCAGCCCAGAGGTCCGGCAGGCCCCTCCACGGGAGTGACGCCTCCGAATCGGCGCGGGCCGGCACTGCGAGCCGCCCCGGTCATCGGCGGCGAACACGGTTGGGGGAGTGCCAGTCAGATGCGAGTTCGCCCACCGCAGGGAACCCCCTACGGGCAGCATCGTGAGGTCCGTCGACATGGCGCCTTGGGTCATGGACGTGTACGCCTCACGGGCCGAGAAGGCCGGCGATCTCGCGACCGAGACCCTGACTATGGGAGCGCGCGACGTGACGAAGACCCGATCCGGCCATCCCGGCATGTTCGATCTGCAGATCGACTGGCCGTAGCTGGAGCAGGGGAAGGTGGCCTCGAGCGGTCGGCTGTTGCCCGCCTGACCGCGTTCACCACGATCTTTACCGTCGGCAGAACCGCGTAGACACGCGCATCAGCGTTGGCTGCTCTACCAAACTCGACGACCCTGCGTCGATCAACCACCTCCGGAAGGAACCGCAGCGGCAACGCCCTCGCGGCAACGACAGGAGTACTCCGACGAGGGGGCACCCACCCCGGGGCGCGGCGACGTCTGGCCACAGACGTGATAAACCGGACGAGCGACTCCGGCGGGGCGCACACCGTCGCTCGGCCCTCCCTACTGGGCGCGGTCCACGTCCTGTTGGGTCGACGTCCGCTCGTGCTGACGCAGCGATCCGGCGTGGGCTCGGGCAGTGGGATCACGACGGACCTTGATCAGGCTGGCCACCGTGGTAACGGTCAGGATGACGACGATGACGGCCAGAGAGAGCCCGATGGGGATCTCCGGCACGTCCTCGTTCAGGGTGTGGCCCCAGTGCAGCACCAGCTTCGCCCCGATGAAGGCGAGGATCAGCGACAGACCGGTGGACAGGTAGACGAGGCGGTCCAGCAGTCCTTTGACCAGGAAGTACAGCGCGCGCAGCCCCAGCAGGGCGAAGGCGTTGGCGGCGAACACCAGATAGGGCTCCTGGGTCACGCCGAAGACGGCGGGAATTGAATCAAGCGCAAACAGCAGGTCGGTTCCGCCGATGGCGACGAGAACCAAGAACAGGGGGGTGAACGCGAGGCGGCCCTCTGCGCGAGTCACGAGTTGCCCGTCCACGTAGCGGTCGGTGAAGGGCAGCGCGCGCCGGGCGATCCGGACGACGCCGTTGTTCTCGACGTCGGGGTCTTGATCACGGTGGCGGAACAGCTGAACCGCCGTCCAGATCAGGAGAACTCCGAACACGAGGAACATGAACGAGAACAGCTTGAGCAGGGCGGCGCCGAGCGCGATGAAGACGGCGCGCATGACCAGTGCGGCGATGATGCCGAAGGTGAGCACTTTGTGCTGGTAGGCGACGGGCACCGCGAACGTGTTCATGATGACGACGAAGACGAACAGGTTGTCGACCGACAGGCTCTTCTCGACGACATAGCCCGCGAAGTACTGCGCCCCGTATTCGCCGCCTGCCCATACGGCGAAGACGACGCCGAAGACGATGGCCGCGAGGATGTAAAAGATCGACCACGCCACCGCCTCCCGAAAACCCACCGCGTGCGGCCGCGCGGCCGCCACCGCCAGGTCGAGGGCAAGCAGCGACACGACAAGCCCGATCGTCACGACCCAGACAGTCGTGCTGATTTCCAGCACCCGGACCTCCCGAGAGACGGCATCCGACAGTCAAGTTAACGAGGCATCGGGCTCCCTAAACGTGCCTGCCAGCAGGTCCGACCAGGCGTGGCCGGGAGCCGCGGCCTACCGACGCGACCAACACGACACCACGAACCTGACTTCGAGCGAAGGGGGTCACGGGCACCGCAGCGGACGCCCACCGCCGCGCTGCCCCGGCGGCGGGCGGCGGGCGGCTCGCATCGCCGCTACCGGCTGACCGGCGGACGCTCGGTCAGCGTGACCTCGACGTCGCGCTCGCGGCCATCTACCCCGCGAACGCTGAGGATGACCGTCTCTCCGGGATCCCGGTTCCGCAGCGCAGCCAGCAAGTCCTCAGGGCCTGTGGTCGCTTCCTCATCGACGGCTGTGATCACATCTCCCGGCGCGATGCCAGCTTCATCCGCCGGACCCCCCGGGATGACCGACCTCACGATCACCCCCTCGGTGTCGGGTAGGCCCAGTTGATCGGCGATCTCGGGAGTTACTCGCGCCGGCTCTACGCCGACGAAGGCGTGTTCGGCGCGGCCGTCCTCCCTCAGTTGCTCGACGACGTCGATCACCGTGGCGGACGGAATGGCGAACCCCAGGGAGACCGCTCCCGCCTGCGGCGGGATGTACGCCTCGCTGATCCCCACCACGTCGCCATCAGCGTCGACGACCGCGCCACCGCTGTTGCCGGGGCTGATGGCGGCATCGGTTTGAATGAGGTCCACCAGAGCTTGGCTCTGGTTGGCGCTTCCGGGGATCTCGCGATGCAACCCGGAGATGATCCCTGCCGTGACGGTGTTCTGAAAGCCCAGTGGGCTGCCGATGACGATCGCCAGCTCGCCAATCTGTGGCAGCTCGCGCTGAAACTCAGCCGCCGGCAGCCCGGTGCGGTCGGCCTCGACGAGGGCCAGGTCCGTCACCACATCGGTCGCGAGGACGGTTCCAGGGACCCGCTGGCCATCGGCGAACGCGACTTCCACGGTGGTGGCATTCCGGACCACGTGCTCGTTGGTGACGATCAGCCCGTCCTCGTCGTACACGACGCCACTGCCGTTGCCTGTGGCGGTCAGGATGGTGACCACGCTTGGCTGCAACCGTGTCGCGATGACGGTTACGGACGACGGTTCCCCAGACTCCGGCGCACTGCCTGAGGTCACCTCGTCTGGCGCCGAACCGGTGCTCGTGCAGGCAGCGGCTAAGACCGCCACGGTCAGCAGAAACCAGCAGAGACGACGACTCCCCGTTGACCACGCCATGCGACTCTTTCCTCCCACCGCGACAGGCCCCCAGTCCCCGGCTGCGCCGGCAGACGGCAGCTGGACACCGAAGGCTCACCGTAAGCGCTTTCCTTCCGACTACCCGCGGCCCCGGCGGCCAATCGGGCCCGACGGACTCGCAGGTGCTTCCGGTCGTTGCACGCTGGACGCATACCCTGGCTTCCGGCCCGCGGCGTCGCGCGGGCTGGCCTCCCGGTCTCCCGTGGACTCCAGCGCCTGTGCGCGGACGGTGCAGTTCCTCGGCGACGTCGCGCCGGGCAGCCGACGCTCGAAGGGATCGGCACCGCGGGGCAGGCGCAGTCTCCACGTGGCCGCATACGCCCCCGTTTCCTCCCCGTGCCTCCCTTCGGAGCGCCCGACGACCGTCGCAGTTTTCCCGGCCGGCCGAGGTACTCCGCGTCCGGAACGCCTGGGCCCGGCAGCCCGCTGGCCGATCGAGCAGCACCACACCCGTGGGCAATGCGCGCCGCCGCCGCTCGTGAACCAGCGACGAGCACCACGGCGTTCAGCCGTCCGACCGCGCGAAGGACTGCCGACAGCGCCGGCGTACAGCCACTGCATGGTCGGTGGGCCACCAGGTGAGCAGTCATCGAACCCTCTTCTGGACCAGAGCGGGCGCCACCAGCCGTTCCGACGCTTCGGCTCAGCACACCACGAGGTCGACGAACGGCTCGCCACCGTCAGCGACCACTGACAGGGGCGAGTAGCCCTGTCGACGGCGAAGCCGTCTCCGGGTCGTACCGCGTCGACGACTTCCAGCGTCCATCCATGCAGCCGGGGGGTCCGTTCAGGGCACCAACTCGCCGCCAAACCGCCATGGGGCACCTTCGGCCATGGCCGCTCCGCGGGGCTGCTGCCCGGCTTGCCGGACGACGGCCGGTCACGCTGGAATTGGCCGGCCCGCGCTGCCCGACCCGGACGACTAGCACAAGGAAGCGAGAACCTATGGACGTCGTCACCAACCGGACCGCCGCACCCAAGGCAACTCTCTCCGGCCCGCTGAGCGACGTGGAACTGTGGGCCATGCACGCGTGGTGGCGGGCCGCGAACTACCTCTCGGTCGGTCAGATCTACCTGATGGACAACCCGCTGCTGCGGGAGCCGCTGGAGCCCGGGCACGTCAAGCCGAGGCTGTTGGGGCACTGGGGGACCACGCCCGGCCTGAACTTCGTCTACGCGCACCTGAACCGGGCGATCAGCGCACGCGACCTGAACATGATCTACGTGATGGGGCCCGGACACGGCGGGCCGGGACCCGTGGCCGCGGCGTGGCTCGAGGGCACCTACAGCGAGGTCTACCAGGAGGTCTCACAGGACGCCGCGGGCATGCGCCGGCTGTTCACCCAGTTCTCTTTCCCCGGCGGCATCCCCAGCCACGTCGCGCCGGAGACGCCCGGGTCCATCCACGAGGGGGGCGAGCTCGGCTACGCGCTGTCGCACGCCTACGGGGCCGCCTTCGACAACCCCGACCTGGTGGTCGCCGCGGTGATCGGGGACGGCGAGGCCGAGACCGGTCCGCTGGCCACCAGCTGGCACTCCAACAAGTTCGTCGATCCGCGGCGCGACGGCGCCGTCCTGCCGATCCTGCACCTCAACGGATACAAGATCGCGAACCCGACCGTGCTGGCCCGCATCGGGGACGACGAGCTGCTCGAGCTGCTGCGCGGATACGGCCACACCCCGTACCTGGTCGCCGGGGACGATCCCGAGCGGATGCACCAGGAGTTCGCGGGGGTGCTGGACCGCTGTCTCGACGAGATCGCCGCCATCCAGCGGCACGCCCGCGAGGACGGCGCCGACCTCAGCGGCCCGAATCGGCCGCGCTGGCCGATGATCGTGCTGCGGTCACCCAAGGGCTGGACCGGGCCCGATGAGGTCGACGGCCTGCGGGTCGAGGGCTCGTGGCGCTCACACCAGGTGCCGTTTGCCAACGCCCGCGACGACGACGGCCACCGGAAGATCCTGCAGGAGTGGCTGCGCAGCTACAGGCCCGAGGAGCTGTTCGACGAGACAGGCGCGCCCGTGCCCGCCGTCCGGGAGCTACACCCGGCCGGCGCCCGGCGGATGAGCGCCAACCCTCACGCCAACGGCGGCCTGCTGCTGCGACCGCTGCGGATGCCGGACTTCCGCGACTACGCCGTCGACGTGCCCGCCCCCGGCACCGGCGCGGTGGAGCCCACCCGGGTGCTCGGGAGCTTCCTGCGCGACGTCATGGGCCGGAACATGACCAACTTCCGCGTGTTCGCGCCCGACGAGAACAACTCCAACCGGCTCGGGGCCGTCCTGGAGGCGACCGACCGCACCTGGGCGGCCGATCGGCTGCCCACCGACGACCACCTGGCCCCGGACGGCCGCGTGATGGAGATCCTCTCCGAGCACACCTGCCAGGGCTGGCTGGAGGGGTACCTGCTCACCGGCCGGCACGGGTTCTTCTCCTGCTACGAGGCGTTCATCCACATCGTCGACTCGATGGTCAACCAGCACGCCAAGTGGCTGAAGACGACCAACGGCATCCCGTGGCGGCAGCCGATCGCCTCGCTAAACTACCTGCTCACCTCGCACGTCTGGCGGCAGGACCACAACGGCTTCTCCCACCAAGACCCCGGGTTCATCGACCACGTGGTCAACAAGAAGGCCGACGTCATCCGGGTCTACCTGCCGCCGGACGCCAACACCCTGCTGTCGGTCGCCGACCACTGCCTGCGCACCCGGCAGTACGTCAACGTCATCGTGGCCGGCAAGCAACCGTCGCTGCAGTACCTCGACATGGACGCCGCGGTCGTGCACTGCACCAAGGGCATCGGCATCTGGAACTGGGCCAGCTCCGACGCCGGGGTCGAGCCCGACGTCGTCATGGCCTGCGCCGGCGACGTCCCGACGATGGAGACCCTCGCCGCGGTCGAGATCCTCCGCGGCTGGTTCCCCGACCTGCGGATCCGGGTGGTCAACGTCGTCGACCTGATGCGCCTGCAGGACGAGCGCGAGCACCCGCACGGACTCTCCGACCCCGCGTTCGACGCGCTGTTCACCACCGACAAGCCGGTGATCTTCGCTTACCACGGCTATCCGTGGCTCATCCACCGGCTCACCTACCGGCGCACCAACCACGAGAACTTCCACGTGCGCGGCTACGTCGAGGAAGGAACGACGACGACCCCCTTCGACATGTGCGTGATGAACGGCATCGACCGCTTCGATCTGGCCATCAGCGCGATCGACCGCATCGGCCGGCTGAACGGACGCGCCGCCCACGCCCGCGAGGCGCTCACCAACAAGCTCATCGAACACCGCCTGTACGTGCGCACCCACGGCATCGATCTGCCGGAGATCCGCGACTGGGCCTGGTCGGGCACGGCCGGCCCGCGCAGTACCGGCGGCTCGCCGCTGCGGGAGCCAGAGGCGTGAGGGTCCTGGTCGTCAACGCGGGCTCGACCAGCCTCAAGCTCACCCGCCTCGACGAGCGGTGCACGGTCGCCGCGGCGACCACTGTCGAGTCCTGGCGGGGGGAGGGGCAACTGGAGCCGCTGGTCGAGTTCCTCGCCGGGTGTGACCCCGTCGACGCGGTCGGCCACCGGGTGGTGCACGGCGGTTCGCGGCACACCGGTCCGGCGCTCGTGGACCCAGTGCTGGTCAGCTATCTATGGTCCATCTGTCACCTGGCGCCGCTGCACAACCCGCGGGCGCTGGCCGGCATCGCCGCCGTTGAGAAGCTGCTGCCGAACGTGCCAGCAGTGGCCTGTTTCGACACCACCTTCCACGCCACGCTTCCTCCTGCGGCCCGCACCTACGCACTGCCGCGGGAGTGGAACGAACGCTGGCAGCTGCGCCGCTACGGCTTCCACGGGCTTTCCCACGCCTATGCCGTCCGGCGGGCCGCTGAGCTCGTCGGGCGCCCGGTCGATGAGCTGCGGATCGTGTCGGCGCACCTGGGAGCCGGTGCGTCGCTGACGGCCGTCCGCGGCGGGGCCTCGGTCGACACCACCATGGGGTTCACCCCGCTGGCCGGTCTGGTGATGAACACCCGGCCGGGCACGGTCGACCCGGGGCTGGTGCTATGGCTGCTCGAGCACGGCGGTGTGCCGGAGCCGGAGCTCGCCGACGTGTTCGAGCACCACGCCGGCCTCAAGGGCCTCTCGGGCACGTCGGGTGACCTGCGCGAGGTGCTCGCTGGGCGTGCCGCCGGCGATCCGCGGTGCACCGTTGCCTTCGACGTCTACATGCACCGACTGTGCCGGGAGATTGCCGCGATGACTGCAGCCACCGGGGGAGTGGACCTGCTGACCTTCACCGGCGGTGTGGGCGAGCAGGCCATCGAGGTGCGGCAGGCCGTCGCGGACAGGCTGGCTCATCTCGGCATTGACGTCGACCACGAAATAAACCGTGTAACCGCGGGGGACGGGGATATCAGCTCCCGCCATTCCGCTGCTCGCACCGTGGTCGTCACTGCGCGCGAGGACCTGGAGATTCGGCGGCAGGTGATGGGTGTCCTGGCCCGTGAGTGACGACGCTTGCCCCTGACCGCCTAGCGACCCTTGGCGCTGAACGTCTTGCACTTGGTCCGGCAGCTTGTGCAGTGGGAGGTGCTGCGAGCCGGGGACGCCACCGGAGCGGCGTTCGTCGTGCCGTCGCACGCCGACGACGTGGACGCATCGGTCGGCTCTGGCTGCGGCCAGCCTGGCGAAGTCGGTAACCGGATAGGGGCCCCAGGAGGCCACCGCCAATCGGTGCCCGCAATTGGCCGACCGCGGCGCCGGCGACTCGGTCGATGCCAATGCGCGCGAGCTCTCGGCACGCGCCAGCGATCGGTTCCTCGCTTCCGGCAACCAGGGTGAGCGGGGCTTGCCGTGGTTTAGCCAACCCAGGTTGGCCGGGAGGTCGGTGGACAGTTCGACATTCAGTGTGCCCGGCAGGTGGGGCTGGGGCGAAGGATGGGACTGCCCCCGGTTCGGTTGACTCCTTGGTCCGCCCCTACGCACCAGTTGTCCTGGTTGGGGGATCACCGACATCCTCGATCGGCACCGGCACGATGTACGCGCCGCGTGGGCCGGTTGCTGTGGACAACTGGTCCGGATTGTCCTCAACGGTTACCCGGTAGTCGTCGGTGAGCCAGTCCACGATGGCAGCACCGACGACCGCACCGATCGCCCCGACGACAGCAAGGACGAACGCCGTCACCAGCGATGCCGCGGCCTTCCGCCGCCGCCACCAGTTCCGGTAACGCCGCGCCAGCGTCCTGAGCCGGCGATTTCGAGTGGTGCTGCTGCGGCGAGACATGAGCGTGCTCCGGTCGGGTGGCCGGGATGCTACGGCCCCGACCGACATCAAGATCAGCGGACGGCGGTGCTGCCGACGGCCCTGCCGCCGGCTGAGAGATGCCCGCCGCTGGTACCTGCGCAATCGGAGTCCAGCCGGCCATTGGCGGCGATCAGCGATACGGCCAACGACGAGGCGCGGACAGCTGTGGCACGCCCACTTCCTCGCCTGCTGGACGACGCCGAGGCCGCACGCGCCAGCAAAGCGGTCGTGGTTTCTCCGGGAAAGCGGGGGAGAGGGTGCGCCGGCACGAGGGAAGGCTGGGGACGCCTCGCGCCGCGGGCGCTCGGCCCGGCCGCCGAGCGCGGCCTGCGCTGCCGCCCCAGCCGGTCGCGACACTGGCGTCGAGCACGACTCCTAAGCTCACGTCCCCCACCCGCCACTAGGCAATGCGAAGGGATGCAGACATGCTGCGGGTCGTGTTGTTCGGGCCGCCCGGGGCCGGCAAGGGCACCCAGGCGCGGCGGATCGCCGAGCGATTGGGTGTCCCAGCGATCTCGATTGGGGAGATCTTCCGCTCCCACGTCGCCGAGCGAACCGACCTCGGCCGCCGGGCCCAGCCCTACCTCGATGCCGGCAATCTCGTGCCCGACGAGATCACCGTCGCCGTCGTCCGCGATCGGCTCGCTCAACCGGACGCCAAGGCCGGCTTCCTGCTCGACGGGTTCCCGCGAACCGTCCACCAGGCCGAGGGGTTGCGCTGGCTACTAGCCGAGACGTCCGGCCGCTTGGACTGCGCGCTGGAGCTCATCGTTGACGAGGAGGAACTCGTCCGACGGCTGTCCAGCCGCCGACTGTCGGGCGACATCGCCGGGGTTCGGCGCAAGGACGACCATCCCAACACAATTCCTCATCGGCTGGCCGTCTATCGCGAGCAGACAGCTCCGCTCTCCCAGTACTACGAAGCACAGGGCCTCTTGGTGCGCATCGACGCAACCGGCGGGGTGGAGGAGGTCACCGAAAGGGCCATGGCCGCACTGCAAGCCGTCGTGTCCCGCCGCTCATCCTGACCACCCGGCCACAGCAAGGCCGCCGAGTTGAGAACTTGCACCGGGTGGGCACGCGCGAACTTGCGCCGGTCGCCAGCCGTTGCGCAGTGCCCAATCTCGAACTTGCACGGCGCCAATCGCTCGACAGTGGCACAGAGGCAGGATTGGCATGAGCAACAGTTGGCAGATGCAAGCCGGCCGCCGCGGTGGACCGAGATGTGTCGGTATCCGTCCGTAGGGTCGTTCTCGTGAGCGAACCGGACGAGGACCAGGCCGTCAGCACGTCCAACTGCGCCTCGAGGACTTCCCCGTGGCGACCCTGGAGTGGCTGGCGTTAGGGGAAGCCGAGCACGCCCGAGGCGTAATAGCTGAGCTGGTGCGCATCCTGCAGGCCCAGGCGGTCGACCCCTCAGCCGTGACACTGGTCCTCGCGGGGAACTTCGCCGAGGCAGTCAAGCGGCGCCTGGGCGACGGAGCCCCCGCGTACAACACCGAGCGCCTGGGCGGCATGGCCGCGGCGAAGACGATGCCGCGCGTGGACGGTGGCATCGACGTCGTGGTGCCGGCCCCGTTGGTGCTTGGCCAGGACGACGAGGACGAGGCCCGAGAGGGCCGGGCCGAACGCCTGCTGCGCTCGCCAAGCACGAGGCACAGCATGTCGGCATGCGGCAGCGGGGTGAGGCACTGCACGACGCCGGGCGGGAGCTCGCTCGCGGACAGGCGCACGCGTACTTCTGCGCCAGCGCGGGCGTCGTTCTCGGGGAGCACCGAGCCGAACTCGTCGCCGCCACCGCGAGGCCGTTAGACCTTGCCTCGTAGCGTGGACGCGACTCGGCCCCCGGGCGGACATGGTCACGACCAGCGCCTCACGGTGGCGGGCCCACTTGCATCTGGCCAATCAAGAGCCGCTGTCTCTCGCCCCACGCGCAGAGACTCCGGCCGGCCGCTTGGCGCCGCTTCAATGGCGCCATGGAGACGCCGCCGCCCCGCTGCATCCGCGTTTCTGTCGGCGGGGCGACGTACCGTCCTCGTGATGGCCAAGAGGATCGATGTCAGCACCCACCGCGGGGACGCCGGGGTTGCACTCATCCACCTACGCACGAGCCAGATCGGGTTTGTGTGGCATGACCGCGCGGTCGACGCGGGCATCGACGGGACCATCGAGATCCGAGACCCCAGCACCGGGGCCATGAGCAACCGCCATCTGCTGGTGCAGAGCAAGGCCAGCGCTCGACCGTTCCCCGGGGAGAACGACCGGTCGTTCCACTACACCTGCGAACAGCGCGACATCGACTACTGGATGCGGGCCGAGGCGCCCGTGCTCCTGATCTGCTCACATCCGGAGCGAGAAGAGGCGTGGTGGGCCCACGTCCAGGCCTGGTTCTCCGACCCGGTACGCCGCGCGTCCGGCCGGATCGACTTCGACAAGGCCACGCAACGGTTCGATGCGACGGCCGCACCCCGGCTGCTGTCCCTCGCCGACCCGCACGCCGACGCGCGCCTCGTGACGGCCGAACAACGCCCCGAGGTGCTGCTCGCCAACCTGCTCCCCGTGACGATCCCGCAGACGATCTACGTCTCGCCGACCGGTGCGTCCACCCCTGGCGAGGTCTACCAAGCCATGCGCGCCGAGCCCGCAGCGGCGACGCGGCTGGACTGGACACTGCATGACGGAAGGCTGTTCACCTTCATCGACCCCACCGACACCGCCCTCTCGCGGGCGGTCACCCGGACGCCGGAGCCCATCGGGATGGGGGAATGGGGGACCGACCCGGTCAGCGAACGCAATCTGGTTCGGCTGCTGAACCGCACGCTCATCCACGACGTCGCCGGTGACTGCGCCTACCACGCGGGCCGGGACCTCATCTATTTCTCGGCGACCCCAGATCTAGCCAGTCGCAAGATCGTGGGAGGAACTGGGCAGCCCCGGCTGGTTTTCCACGCCAAGCACAGCAAGCGCACCGGCAAGGTCTCCTACTACAAGCACGCCGCTCTGCGCTGGCAGTTCCTGCACATCGACGAGGAGTGGCTGTGCGCCCTCACCCCCGAGGCCCACTACACCCGTGACGGCCACGCGGACTCCCGGTTCATAGCCGACCTCCTGGCCGGCTTGAAACGGCTGGACCGCAACCTTGCAGTGCTCGGTCACGTCCGCATGTGGGCCGCCTACCTCCGCGATGAACGCACCCTCCTCGACCAGGACACCACCCGACTGCTCGACTTTGGCCCGCTGCTGTCGTTTCACTCGGAGGTCGGCATCGACGACGCCGACTGGCTCACGGACCACCGCACCCCTCCCTCCCCGCCCCCAGCCGCCGCCATCGCAGACGGTGCACCGGCGACCGAGGACGCGCTGTCGTTGTTTGACGAGGTCTGATGCGCCTGACCTACCTGCCCGAACCGGACCTGGAGTTCTTCGGAGGCGCCCGCCACCTA
Source organism: Blastococcus sp. CT_GayMR20 (assembly GCF_004570345.1). Next base: position 11,813 of record NZ_SPQM01000031.1, on the reverse strand, counting down.
GATCCGCGGCACGGCATCACCGACTACGGCCCCGCAGACGCCCACCAGCAACACGTCCGAACCATCCGGGTCGGCGTCGTCGGCAGCGAAGCCAACATCGACGGACTGCGCCGGTGGCTCGACCGCTGCCGTCAACCCCTCGCCGCCAAAGACAGCCGCCTCACCCGCTTCTACCTGCCATTCCCTGGCTTCGACACCACCACCGGATTCCGCTCCACTCTCGTATTCGACAGCCGCCTGGAACGCCCGATCCGGGAACGGTCACTACGCCGCCTCACCGAGCAACCCCCCGATGTGGCCACCCGCGACGCGGTCGACCTCTACCTGGAAGAACTCACCACCCTCGACGAAGAACCCGGCTGCGACGTCGTCCTCATCGCCCGACCCGACCACCTGCCCGAACGAACCAACGCCCAAGTCGACGAACGCCGACCGTGGCGCAAGGCAAAGTCCGCGAGCCCCGAGAACTTCCGAGCGCTGCTGAAGGCCGAAGCCATGCGATTCAGCCGACCGCTGCAGATCATCCGGCGCAGCACCTGGGATCCGACGTTCAAAGACCCCGACGCTGACGGCGAACGCCGGCAGCAGGACGAAGCCACCCGCGCCTGGAACCTGCACACCGCCCTCTACTACAAGGCCGGCGGCGTGCCCTGGCGGCTACCCCGCGACCCGAGCGCTTTGACCAGTTGCTACGTCGGTGTCTCCTTCTACAAGACCAACGACGGCGCCACCCTGCACACCAGCGTCGCCCAGGTCTTCAACCAGCGCGGCGACGGCGTCATCATCCGAGGCGGCCCTGTCCGAGTCAGCAAGGACGACCGACAGCCCCACCTGACCGGGGACGACGCCCAGCGGCTGCTCAGCAACTCGCTCAAGCGCTATAAGGCCGAACACCACACCCAGCCGGCCCGCGTCGTTCTACACAAGACCTCCTCCTACACGTGGGCCGAGATTGACGGGTTCAGCGACGCCGCCGACGCCGCCGACCTCTCCGTGCTGGAACTGTTGTGGCTGCCCTCAAGCGAACCGGTCCGACTGTTCCGGTTCGGGGAACACCCCCCGCTGCGCGGCACCATGCTCAGCCTCTCGGCGACCAGGCACCTGCTGTACACGCGCGGCAGCGTGCCCTCCTACGGCACCTATCCCGGGATGTACATCCCGGCTCCGCTGCCCTTCCGCACGATCGAGAGCGAATCCAGCCCGGAGACTCTCGCCAGCGAACTGCTGGCACTGACCAAGATGAACTGGAACCAGACCCAACTCGACGGCAAGCGACCGATCACGCTGCGGACCGCCGAGCAGGTCGGCGAGATCCTCCGCCACACTCCCGACGACATCCGGCCACAACCCCGCTACGCCTACTACATGTAGCCCCGGCCGGCTGACGGTCTTCTCCCCGCTGGGCATGAGACGGTGCGCCCACAGCCGACACTGACACGAGGCCTACCGCCCTCAACGAGGACTCACCGCCGAACCACTCCGCAGCGCCTGGGTGCGAACTCCACACCGGGTGGCTGACGAACACCCCCGAAGGCGCACTGCAGGCTCGCTGAGCAGGGACGACTGTCCCGCGAGTGCTTCGCGGTCGCCAACGCGCTGCACTGGATGGACGCCGCTGCGATGTTCGCTGCGGCCAGGCGCCTGCTACGCCCCGGCGGAGGCGTCGCGTCCATCACCCACGGCCGCCCGATTTGGCTAGGGGAGCGGGACTGGGCCCGAGCACAGCGTGCCTACCTTGAGCAATGGTTCGGCCCGATCACCGCAACCTGCCGTACCGACGACCGGACGCTGCGCGAGCCGCCATGGGCTCGAACGGGGGGATTCATGGCACGTCGAGGTGCACAGACGCCGGTTCGCCGAGCGCGTGGACGAGGGCTACGTGGTCGGTCACCTGTACTCCGCCTTCCCCCCGGTCGGATCGCCGCCGACGCCCGCGACGACTTCGAGGCCGGGCTGGGCGCTGCCTTGCAGCCTCATACCAACGCCGCATCCGATGGGTCATTGATCAAGGATGGGACGGTGGACGTCCTCCGTGGTCGGCGCTGAGCGACTGCCTCGTCGAGGCTCACGTTCCTGCGACGCCAGAGCCCGGCGATACTGCGAAACTAGCGGTAGATACTGCAAAAGTAACCTCTAAGTGCTACTTTCGCAGTATGACGGCGCTGAACGAGCTGAACCTGCTGAGCGATCTCGCAAGCGCCCAGTGGGGTCTGGTCACGGCAACACAAGCCCGTCAAGCTGGCGTCACGGTCCAGCAGCTGGCCCGACTGACAAGCCAAGGAGCCCTAGAACGACTGCGTCATGGCGTCTACCGCCTGGCTGGCGCGCCCATCGATTCCCGGACCGAGCTCAAGGCCGCCTGGCTCAGTCTGGCACCCCACCTCTCCATCGATCAGCGACTCGGCGACTCTGCCGTCGCTGTGGTGTCTCATCGTTCGGCCGCCGACCTCCACCAGCTCGGCGACCTTGAAGCCGACGCCTTCGAGTTCAGTCTGCCCAGCCGCAAGCAGACCCGGGATCCGCAAATCACGCTGCATCGTCGCCACCTCACCCCGGATCAGTGGACCGTCGTAGACGGCCTGCCGGTGACCACCGTGCCGATCACCATCGGCGACCTCGCGCGCAGCGGCGTCGATGGCGGCCACCTCGCCGGAGTCGTTCGAGACGCCGTCACGACCAAGCACACCGACGTCGACCAAGTTGCCACTGTTCTCGCGCCGTTCGCGCGCCGCTATGGCGCGGGGCCCGGACAAGGCGACCAGCTCCTTCGACAGCTGCTGCACCAGGCCGGCGTGCCGGCGAATACCCGCAGAGTGGGGGAGCTGCTCGACCCTCCACGGCCGAACCTCACGGCGGTACAGCAAGCACTGGCGGACGCCCTTCGCCCCTCGACGACGGCCGCCCTCCAAGACGCTCTCGCCGCGCTGGACACCACGTCGCTGAGTCAGGCAGCCGCCGAAGCGCTCGCTCCCGTCGCAGCCAACCTTCAGCAGGTCGCGGCGGCCGCCCTCGCGCCCGTCGCTGAGAACCTGCAACGCACCCTCGCCCAGCAACTCACATCCAGCCTCACACCCCAGCGGCCGACCCGACCGAAACCCCGGCCGGCAGATCCAAAAGCCGCGGCCCCTACCGACGCGAACCACGCGACACAGCACCCCGACAACGCCGCTACCGGCAGCGACAACGGAGAACCCGAAAACGCGTGACCAACCCACCCGAAACCCCCACCGCCTTCAAGACGTCCCTCCGCGACCGGCTGAAGGCCCGCGCCAAGTCATCGGGACGGCCGTTCAACGAGCTCGAACGCGAGTATCTCCTGCAACGGTTCCTCGCTCGGGTCTTCGCCGATCCGGACAGCCCCTGGATCCTCAAAGGCGGCACGGGTCTGCTCGCCCGGCTGCCAGGAGCCCGCCACAGTCAGGACATCGACCTGCTCCACCGAACCCAGACACTCGAAGCGGCCGCCGATGACCTCCGTCGACTGGCCGCGATCGACGCCGGCGATCCATTCCGCTTCGTGCTCAGTGACCCCGTCGCCATGACCGGCACCGTCAACGGCGCGCAGATTCGAGTGACCGCCTACCTCGGAGCTACCCAGTTCGGCCGTTTTCCCATCGACCTGTCCACCGAACTGGCATTCGTGGCCGAGGTCGAACGTCATCGACCCACCCCGGTCATCGAGGTTCCCGACGTCGCGCCGCTGCCCGAGTTCACCCTCTATCCGCTCGTCGACCAGGTCGCCGACAAAGTCTGCGCCATGTACGAGCGGCACGGCCCCCAACAGATCGCATCTACGCGGTTCCGCGATCTCGTCGACCTGGTCCTGATCACGCGGGAGTTCGCCTTGGACGGCGATCAACTGTCCGAGGCGCTTGCTCAGGAAGCTCGGCGCCGGGGCCTCACGCTGCCGATCGCCCTCGTCTCACCAGACAGCACGTGGACTGCCGGCTATCCCAAGGTGGCCCGGCCCACCATGGTCCCGAAGGATCTACAATCGCTCGCCAACGCGCTCGAAACGGTGGCCCGATGCATCGACCCGGCGCTTGCCGGACAGGTGGCCGGCCACTATTGGGACCCAGACAATCAAGAGTGGACCACCGGCGCAGCTGACCACAGCCGGTCCCACCGCACGTCGGCGTCGAGCCCACCGGAAACCGCGGTGTGAGGCAGCCTCGGAGGCAAGAACGTCGTACGAAGCACCTGGCACCTCCAGTGGGTACGCACAAACACGCTGCACCTCTGTTCGAGCTGTCGACCCATGCACCGTCCAGATCTGGGGTAGCCCTGTCTGCTCAGGCCATGTTGGGGGTGAAGCATGATTTCGCTGGAGGCAGCAAGAAGGGTGCGCGACAAGCTCGTCGCGAGGCTGCAGGGCCGCGAGGACGTCACCGGCGTCGGCATCGTGCGGCATGGTGACGGGTACGGCGTTCAAGTGAACCTGTCGGCGGAAGGCATGCGCCTTCCGCCACAAATCGACGGCGTCCCGATCCGAACCAGAATCATTGGCCCCGTGGTTGCTCAACGCGTCTCGCCCTTGTCGGGCGAGGACCAGCGGACTGGGTGACGAGCCGAACGGTACGACGCCAGGCTTTTCGCGGCGTCGGTCACGGCGCTTGGGCTGGCCTCCGTCCCTCTCGGGCAGTCCACGCCGCGTGCCCTATCTGGGCACTCCCGTCCGTGGGGCTGGCCTCGTCGTCCTCCTGGAGGCCCAGGTCGAGGGCCGTATGATCGCCGCTCCTGGAGCCCACCCCCAGGGGCTCCCGCTGTGGGATCGACGGAGCTCCTGATGCGGTTTGTGTTCCGGCCGCCCGCGACCGATGGTGCAGGCTTGCTCGAACTCCCGTGGCACTTGCCCCTGGCCAGGTGGGATCCGGGCCTCGTGCTTGAGGTGCCACAGCGCGGGCTTTCCCGGCACGTCGTCCGGTTCGTCGCCCAAGAAGGCGGCGTCTTCGCGCTCAAGGAGATCAGCGAGCCACTCGCTCGGCGCGAGTACGCATTGCTGAGCCAGTTTCAGGAGGAAGGACTGCCGGCTGTCCCGGTGCTGGGCATCTGTGTGGACCGCCCCAACGGGCAGGACGCCATCCTGGTCACGAGGTACCTCGAATACTCGATGTCCTACCGGTACCTGTTCTCGCGGCCCGCAGGTCACCACTCCGTCCCGCAGTTGATCGACACCCTCGTCGTCCTGCTCGTCCGGCTGCACCTCGCCGGGGTCTTCTGGGGAGACTGTTCCCTGTCCAACACCCTTTTCCGGCTGGACGCCGGCACGCTGGCCGCCTACCTGGTCGACGCCGAAACAGCCGAACGCCATCCCGAGCTCTCCCACGGGCAGCGCAGCTACGACGTGGACCTAGCCCGAGAACGGGTAGGGGGCGAGCTGCTCGACCTGCAAGCCGGTGAACTCCTCCCTGAGCAGATCGACCCGATCGATGTGGCCGACAGCCTCCCGCCTCGGTACGAGGCGCTGTGGGAGGAAGTGACCCGAGAGGAGGTCTTCTGTCGGGAGGAACAGCGCTTCCGGATAGCCGAGCGGCTGCAACGACTCAACGACCTCGGCTTCGACGTGGGTGAGGTCGAGCTCGTCACCCTGCCCGACGGCAAGGTCAAACTGCGGGTCGGGACCCGCGTCGCCGAACCCGGCCACAACCGCCGGGAACTGTTCCGGCTCACCGGCCTTGAGGTGCAAGAACGACAGGCTCGCCGACTGCTCAACGACCTTCGTGGTTTCCGTGCCTACCTCGAAGAGGCCGACGGGCCGATAACCGACACCGTCGCCGGACATCGCTGGCTGGCCGAGGTGTACCAGCCCGTCATCGACGCAATCCCGCCACAGTTGGTCGGCCGGCTTGAACCGGCCGAGGTGTTCCACGAAGTGCTCGAACACCGCTGGCTGCTCTCCGAACGCGCCGGGCGCGACGTGGGAACCGTGACGGCGGCGCGCTCCTACTTCGACAGTGTCCTGTCCAAGATCCCAGAGGAGGTCACAACGGCCTCAGTCATCGCCAGGCGGCACCAGCCAGGTGCTCGATGAAGTGCCGGCGGGCCCGAGTGCGTGGTGGCCAATGCCGGCACTGCGCCGAGCGCAACTCCGCAGCGCTCTCGTTCGGGAGGTCAATCCCGTAGTCCTGGCCATCCGGTACGAAGCTGCGTCTGACCCTGCGCCTTCGGCAGCTCTCTTGGCGGTCATCGGCCGGGTCAAGAGCGGCATCGGGTCGACCTCGAGCTCGACAGCGTCGGCTTCGTCTCTGCGACGACCCTCTGATCGGTGTGAGGGATCCCTCCGTGCGGCTGCAGTGTCAGCAACCGCGGACGCGCCGAGGAGTTCAGCGGCTCGGTGAGGTCGCCGACCACCGAGCTCTTCCCCACTACGTGCCGAGTCCTTCCAGCACAGCGGCTGCGCCTGTGGCCGCGACTTTCCTGCCGAAGTACACGTCGGTGGTCATGGAGGTGTTCGCATGGCCGAGCTGATCGGCCGCCGCCCGGGAGGAGAGGCCGGCTTGGTCCATGAGCGTGGCCACGGTCTTGCGGAAGACGTGGGACGTCACCCAGTCGAGGCCTGCGGTGGTGAACGCGTCCCGCAGGTCGGCCTGGGTGTTGGAGGGGTCCCGCCAGCCACCTAGGGGCGCGGGAAACACCGGGCGACCCCCGTGGTCACTTTCGGATGAGTTGATGCAGGCGGCGCGGTCACGGAGCATCGCCACGCACCAGCCGGGCAGCACCAGCGTCCGGGCACCGGCGTCGGTCTTGGTCGCCTTGATGACGAGGCCCCGGCCGCGAACCCGGACGGCCGTCGCCCGTACCTCGACGGATCCGGCCTCCAGATCCACAGCGTCCCAGTCGAGGGCGCAAGCCTCTCCGATACGCAGGCCGGTCGCCATCAGGAAACCCACGAGGTCGGGGAGGTCCCGTGCGATAGCCCGGTCGTCGTAAGTGAGGGCCGCCCGGAGGTGGCGCAGCTGCGGCACGGTCAACGCCCGCGGCGCCTTCCTGGTCTTGCTGCTCAGCGGGCCCAGGGCTCGGACGGGGTTGTGCTGCAGGGCGTCGTGGCGGGCGGCCAGCGTGCACATGCCAGAAAGCACCGAGCGGCACATCCGGGCGGTGGCCATCCCGTGCTTCTCGGTGATCAGCCGCAGGTGTCGGTCCAGAACACCGATGCTCAGTTCGCGGATCCGCAGCTGTCCCAGGCCCGGGAGGATCTGCTTGTCGAGCCGATCACGGTATGCCTCCGTGGTGCGCGGTGACAGGTCGGTCAGACCGGCGTACCAGGCGTCGGCCAGCGACGACACCCGGCTGTCGGCGGTGATGTGGCCACTCGCCGAGATCCGGGCGCGGTCCCGCAGGGCCAGCTTCAGAGCTCCCTCGGCGGCTGTCTTGGTCATCCCGCGCCGCTCGACGGCCCGGACTCGGCCGTCGTAGTCCCGGGTCAGCGCGCGGGCCCGGTAACCGGTGTCGGTCCGGTAGCAGCGGATGGCGCCGGAGGTGCCGAGGGCGAGTGGGGGGCGTCCCATGCCGCCACATCTTAGCCCCATTTTACTCACCGGAATCAAGGGTTAGTAAGAGTGTGGACAGTGCTCTAGCGGACAGCACGCAGAGAGAACTGACTGTTCAAAGGTCGGTAGGAGTGTCTGGCGGTTCGCAGGGGTAAGTCGGGACTCCTAATCCGCGGGTTGTGGGTTCGATCCCCACGGGGCCCACCAAACTATGTCTCTGACCTGGGCTTTGCTGGGTAAATGACTCACCAAAGACATTCTGCTGCCGACCGCATCCCCCGCTTATCCCCCGCTCTGAGCTTGCTTGACCGGGCATGGCCGTCGGCGGGCCGCCCTAAGCGACCCACTAAGGGACACCGGTCTACGTCGCCCGCCTAGGTACTTCGATCGGATCAACTTTCGTGGTCTTAGCGGCGCGCCAATTTTCTCCGTCGGCAGGATGAGGACGTGGAGAGCGAACCGGCGAGCCGTCCGAGCGCCAGCCAGAGACTGCTCCGTTGGTACGGATGGGGCTGCGTCGTTATTGCCCCCTTTGGCATCGGGGCTGCCGTCTACTTCTTCGCTGCGGGCGATGCCTTCATCGGTTGGCTGCTTGTCGTCATGACCCTTCTCCTGATCCCCGCGTTCCTCGGCTTCCGGTACGCCCTGCAGCGCCACCCGTTCTGAGGGACTGCCCCCGGTTCGGTTGACTCCTTGCCTGTGAGGCTGCGGCCTCGCTGGAAGGATCAGCATCGTGCCCAAGCCGTTCCCGAAGGAGTTCCGGGCTGACGTGGTCGCGGTGGCCCGCAAGGGTGACCAGTCGATCGCGCAGGTCGCCCGAAGCTTCGGGGTCTCTGAGTCCTGTCTCGCCCGGTGGCTGAAGATCGCCGACCGCGAGGACGGTCTGTCCGGCGCAGCCGCGTCGACCGCTGCCGCCGGCGCGGGCGGTGACCTCGAGGCGGAGAACCGTGAGCTGCGCAAGCGCACCAAGCAGCTGGAGCAGGAGAACGAAATCCTCCGCCGGGCGACGGCCTACTTCGCCCGCGACGTGCTCCCAAAATGATGTACCCGCTGGTCCTCGACCTGGCCGACGACGGCATCCCCGTCACGGTGACCTGCCGGGTGCTGGGCTTCTCCAAGCAGGCCTTCTACAAGTGGAGAGCCGACCCGGTCTGCTGGCGGGACTGGGACGACGCGCACCTGATCAACGCCGCGGTCGACATCCACCACGACGATCCCGAGTTCGGCTACCGGTTCATCACCGACGAGCTCGCGGGCCAGGGCGTGCGGGCCTCGCGCAACCGGGTCAACCGACTCTGCACCTCGCAGCGGCTGTGGTCGGTCCACTCCCGCAAGCGCGGCCTGAACCGCAAGCCCGGACCACCGGTGCACGAGGACCTGGTGCGGCGGGAGTTCACCGCCGAGCAGCCGAACCAGCTGTGGCTGACCGACATCACCGAACACCCCACCGCCGAGGGCAAGCTCTACCTCTGCGCCGTCAAGGACGCCTGCTCCAAGCGGATCGTCGGCTACTCCATCGACGCCCGGATGACCTCGGAGCTGGCCGTCACCGCGCTGCACAACGCCGTCGCACTGCGCGGCCCGGTCGAGGCGATCATGCATTCGGACCGCGGCAGCCAATTCCGCTCCCACGCCTACGTCCGAGCGCTGCGCGACGCGCAACTGCGCGGCTCGATGGGCCGAGTCGGAGCGTGTGCGGACAACGCCGCCATGGAGTCCTTCTTCAGCCTGCTGCAGAAGAACGTCCTCAACCGCCGACGGTGGCAGACCCGAGCCGAACTCCGGCTGGCGATCGTCATCTGGATCGAGAGGACCTATCACCGCCGCCGGCGCCAAGACGCCCTCGGACGCATGACCCCCATCGAGTTCGAGACACTGACCCAGGCCGCTGACGCGGCCTGACTCCACCTACCCGACCGGGTCAACCAGACCCTGGGCAGTCCCGGCTTCGCGTTCCCCAAGGAGGAGCGGGCGGCGCTCGTCGTGAGCGAGCCGCGCACGTTCCAGCTGCCGTCGGAGTCGGACATGCGGTTCAACTGGGTCCACGCAGACCTGGCGGGACTGGACCCGACCAAGGCCCGCGAGCTCGTCGTCGACGCGTGGCGCATGGTCGTCCCCAAGAAGGTCTCCGGCGCCTACGACCGCGTCCATCCCGACGGCCCGGGCTGAGGCCTGCGCCGCGGTCTCGGTGCAAAAGTGACCGGCGCAGTGACTCCGACGGCGGCAGCTGGTAGGACGACGCCGTGCATGCCGGTCGCCGATGGCTGATCGCGGGATCAGGCGGTGTCGTGTGCGTCGTCGGGTTCGTGCTGGCCGCCGCCGGCGTGCCGGCGGGCGTACTCGTCCTCGTGGCCGGTCTGGTGGTGGTCGCCCCCACGCTGAGGCACCACCGGCGGGACGAGCCCATGACGCCGGAGCCCGACACCAGCTGGGTGCCGGACGGCGACGACGACTGACCGCGCTCACCGGTCGACGACGGCACGCCCGCGCACCGGTGTCACCGGCCTCGTCGGAGCCTTCTCACGCCCACGCACGCTCGGTCGTGTCGACAAGTGGGCACGACGAAGAGCAGGTCAGCGTCCCGATCGGGGTCGTTGGCAACGATTCGGGAACGCGGCGTCCCGCGACGCGGCGACACACCGTGTCGGGTGTCGTCACCGCATACCTTTCTGGCAACACCGCGCACACGGATGGGCGCGGTGGCCGGCGCACTTCCCCAGCGCTGGCCGCTTTTCCAAGGAGTGGTTGTACGTGAGTGCTGTGTCGAGTGACGGCGTGGCCCTGGGTGGCGCCGTCGGCCAGGGTTGGTGGTTGGTCGCCGAGGACGACGACGGCTCCGGCCAGATCGTCGCCGGGCCCTATCGGGATCGCGCCGATGCCCGCTGGGCGGCCGCCCGCGAGCACGGCGGGATGCGAGATCTCCGGCCGGTCTTCGGGATCCGCCGAGCGGACGGTGCGCTGGGCCGCCGCCCGTCACCGCAGGACTGGTCATGGCTGGCGCATCTCGGCGACCAGCTCGACCGGCTGCTGGCCGACTGGGACACGTCCATGTCCGACGACGACCCGCTGACCACGCTGGTGGTCGAGGTCGCCGGCGCCCTGACCGAGGCGGGTCTGACGCTGCACGACGCGAACGGCCCGGCCAGCGAGATCGGCGGCGCCTGCCTGACCCCGGAGCCCGGGCTGAACGGCATCGTCGTCACCTGGCGCCAGCACGACCGGATGAGCGTCGACCAGCTGCACGGACCGACGGCCGACGCACTGGTCCAGCAGGTGATGAACCGCGCCCTCGCCGACGTCCTGATGGTGCGCGGCTTCTCCGCCGAGCCCTTCGGCGGCGCCAGCGGGCACGTCGTCCGCCGCGCCGCCTGACACCGCCGGGGCCGAGCCCCGGCCCCGTGCACACGTCGACCCCGCTGCCCCTCGAGGGCGGCGGGGTCATCGTGCTGGTGTCAGCGACCCGGGGCGAGGATCGGCTGCGTGTCCTCCGGCGCGGTCTCCAGCGAGGGGTCGTAGTAGACCGTCGTGCCCCGCCCGTTGCGCTTGGCGGTGTACATCGCCAGGTCGGCCCGGCGGATGAGCGTGTCGATGTCGGTGTCGGGGCCGCCGAAGGAGACGCCGAGGCTGGCGCCGACCTTGGCCGAGCGGCCCGCACCGAGCTCGATCGGCAGGTCCAGCTGCAGGCGGATGCGGGCGAGCACCTGCTCGACGCCCTCGGCGTCGATCGGGCCGTGCAGCAGGACGGCGAACTCGTCACCTCCCAAGCGGGCCGCGGTGTCGGCGGTGCGCACGGCCTCGTGGAGCCGCTGCGCGAACACCTTGAGGAGCAGGTCGCCGGCCTGGTGGCCGTACGTGTCGTTGACCGGCTTGAAGCCGTCGAGGTCGATGTAGAGCACCGCCGGCCACTGACCGTTGCGGCCGGCCAGGTTGAGGCCGTTCTCGGTGCGGTCGAGGAACAGCGTCCGGTTGGGCAGCTCGGTGAGCGGGTCGTGCATCGCCGCGTGCCGCAGCTCCTCCTGGAGCTCGAGGATCCGGCGGAGGTCGGTCTCGAGGCGGCCGCGGTCCAGGGACGTCGCGACGTGCCGCGCGAAGGTCTCCAGCAGCGAGAGGTCGGAGCCGCCGAACGTGCCGACGTCGCCGAGTCGCTCGGACACCAGGAGCAGACCCTGCACCCGGCCTTCGGTGCTCAGCACGGACATCATGGCGTCCTTGAGGCCGTGCCGGGCGGCGTAGCGCTCCAGCTCGGTCCCGCCCGGAGCGCCCGTCCTCGTCGTCGGCACGCCGCTCTCCTCGGCGAACGCGACCAGCCGGTCGGCGTCCGCC
>NZ_SPQM01000311.1 GCF_004570345.1 Blastococcus sp. CT_GayMR20 | reverse complement strand
CCTCGAGGAGAACCTGCGGGCGGTGCGGGCCCGGATCGACGCGGCCGCGCGTGCCGCCGGTCGCGACCCGTCCGCGGTGCGGCTGCTCGCGGTGAGCAAGACCTGGCCGCCCGAGGACGTCGCCGCCCTGGCGGCGCTCGGGCAGCACGACTTCGGCGAGAACCGGGCCCAGGAGCTGCTGGACAAGGCAGGCCGGCTCGCCGCGCGCGGCGATCTCCGTGTGCGCTGGCACTTCATCGGCCAGCTGCAGCGCAACAAGGCCGCCGCGGTGGCCCGCGTCGGAGCCGTCGTCCACTCGGTCGACCGCGAGTCCCTCGCCCGGGCGCTGGACCGCGCGGGCCAGGGGCTGGACCGCCCCGTCGAGGTGTTCGTCCAGGTGGACCTCGGCGGGCCCGAGGGGGACCTCGCGACCCGGGGCGGCTCGCCCCCGGAGGAGGTGCCGGCCCTCGCCGACCTGGTCGCGGCGTCGCCGGGGCTGTCGCTCCGCGGGCTCATGGCGGTGGCACCGCGGGGGGCGGACCCGCTGCCGGCCTTCGAACGCCTCGCGGCCCTCGCCGACCGGGTGCGGGCCGACCACCCGCGAGCCGTCGACCTGTCGGCCGGGATGAGCGGGGACCTCGAGGCCGCGATCGCAGCCGGCGCGAATGTCGTGCGTGTCGGAACCGCGTTGTTCGGTGATCGCCCCCTACCCTTCGCGAAGATCAGAGAACACCAGCCACCCGAGTCACACGAGTAACAAAGGCCCCGGACGCAACGGGTGACCTTGACGACTGTCGTAACGACGCGACGCTGAGGACGCCAGCAGAGGGGGAGGTCCGATGGCTGGAGCCATGCGGAGAATGGGGATCTACCTGGGGCTCGTCGAGGACGACGACCCCCGTGGCTACGGCCGGTACGACTCCCGTCAGTCCGATCACCTGGAGGACCGTCGGTACGGCCGCTACGCCGACGACTACGACGCGCACTACGACGGCGACTACCCGCCGGGTGCGTACGACGACGGCCTCGAGGCCGAGGAGCTCCCACCTGTCCGCGAGCCCGAGCCGCTGCCCGCCCGCCGGGTGACGCCGCGGCCGCTCGGCCTGGCCCCGGCCGGCGCCGGCGCCGGTCCGTCGCGGATCGGCGCGA
>NZ_SPQM01000310.1 GCF_004570345.1 Blastococcus sp. CT_GayMR20 | reverse complement strand
GCTGGAGCCCGGGCTGCGCCGCCGGATCCTGGACTCGCTGCCCGGCGTCCTCGCCGCCTCCGGCGTGGCGCTCGTCATCCAGTACTCCCCGCTGATCCAGAACGAGCTGCGCCGGCTGTTCCCGTCGGTCCGCCGGCGGATCTCGCCGCTCAACGTGCCACCGGCGTTCCTCTTCGCGTGCTCGCTCCAGGAAGCGGCCGCCGAGGATCAGGCCGGCTGATCCAGCAGCTCGAGCAGTGCCCCGACGGTGAGGCCGAGCACGGCGTGCCCGACGATGCCGCGCAGGTGGCTGACCAGCGGGTAGGCCGTCAGCAGCGGCAGGGACGTGCCCTCGTCGACGACGGCCCACGCGACGGCGGCGACGGCCGGCCCGGCCCGCAGCGGCGGCATCCCGCGGCCGACCAGCGCCGAGGCGATCACCCCGTAGGTCGTGCCGAACGTGCGGTGAACGGCCACGCCGACCCGGCCGGCGGCCGCGTCGTCCAGATCGCGGCCGGCCACCTGCCCGAGCTGTCTGCCGAGCTGTACGAGCGTGCCGCCGGACGCGAGCTCCGCCTCGCGGCGCTGGGAGGCCTCGCTCTGCCGCCGGTAGAACGCCGTGGTCGCGGCGTCCATGGCGCGGCTCGCCACGTAGCCGACGAGCGCACCGCGGACGATCCCGCTCCCGGCCGTCATCCCGGGCTCGCACCGCGGACGGCCCAGGCCCGGGCGGTCAGGTGGATCGAGCCGTCCGCCTCGGTGGGCAGCCGCTCGCGCACCGCGTCGCGGAGCGAAGTGCGGTCCTCCTCGTCCAGCGACATCGCGTACGCGGGGGCGGAGCCGGTGCCGCCGAGGAACGGTGTCCAGTAGTCGTCGAAGTCCCGGAAGACGGTCGGGACGACGACCGGCCGCACCTCCACGTCCGTGAGGCCCGCGCGGTGGAACATCGAGCGCAACGGGTCGGGGCGGCAGAAGCCGAAGCGGATCGCCTCGTGCATCGTCTGCGCCCCGGGGTCGAGGTCGATGGCGGCGTCCCAGAAGTACCCCATCAGCTGCATGCCCGCGGGGTAGTCCCACACGTAGGCGGCCACCACGCCGGCCGGCCCGACGGCCCGTCGCATCTCGCGGAGCGCATGGTTCCGTGCGGCGACGAAGTTCAGCACCAGCCCCGAGACGGCGGTGTCGGCCCAGCCGTCCGCGACGGGCAGCGCCCGGGCGTCGCCGACGACGAACCGGGC
>NZ_SPQM01000309.1 GCF_004570345.1 Blastococcus sp. CT_GayMR20 | reverse complement strand
CTCAGAACGGGGTGAGGGCGCCGGGTGGAGCGGGGCGGCTGTCCCGGATGGTGGCGAGGGTGTCGGCGTAGCGCTGCCGGCCGGTGCGGGGGGCGGTCGGGGTGCTGCCGTCGTCGGTGCCGAACGCGGGCGGCTGGGTGGTGAGGGTGTGCCCGCTGGGCAGGGTCCAGGTCAGGCCGCCGTCGGGGTCGCGGTGCAGCCGCCAGCCCGGTGCCTGGTGGGAGAGCCGGTGGTGGTGTTCGCACAGGCAGGCGAGGTTGTCGTGCGTGGTCGGCCCGTGCGGGTGCGGGATCTGGTGGTCCAGGTCGCAGCAGCGGGCGCGGACCCGGCAGCCGGGAAAGCGGCACCGTCGGTCGCGGAGCTCGACGAAGCGGTGCAGTGGATCGGTGGGCCGGTAGGCCGCCGTGCCGGCTGGGGGGTCGAGGCCCCGTCCGGCGGCGGCGGTCGCTCTGATCTCGGTGCTGTCGGTGAGCGCGAGCAGCGCGCCGGAGAGCCGGTCGGTGACGGCGATGCGGGGCCGTGCGGCGAGGGCGGTGTCGATCAGCCGCCGGACGTCGAGCAGCCGGGCCACCGCGGCCCGCGCCGCGGCGCCGATGCCCTGGGTGGTGCGCAGCTCGTCTGCGGCGGCCAGCTCCTCGGCCCGCAGTTCCGCGAGGTCGTCGTCCACCGCCCGGTCACCGGGGTCGCCGTCCTCGGCGACCTTCCCGGTTGCGGGCTCGGCAGTGGGCTCCGGCGCGGTCGCCGGCTGGGGGCGGGGGAGCAGGCCGAGGGTGTGGGCGAGTTCGCGGACCAGCGCCGCGGGGACGAGGTCGCCGTCGATCTCGCCGGGCTCCTCGGCGGCCTCGCCGTGCCCGGTGAGGGTGTCCACGCCGGCGACCACGGTGAGCGCGACCCGCACGACGGGGTGGTCGGCGTGCGGGCGCAGGATGAGGTCGGCCAGGCAGTCGGCCATCCGCTGGTCGTGGGTGCGGGGGTCGCGGGTGCCGTCCTCGTCGACCTCGCACGCCTTCGCATACGCCGACAGCGCCGCATGGCAGGCCCGCGCCAGCGGGGCCGCCCACGACGCGGTCAGCGCCGACATGCCGTCCTCGCGGGCGTCGAGCCGCACCTGCCGCCTGCGCACGGCCGTGATCAGCCGGTCGGCGGCCGCCGCGGCGTCGATCCGGGCCACCGCCCGCCGCACGCAGGCCCGCAGCGCCGCCACGGTCTGCCGGCCGGGACGACCCAGCACCGCCGCCAGATC
>NZ_SPQM01000308.1 GCF_004570345.1 Blastococcus sp. CT_GayMR20 | reverse complement strand
GCGCCAGGGCCTGCGCCCGACGTTCGGCCAGCGGAGCGTCGTCCTCGTACAGGAACTGGCCGACGTAACCGAACAGCAGCGACTGCGCGAACGGCGAGGCGGTGTCGGTCTGCACGTCGGCCACCCGCACCTTGCGGGCGCGCACGTCGCGCATCAGCTCGACGAGGCCCGGCACGTCGTAGACGTCCTGCAGGACCTCGCGGGCGGCCTCGAGCGTGATCGGGAACGAGGAGAACTCGCTGGCTACCGAGAGCAGCTGTGCGGCCCGCTGCCGCTGCTGCCACAGCGGGGTGCGCCGACGCGGATCGCGGCGGGGCAGCAGCAGCGCCCGCGCGGCGCACTCGCGGAACCGGCTGGCGAACAGCGCGGAGCTGCCGACCTCCGCCGTCACCTCCCGCTCGACGTCGTCGGGGTCGAGGATCGCCAGGTCGGCCTCAGGGGGCTCGCCGGTGGTGTCGGGGAGCCGCAGCACGATGCCGTCGTCGGAGTGCATGGCGGCGACGTCGACGCCGTACCGCTCGCGCAGCCGGGCGGCGAGCACCAGCGCCCACGGCCCGTTCACCTGGGCCCCGAACGGCGAGTGCACGACCAGCCGCCAGTCGCCGAGTTCGTCGCGGAACCGCTCGACCAGGAGCGTCCGGTCGTCGGGCAGATGGCCGGTCGCGGCCTTCTGCTCGGTGAGATAGGCCAGCAGGTTGGCCGCGCCCCAGTCGTCGAGGCCGGCCGAGCGGGCCCGTTCCAACCCGGCCTCCGGGGTGGCGGAACCCACCTCGCGGAGGAAGGCGCCGAGCGCGCGGCCGAGTTCGAGGGGGCGGCCCGGGGCGTCGCCCTTCCAGAACGGCATCTTGCCGGGCTGCCCCGGCGCCGGGGTCACCAGGACGCGGTCGTGGGTGATGTCCTCGATCCGCCAGGACGACGACCCGAGCAGGAAGACGTCGCCCACTCGGGACTCGTAGACCATCTCCTCGTCGAGCTCGCCGACCCGCCGTCCGCCGGTGCCCTCGGCCCCCACCAGGAAGACGCCGAACAGCCCCCGGTCGGGGATCGTGCCGCCGCTGGTGACGGCGAGACGCTGCGCGCCGGCGCGGGCGGTGAGGGTGTCGGTGACGCGGTCCCAGGTGAGCCGGGGACGCAGTTCGGCAAAGGCGTCGGAGGGATAGCGGCCGGCCAGCATGTCGAGGACGGCGTGCAGCGCGGAGTCCGGCAGCGAGGAGAACGCCGCCGACCGCCGCACCACCGCGGCGACCTCGTC
>NZ_SPQM01000307.1 GCF_004570345.1 Blastococcus sp. CT_GayMR20 | reverse complement strand
CGTGCTGGTGGAGGCCGGGGCCGACCTGACTGCGCACACCGAGTTCAACCGGACACCGCTGCACGTCGCGCTGCAGTTCCGACCGGAGATGGTGCCGCTCCTGCGGGAGCTCGGCGCCCAGGTGGACGCGCCGAGCGCGGCCTACCTCGGGGACGTCGCCGAGCTGACCCGCCACCTCGACGACGGCACCGACCCCGGGGACCGGACCAGCGGCGTCGACCTGCTGTCGTGGGCAGCCTTCGGCGGCGCCGTCCCCACGGCCGAACTGCTCCTGGACCGCGGCGCCGACGCCGACACCGGCGCGCTGCACTTCGCGGCCGGCGGCGCCCGGCTGGAGCTGGTGCGCCTCCTGCTGGCGGCCGGCGCCGACGCGAACCGGCGCGACCCGCCCACCGGGCGCACCCCGCTGCACGCGGCGGTGGGCGCCGGGCCGGCCGGCGACGGGCCCGAGATCGTCCGGGTGCTGCTCGCGGCCGGGGCCGACGTCAACGCGACGACCCCCGAGGGCGCGAGCGCTCTCGACATGAGTCACCTGGCCGCCGCCCGCCACCGCCGCCACGACGCCGGTCGGGCCACCGGCCACGACGCCCTCGCCGAGCTGCTCGTCGCCCACGGCGCCGGCGACTAGCTCCTCTCCCCCGCCCCGGGGGCGCCTGCGGGCGTGTCCGCCGCACCGGGTAGGCGCAGGTGGACGGGCGTAGACTCGACCCCCGGTCCCGCCCTGCCGTCAGCCGTCCAGCCAGCGTCAGCCAGCCCAAGCCCAACACCGACGAAGAAGGCACTCGCCCCCGTGTCAAGCGTGAGCTCATCCCGGCCCTCCTCCAGCTCGTCCTCCTCCGTGGCGGGCTTCGGAACCAACGAGTGGCTGGTCGAGGAGATGTACCAGCAGTACCTCGCCGACCCCTCGACCGTGGACCAGGCGTGGCACGAGTTCTTCGCCGACTACCGGCCGGGCAGTCCGGTGGGTGGCCAGGACCGCGAGCAGGCGGCTCCCGCGGCGAACGGGGCTGCTGGTCAGGCGGCGAAGAAGGCGGCCGCAGCGCCGGCGCCCGCCGAACCCGCCGCTCCCCCGGCCGCCGCCGCGCAGGCTCCGAGCGCCCCGGCGGCACCACCCGCGGATCCGACCGCGAAGCCCGCCGACAAGCCGGCCGCCAAGCCCGCGGCCGGTCCGGTCGCGGCGGGCAAGCAGTCGCCGCTGCGCGGCGCTGCCGCCGCGGTGGTCAAGAACATGAACGTCTCGCTCACCGTGCCGACGGCGACGAGCG
>NZ_SPQM01000306.1 GCF_004570345.1 Blastococcus sp. CT_GayMR20 | reverse complement strand
CGCGCGGCGTGCACCGCGAAGTTGGGGTCGTCCTGGGCCTGGCGGCCCACGGCCACGAGGTCGGCGGCGCCGCCGGCGATGACAGCCTCCGCCTGTCGCGCGTCGACGATCATGCCCACCGCCATGGTGGAGATCCCGGCCTCCTCACGGATCCGGGCGGCGAAGGGAACCTGGTAGCCGTAGCCGATGGGGTGGTCCCAGCCCCCCAGGCCGCCGCCCGAGGTGTCGACGACGTCGACGCCGAGCGCCTTCAGTGCCCGCGCGAGGGCGACGGTGTCCTCCAGGCTCACGCCGCCGGGCGAGCCGTCGACCGCGGACACCCGGACGAAGAGCGGCTTGTCGGAAGGCCATGCGGCGCGCACCGCCTCGACCACCTCCAGCGGGAAGCGCAGGCGGTTGGCAAGGGAGCCGCCGTAGTCGTCCTCGCGCTGGTTCGTCAGCGGCGAGAGGAACTGGTTGAGCAGGTACCCGTGCGCGGCGTGCACCTCGACGACGTCGAAACCGGCGGCCAGCGAGCGTCGTGTCGCGGCGACGAACGCGTCGCGCACCTCGGCGAGCTCGGCGACGGTCAGGGCGTGCGGCACCGGCCAGTCCGGGCCGGTGGGGACGGCGCTTGCAGAGACGGTCGGCCACGGCGCCTCACCCGGAGGAGCGTTGTCCGGCGTCACGGGGCCGCGACCCTCCCACGGGCGGACGCTGCTGGCCTTGGCGCCGGCGTGCGCGAGCTGGATGCCGGCCGCCGTCCCCTCCGCGTGCAGGAAGTCGACGACCCGGGCCAGTCCCGGCACGTGCTCGTCGGACCACAGACCGACGTCGCCGTGGCTGATGCGGCCGGCGGCGGTGACGCCGGTGGCCTCCACCATGACGAGGCCGAAACCCCCCAGGGCGAACCGGCCGAGGTGCACCAGGTGGTAGTCGCCGACGAGGCCGTCGGTCACCGAGTACTGGCACAGCGGCGCCACGACCAGCCGGTTCGGCAGCGTCAGGCCACGGAGGGTCAGGGGCGAGAAGAGGGCGGGAATGCTCACGTGGGGGAGCCAACACCATCGGTCAGCAGGGTCTTCCGACCTGAGAACCAGACGTCCTAGACGTAACATCTCTCACGGTTACAGGACGCCGACCGGTCGGTAACCTCACCTGATCCGACGTCGTTGCAGGAGTGTGACGGTCGGGTCGCACGTGCACCACCGCCGGTGCTGGACTCCGCCCCGGCCATTCAGAGGATGGAGACGCCGTTGACTTCCGTGGCCACCCCCGGTCTCGACAACGCCCCGACCACCCACGCCCGCCTGCTC
>NZ_SPQM01000305.1 GCF_004570345.1 Blastococcus sp. CT_GayMR20 | reverse complement strand
GGTCCGACCGCGATCGCCGACGCCGACGCCGTCGTCGTCCCGGCCCTGGCGGTGGACCATTTCGGCTTCCGCCTGGGCCGTGGAGGCGGCTACTACGACCGCGCGCTGGTCCACGCCCGGCCCGACGCCGTGCTGGTCACCGTCGTGTTCGACGAGGAGCGCTTCGCCGAACTGCCGCGCGAGGCCCACGACCGCCCGGTGGGCGCGGTCGTGACGCCGTCCGGTGGCTGGCAGGACCTGGTTCCTCCCAGGGGGTGACCTCAGCTCTCGCGCAGCGCTCTCCGGATGGCCGCCGCGAACTCCTCCGGCGCCTCGATCGGCACGAAGTGCCCCGAGTCCGGCAGCTCGGTCACCGAGACGTCGGCGAAGAACTCGTCGAGGCGGTCGGACCACGCGGCCGGGAAGAGCGGGTCGTGCGCGGGCCAGAGGACGTGCGTGCGGACGGGGAGTCGCTCGTCCAGCGAGGGCGCCTGCTCGGCCAGGCCGCGGGTCAGGATGCCCGGTCCCACGCGGTACCAGCCGATCGAGGACGTGAACGCCCCCGGCTGCCCGTACGTGTCGGCCAGCCGGTCGAGGTCCGCGTCGACCGGCGCGTACGAGGGACCCGACCAGTGCGTCCAGAAGTGCTGCAGGTATGTCCGGACCGCGTCCCGGTCGCCGTCCAGCAGCCGCCCGGAGAGTTCGAGCCGGTGGAAGTTCTGGTACCAGAACTCGGTCAGCACGTCCGGGTCCAGCAGTCGTCGGCCGGCACCGGGCATCGGTGGGGTCACCACCAGTGCCCGCACTCGCTCCGGGGACTGGCGGGCGATGGTCTGGGCGATGCGGCTGCCGATGTCGTACCCGGCGAGCACGACCGGCCCGAGTCCGAGCTCGTCCAGCAGGCCGGTCACGCTGCGCGCCTGCGCAGCGGCGTCGTACCCCTCGTCGGGAGGCACGGGGTGCTTGTCCGACTCCCCGAACCCCCGCAGGTCCGGGACGACGACCTCGGCGGCGTCGGCCAGCAGGGGCTCGACCAGCCGGTAGTCGCCGCGGCCGCCCGGCCACCCGTGCAGCAGCACCACCGGGGGGCCGTCGCCGGTGCGGTCGTAGCCGAGGGAGAACCCGTCGACGGGCGAGCTGCGGGGCATGGCGCCTTCCTGAGGGGTCGGTCGTGGCGTCGGGCCGGCGGGGGAGCGCCCCCCGCCGGCCCGACGGCCTGGATCAGTGCCCGGCGTCCGCCTGCTCGGTGGAGTCCGCCGCGTGCGCGATCGAGCGGGTGTCCTGGAAGGCGCGGACGCCCTCGATGCCCTGCTCGCGGCCCATGCCCGAG
>NZ_SPQM01000030.1 GCF_004570345.1 Blastococcus sp. CT_GayMR20 | reverse complement strand
GAGGAGGCGCTGCGCCGCGATCCCGTCCGGGGTGCGGAGCGGGCCACCGCCCTGGAGCGGCTGGGCTGCTACCTCTGGGAGGCCGGGCAGACGGAGCGCAGCCGGGCCGCCTACGCCGAGGCCGCCGCGGCGCTCGAGCCGGAGGTGACGGCCTGCCACGCGCAGGTCTGGGGTGCCCAGGCGCGGGCCGCCTTCATCATGGCGGACTTCGAGGAGGCGATCCGGTTCGCCGACCGGTCGGTCACGGCCGCCCGCGAGCACGGGACCCGGGAAGTCCTCGCCGACGCCCTCACGACCCGCGGGACGGCGGGCGTGGTCGTCCACGACCCGACGGGCCTCGAGCAGCTGCGCGAGGGGGTGCGGCTGGCCCGCGACGTCGAGGACCGCGCCGTCCTGTGCCGCGCCTACGCCAACCTGATGGTGGCCTACGAGATCGGCGGCCACCCGGCGGAGGCGTGCGCCGCCGCCCTGGAGGGGCTGGCCCTGCTGCCGGAGTACGGGCTGGAGCTCGCCGTCGGGGCGGCGATGGCCTCGAACGCCGCGAACATGCTGACCCGCCGGGGGTACTACGAGCGCTGCGATGCGGTCCTCGCCGACCTGCTCGACGGGCGCGCGGTCCAGGGGCAGGCGCTGCACCTGCACATCGAGCGGGCCGAGCTGCGGCTGCGGATGGGTAACACCGCGGGGGCCCGGGCCAGCCTGGCGGCCGCGTCGCCGCTCGAGGCGTACGAGCCGCCGGTCGTCGCGGCGGTCGCGTGCGCGACCGCGGAGCTGCTGGCGCAGGAGGGGGATGCCGACGGCTCCTACCGGACCGTGGACGACGCCCTCCGCAAGCTGGCCGCCACGCAGGACACCCGCTTCCGCACCGAGCTGCTCGTGATCGCGCTGCGCGTCGAGGCCGACCGGCGTGCGCTGCCCGGCGGCGCCGACCGGCGGTCGGAGGAGCGCGTCGGGCGGATGGCTGCCGAGCTCGACGCCGTCGTCCCGGACTCCGACGACGACCTCGACCACTGCGCCAACCACCGCACCGCCCGGAACGAGCTGGGCCGTGCGCTGGGGACGGTCACCGCCGACGACTGGGCCGACGCCGTCCGGCTGTGGCGGTCCGCGGAGCGCCCGCGCGAGGAGGCCTACTGCCTGCTGCGGGAGGCGGAGTGCCACGCCGGCGCGAAACGGCGGGACCGTGCCGCAGCGGCGGCGAGGGCCGCGCGGGAGATCGCCGGCCGGATCGGCGCGACGCCGCTGGCGGCCGAGGTGGACGCGTTCGTGGCCCGCACCCGCCTCTCGGCGGCGCCGGTGCCACGGACTCCGGTCGAGGACCGGCCCTACGGGCTGACCGACCGGGAGCACGAGGTGCTGGCGCTGCTGGGCACGGGTGCGACCAACCGGCAGATCGCCCGGAAACTGTTCATCAGCGAGCGCACCGTGGGGGTACACGTGTCCCGCGTTCTGCATAAGCTGCAGGTCACCAACCGTGCGCAGGCCGCAGCTCTCGCGGTGAAGGTCGCCCGGTAGGAGCCGGCCCCGCTGCGGAAGGACGACCGATGTCGCCGTTCAGGCTCTCCCTGATCAACCCGGACAACGACGATCCGGACGAGACCGTGGAACTGGACGACGACGTCGTCACCGAGCTCAAGCAGGTCGTGGACTCGACTCCCGACCTCACGATGGGCGATGCCCTGCGCGAGGGTGTCCAGCACGTCGTCCGCGCCCGGCGGCGTCCCGAGCTCTAGGCGACGCGCAGGCTCGGCTCCAGCTGCGCCCGCAGGGCCTTCACCGCGCGGCCCCGCAGCGGGCCCAGGCTGCCCCGCGGGATGCCCAGCTCCAGGCTGAGCGCGTCGTAGGACTCCGGCTCGCGGAGCAGGGCGCGGACGATCCGCTGCTGGGTCTCCGGCAGGTTGCTGACGGCCCGGTCGAGGGCCGCGCGCAGCTCCCGGTCCATGAGGTCGGTTGCCATGTCGCGGTCGTCGGGCGCCACCTGGTCGGCGACGTCCTCGGTGGGGACGGCGCGCTGCTGGCCCCGGAGGATGGCGAGGGCCTCCCGGCGGGCCGTGGTCGACAGCCAGCCGGGCAGCGCCCGCGGGTCGTTGATCTTCGTGGCGTTGCGGAGCAGCAGCACCCAGGTGCGCTGCACGGCCTCGTCGACGTCGGCGTCGCTGCGCAGGACCACCCGCGCGGCGGAGCGGAGCAGTCCCTCGTAGCGCCGCACCGTCGCGTGCCAGGTGGCCTCGTCGCCGGCGGCCAGCTTCTCCAGCGGCCCCCGGTCGATGACGTCGGTGACGACCGTGGCGGGGGCTTCGGCGTAGGCGAGAACGGACATCGGATGGCTCCTTCGAGGACGTCTGTGAACGCCTCGAAGCCTCGTGAGATCGGCGTTTCGCCAAATCCGTCGGACGACGTATTCGCAGCTCCCGGAACTACGTACGTACGTCGTCGTGCATCCGTCGCGAGGAGTACGTACCTCCGTCCGGAGGAGGGCCGGAGGGGCTGCGCGGATGCACCGCTCGTGCCAGGGTCGTGGTCCCGGAGGGCGGACGACCAGGAGGAACCCGTGAGTGACCACGTGTACCGGTTGAGCGAGATCGTCGGGAGCAGCAGCACCAGCGTCGACGACGCCATCCGGACGGGGATCCGGAAGGCCGCGGAGACCGTCCGCAACATCGAGTGGTTCCAGACCGAGGAGATCCGCGGTCAGGTCGTCGACGGCGACGTGGCGTACTACCAGGTCCGCCTCAAGATCGGCTTCCGCGTCGACTGAGGCCCGTCCGGAGGCTCGCCCCGAGCGTGCGAGGGGTGAGAGGGACGGGGCCCTTTCTCAATCGAAGCTGCCGGCGCCGTCCTGTCGGTAGGGGGCCCGCCGCTCCACCCGCTCGCGCTCGGTCCGCTCGGCCCGGATGCGCGCCGCCGTCCCTGCCGGGTAGCCGGCCTTGGCGACCCGGTGCTCGATGGTCTCGGTCATGAAGGCGATCGAGAACATCAGCCCGAGCAGGAGACCGCCGGCGGCGGCCGAGAGCCGGTAGGCCAGCGGCACGGGGACGGCGAGGAGGCAGATCGCGACCACGGGCAGCATCTGGACGACGGACCGGGTCAGGTGCCGGACGATCCACGTGCGCCTGGTCGTGTCGGCCAGCACCCAGGGGGAGAGCTCGCGGGGGAGCCCGCCGCCGAGGGCGTACCAGACCCACTGCAGGGGTCCTGGTCGCTGCCTGTGCACCCCCCGACGGTAAGCCGGAAGAGTGCACCGTTGCCGTCGCGCCCGGGCGGGTGCAGACTCCCGGCACCGTTCGCGCAGGAGGTTCGTGTGCAGATCAGCCAGGTGCTCCGCCACAAGGGCCGCGAGGTCGCCACGATCGACGGCGGGGAGTCCGTGCGCAGTGCGCTCGCCATCCTCGCCGAGAAGGGGATCGGGGCGATCGTCGTCTCCGCCGACGGGCAGCGGATCGACGGCATCATCTCCGAGCGGGACGTCGCGCGCGGTCTGCACGACCACGGGGCGGGGCTGCTGGCCGAGCCGGTGGCCAGCGTGATGACGGCACAGGTCCACACCTGCTCGCCGAACGCCAGCGTGCACGAGCTCGCGCAGACGATGACCGACCACCGTGTCCGCCACGTGCCGGTCGTCGACGGGGGAGTCCTCGTCGGCATCGTGTCGATCGGCGACGTCGTGAAGGCCCGCCTCGACGAGCTCGAGGAGGAGCGCAAGCACATGGTCGAGTACATCCAGACGACATAGCCGACCCGGCGCGGCCGCGGTCGTGAGCCCGGCTCAGGATCCAGTGCCCGGAGCGGGCCGCCCCGGGCGTACGGTGCGGCCGTGGACGAGCGTCGCCTGGGAGTGCTCTCCGGGCTGGCGGCGTACTCGCTGTGGGGCCTGTTCCCGCTCTACTTCCCGCTCCTCAAGCCCGCCGGCGGGTTGGAGATCGTCGCCCACCGGGTGCTCTGGTCGCTGCTGTTCATCGGGCTGCTCCTGACGGCGGTCCGACGGTGGTCGCACGTGCGGGCGCTGGTGACCGACCGGAGGCGGCTGCTGGTGCTCACCGGGGCGGCGGTGCTCATCGCGGCCAACTGGCTCGTCTTCGTCTACGGGGTGAACTCCGGGCACGTGGTCGAGACCTCGCTCGGTTACTTCATCAACCCGCTGGTCAGCGTCGTGCTCGGCGTCCTCGTGTTCAGCGAGCGCCTACGGCCCCTCCAGTGGGGAGCGGTGGGCATCGCCGCGGTGGCCGTCGCCGTCCTGACCGTCGACTACGGCCGGCCGCCCTGGATCGCCCTGACGCTGGCCCTGACCTTCGCCCTCTACGGGCTGATGAAGAAGATCGTCCGCGTCGAGGCGGCACCGGGCCTGTTCGTCGAGACGCTCCTGGTGGCGGCGCCGGCGATCGTCGTGCTCGCCGTGTTGCACGGCGACGGCGGGGGGACGTTCGGCCACGCGGGTGCCGGTCACGCCGCGCTCCTGGTCGGGTCCGGCGTCGCGACGGCGATCCCGCTGCTGCTGTTCGCGGCCGCCGCCCGGCGGATCCCGCTGTCGACGGTCGGACTCCTGCAGTACCTCACGCCCCTGATGCAGTTGGCGATCGGCGTCTTCGTCTACGAGGAGCCCATGCCGCCCGTACGGCTGGCCGGTTTCGCCATCGTCTGGGTCGCCCTGGCGGTGTTCACGGCCGACATGCTGCGACACGCCCGGGCGACGAGTCGCCCTCCCTCGGCCGAGACGGTTCCGGCCGGTCTCTGAGGGACGCCGGACGGCTGTCCCCGGGCGCTCGTGCCGGCGGCCGGAAACGTCGGTACCCCCGGCTACGGTCGGCCCTGAGCTCCGGCGGGCACCGCGGGAGCCAGGCACGGCAGGAGAACGACGACGCATGACCGACGACCTACCCCCCGTGGTCTCCCCGCCCCGGGTCGAGGGGTCCGGGGAGGTCTCCATGCAGGTCCCGGCCCCGGGGCTGTCCCGCCGGGAGCACGACATGCTGACGTTCGAGCGGCACTGGTGGCGGCAGGCCGGCGCCAAGGAGACGGCGATCCGCGACCGCTTCGGGGTGACCCCGACGCGGTACTACCAGGTGCTCAACGCGCTGGTCGACCGGCCGGACGCGCTGGCCCTCGATCCGCTGCTCGTCCGGCGCCTCCGACGGCTGCGACTCGCGCGGCAACGAACACGTTCGTCCCAGGGTCCTGTCCAATGAGAGTTACACCGGTTAGATTTACTCACCGTGGGCAGGCACGGCGATTCAGACAGTGACGGTCGGGACTGGGGGCGCCCCCCGGTGGCTGCCGGACGCCGCCGGACGGACGTCCCTGACGCCCTTTGGCGAGGGCCGGCCGCGGACCTGAACGACCACCCGACCTCCCGCGGCCGTGACCGGTCCGACGACGTCGCACGTCGTCCCGCCCGTCCCGTCCCGGCCGACGCCCGGCAGCTGTCCCGCTCGCGACTTCCGCTGCCCCCCGTCCCGGCTCCCGCACGCTCCGCCGCGCGCCCCTCCGCTGCGCCGGCGGCCTCCCCCGTCGGCCCCCTGACCACGGCGGCTCCCTTCCAGGCCGTCCCGTCGCCGGAGCCCCTCGCCATGGCCGTGGACGACGTCAGGCCCTCGCCGATCGCCGCCCAGATGGCCTCTGCTCCCGCCGCGCCCCCGGTCGAGCGCCGCAAGCGCCCCCGTTCGGGCGCCTCCGTCCCGGAGCGCCCCCGCAGCGCCTGGCACGAGTCGGAGTCCGCCTTCGTCTCCACCGGTGGGTCCGGCCTGCGCTCGTCCGGCTCGTCCCCCCGCCTCCCGCGCCAGACGACGGCGGCCGGCTCCTCGGCGCCCGCCTACGGCGACTGGACCAAGCCCTCGCGTTCCGGCGAGATCCCCGCGCTGGACGAGGCGCCGATGGGTCCTGACGCCTTCGACGTCGCGCCCGGCACGACCGCGATCCCCGAGCGCCCCGTCTCCCGCCGCCGCGGCAACGCCGTCGTCCCGGCCGACGGTTACGACGACGAGTCCGACGTCGAGATGACCGCCGTCCGCGGCCCCGCGACCGGCCCGGCCGTGGGCGGCCGTGCCGCCGTCCGTGCCGAGCGCCAGGCCGCCGACGCCGCCCGCCGCAAGGCGCAGAAGCAGCGGGGCTCCGCCGTCGCGGTGCTCGAGGAGGAAGAGGGCGGACGACGGTCCCACCGCGTCATCAAGGGTCTGGTGGCCATGACCATCGTCGCCCTGGGTGTGCTCGGCGTGTACACGGTCGTCTCGCCGCAGACCACCGACGCGGCGTCGAACAGCCCGCTGAGCTCCGACGCCGCCCCGCCGACCGTTCCCACCACCGACGCACTTCCCGACCTGCCGACCACGCCCGTCGAGATCGAGCCGCCCGTCGCCGCAGCACCCGTCCGGGTCCCGGTCACGGTCCTCAACTCCACCGAGGTCAACGGCCTGGCCGCCAAGATCTCGGAGACCATCGTCGGCGCCGGCTGGGAGTCGCCGGGCGTCGGCGCGTACACCGCCGGTGACGTCGCCGCCTCCACCGTGTTCTTCACCGAGGGCGACGAGAACCAGCGGCAGGCCGCGCTGCAGCTGATCGAGCAGTTCCCGCAGCTGCAGGGCCCGACCCCCCGCTTCTTCGAGCTCCCGGCCGAGGTCGTGGCGCCGGGTCTCGTCGTCGTCGCCGCCGGCGACTGGCAGCCCTGATCCTCCGCCGGGGAGGCTGACTCCTCGGCAGCGGAACATGTCCCGGCCGCCGTCCGTTGGCCGCTTCGTGCGTCCCTCCCGCGGGCACGTGCGTCCCCGCCCGCGCCCCGGCGCTCGCCGGACGCTCGCTGCCCTGCTCCCGCTGCTGCTCTCGTGCGGCCTGCTCGCGGTCGCCCCCTCGGCGGCGGCCGCCGAGGACGTCGCCACCGAGGAGGCCCGGGTCGAGTCGGGCTCCGGCGCCGACGCCGTCGAGCTGGACACGACCCTGTACCTCCCGGGCGGCGAGGACCCGGCCCCCGCGGTGGTCCTCGCACACGGCTTCGGCGGCAGCAAGGACTCGGTGGCCGACGACGCCCGCGACCTGGCCGGGCGCGGCTACGTCGTCCTCACCTACTCCGCCCGCGGCTTCGGCGAGAGCACCGGGCAGATCGGGCTGAACGACCCGCGCTACGAGATCGCCGACCTCTCCACGCTGATCGACCTGCTGGCCGACCGCGACGAGGTCGAGCTCGACGACGACGGGGACCCGCGGGTCGGGGTGGCCGGCGGCTCCTACGGCGGCGCGCTGGCGCTGCTGGGTGCGGCCTACGACGACCGGGTCGACGCCATCGCGCCGCAGATCACCTGGAACTCGCTGACCGCGGCCCTCTTCCCCTCCCAGACCGGTGACACCGACGGCGCCGAGACCGTCGCCGCGACGCCTCAGGCCGCGGCGACCGGGGTCTACAAGCGGCTGTGGTCGGGGCTGTTCTTCGGCGTCGGCTCCGTGCCGACCGGCGGCCTCCTCGACGCCCTCGGGGGCACCGGGAACGGGGACGACGCCCCGTCGAACGGCGCCAGCCTCGAGGGCCTCGACCCGGGATCCCTCGACCCGGCGGTGGTGGAGCAGGCACTGACCTGCGGCCGGTTCCGCGCCGACATCTGCGCGGCCTACCAGACCGCCGCGGCGACGGGCACGCTCACACCGGAGATCGCCGGCGTCCTCGACCGCAGCAGCCCGGCCGGCGTCCTCGACCGGATCGAGGCGCCGACCCTGCTCGTCCAGGGCACGCAGGACTCGCTGTTCGGCCTCGGCCAGGCCGACGCCAACGCCCGGGGCATCGCCGCCGACGGCACCCCCGTGAAGGTCGTCTGGTTCAACGGTGGCCACGACTCCCCGGCCTCGGACCGGGTCACCGGGGACCTGCGGGAGCAGGTCGCGGGCTGGTTCGACTTCCACCTCCGCGGCCAGGGCGAGGACCCGGGCACCGGCTTCCAGTTCCCGGCGCCCACCGGGATCGCAGCGACCGGCGGGGTCGGCGTGCAGGGCGGCAACCAGACGGTCGTCACCGGCAACTACCCGGGTCTGGCGGGCGAGGAGCCCGCCGAGCGCGGCGTGGTCGCGCTCTCGGGCCCGATCCAGCCCGTCGTGACCCCGGCCGGCGGCACGCCGGCCGCGCTCACCACGGTGCCCGGGCTCGGCGCGCTGACCGCCGCACTGGGCGGGACGACGCTGGAGATCCCCGGCCAGTTCGCCGCCTTCGAGAGCGAACCCCTGGACGACGCGGTCGAGGTGGTCGGCGCACCCACGGTCGAGATCGCGGTGGCTGCCCCCGCGGGGTCGGCCACGCTGTTCGCCAAGCTCTACGACGTCGGGCCCGGTGGCGGGACGACGCTGCCCGGCGGGCTGGTCGCGCCACTGGCACTGACCGGGCTGTCGACCGATCCGACCGACCCGACGCCGGTCGAGATCACGCTGCCCGGGATCGTGCACCGCTTCGAGGCCGGCCACACCATGCGGCTGGTGGTCTCCTCGACCGACCAGGCCTTCGCGCTGCCCGCCGAGTCGGCGGTCTACTCGGTCGGGCTCACCGGCGGCGGTCTCGCCGCGGGGGCGGCGGACCTCGCGGTGCCGCAGGTCGGGGGCCGCACCCAGACCGAGGCGGGCACCTCCCAGTGGTGGGTGCTGCTCGGGGTGCTGGTGGGCCTCGGGCTGCTCGGGTGGCTCGTGGCGGTCCTCTGGGGACGTCGCCGGCGCCGGCGGGTCTCCGCGGTGGAGCCGGACGGCGAGGACGTGCCGCTGCGCTTCGAGGGCGTCAGCAAGGCGTACAAGGACGGCTTCGTCGCCGTCCGGGACCTGTCCTTCGAGGTACGGCGCGGCCAGGTGCTCGGGCTGCTCGGTCCGAACGGTGCCGGCAAGACCACCTCGCTGCGGATGCTCATGGGCCTCATCCGGCCGACCGAGGGACGGATCAGCGTCTTCGGACACGCGGCCGGCCCCGGGGCGCCGGTCCTGTCCCGCCTCGGCTCCTTCGTCGAGGGCACGGGCCTGCAGCCGCACCTCTCGGGGCGCGACAACCTCACGCTGTACTGGGCGGCCACCGGACGCCCGGCTGCGGACGCGCACATGGAGGAGGCCATCGCGGTGGCCGGCCTCGGCTCCGCGATCGACCGGCCGGTGCGCCGCTACAGCCAGGGCATGCGCCAGCGGGTCGCGATCGCGCAGGCCATGCTCGGGCTGCCCGACCTGCTGGTGCTCGACGAACCGACCAACGGGCTGGACCCGCCGCAGATCCACGCGATGCGCGAGGTGCTGCGCTCCTACGCGGCGACAGGTCGCACGGTCATCGTCTCCAGCCACCTGCTCAGCGAGATCGAGCAGACCTGCAGCCACGTGGTCGTCATGGCCAAGGGGCAGAAGATCGCACAGGGCACGGTGGAGGAGATCGTCGGCACCGGAGGTGCGGTGTCGATCGGGCTGGTCGACGACAACGACATGGACCGCGCCATCGCCGTCCTGGAGGGGTTGCCCGGCGTCACCGCCGAGCGCACCGACGAGGGGCTCGTGGCCGACCTGGACGGCTACGGCCGGGCGGCGGCCCTGCAGGCGCTCGTGGGAGCCGGCATCGAGGTCGACCAGTTCACGCCGCGACGACGGCTCGAAGACGCCTTCCTGGCCCTGGTGGGGGAATCATGACGACGGAGTCGGCCGCGAAGTCGGCGTTCAGCGCGCCCCGCGACACCGCGCACGTGCAGCCGACCGGCGCCGTGGGCGGCTACCGGCCGGAGCGGACGCTGCGGCTGTCGGTGGAGCTGCGCCGGCAGTTCAAGCGCCGCCGCACCATCGGCGTCGTCGCGCTGATGGTCGCCCTCCCGCTGATCCTCATCGGCGCCCTGCAGCTCGGGGCGAGCGAGGAGGCGGCCGAGAACAACCGGATCAACCTGGTCGACGTCGCCACGTCCAGCGGGCTGAACTTCACGCTGTTCGTGCTCTTCGCGACCACGGGCTTCTTCCTGGTCGTCGTCTACGCGCTCTGCTTCGGCGACACCGTGGCCAGCGAGGCGCAGTGGGGGTCGCTGCGGTACACGCTCGCGACTCCGGTCCCGCGCATGCGGCTGCTGCGCCAGAAGTTCTACGCGGCGCTGGTGCTGTCGGTCGGGGCGCTGGTCACGCTGGCGACGGTGGCGGTCGTGGCCGGTGGCATCGCATTCGGCTTCGAGGACATCCAGACGCCGGTCGGGGTGACCCTCGGCCAGGGCGAGGGCCTGCTGCGGCTCGCCGGGATGCTCGGCTACCTCGCCGTCCACCTGCTGGTGGTCGGCACGCTGGCCTTCTGGTTCTCCACGATCACCGACGCACCGCTGGCCGCCGTGGGCGGCGCCGTCTTCACGATGTTCGTCTTCGCCATCCTCGACCAGGTCGAGCAGCTGGGCGCGATCCGCGACTGGTTCCCGACCGCCGAGGAGTTCGCCTGGACCGACCTGCTGCAGACCCCGGTCGACTCCGCCGACCTCTACCGCGGGGTGATCCAGTCGCTGGTCTACTCGGCGATCTTCACGTTCCTCGCCTTCCGGCACTTCGCCCGGCGCGACGTCACCAGCTGACGGAAGGACCCCGTCCTCCCCACCCCTGCAAGCTCGGGGCGGTGCCCCTGGACGGGGCCGGTGTCCCGGAACCTGATGACGGCGCGATCGGCCGTGACCCACTCCAGCAGGCCCGACGGGTCCTCGAAGCGGAAGTCGGCGGCGTCGTCCCGCACCTTCGCGCCCCGGTCGAGGATCAGCTGCAGTCGGTTCCCGGGTTGCAGACGGAAGGTCACGCGGTCGACGCCGCCGTAGCAGAAGCTGGGCGCGTTCCACTTCACGTGCTCGCTGATCCCGTCGTCCGCCTCCAGGATCGCGGCGCGCAGCCGCTCGATGCCAGCCGTCAGCGGGTGGTCCAGGGCGGCCACGAAGCCGTCGACGTCGTCCGCACGGCGTGGCATCCCGGTCATCCCTCCCGGACGCTGGCGAGCACGGCCTGCGCCCAGCCCTCGCCCATGGGGGCATCGGTCACCGACGCATTGGGGACAGCCCCCAGCAGGCCGGCCATCCCGTCCACGGCCGCGCCGTTCGCGGTGATGAACAGCCTGCCGACCGCGGGCGCCATGTCCAGGTCGCTGACGCTGTCACCGATCGCCACGGCGTCGTCAGGGGTGAGGCCCCGCCGTTCGAGGTCCCAGGCGACGGCTGCGCCCTTGGAGATGCCGCGCGGCATCAGGTGGTAGACCCGCGGCGGCAGCGGGTCGTCGTCCAGGGTCATCCGGGACGTCGCCGGGATGGCGCCGTTGTCCTTGAGGGTGAGCCAGCCGGCGCCCCGCTCGGCGAGCCAGGCGTCGACGGAGAGCGGGTCCACCCGCCCACGGAGGAGGGCGTCGGTGGTGTGCGTGGCGTGCCACGGCGCGTGCCACTCCAGCCGGCCCGGGTGCTCGGCGATGAGCCGCTCGACGATCCCCAGTTCGGCCATCACGTCCATCGGCGCCCGGCCGTCGTACTCGGCAGGCAGGGCGCCGGTGAGCCGATGGGTGCCCCGACCGGCGTCCCAGGTGATCGTGGCGCCCAGCTCCGCGATGGCGCCGTCCGCGGCGAAGATGCGGGCCGCCTCGACGACCTGCTCGAGCGTCCGGCCGCTGACCAGCACCAACGGCACCTCGGCCTCGTGGAGGGCCAGCAGCGCGGCGGCGGGATCGGCGGTCAGATCGCGACGGGCGGTGTGCCAGAAAGAGCCCCGCGGGCCGACCATCGTGCCGTCGAGGTCGGTGTAGACGATGCGGGTGGTCACATCTCACATCCTGGCCAGCGGCAGGCGTCGAACCGGCACTGGGTAGAGTTCACGGCGTTCCACTCATCCAGAGGGGCAGAGGGACACGGCCCGATGAAGCCCCGGCAACCGCCGCCCGTCGCACAGCTGCGACAGGCGGGAGGTGCCAATTCCGTCCCGCGCGGCTCGACGGCCCGGTGCGGGGAAGATGAGGAGGTAGTCGTCGCATGACTCTGACCGATCCCAGCACCACCGAGGTGAGCGCAGCGGCCCAGGCGGACCCATCCGCCGGTGGCCCCGTTCCTGCCTGTCCCGCGCGCGGCCTGGTGTGCCGCAACTGCGGGGCGACGTTCGGACTGATCGCCGAGCACGCCTGTGCCGAGTGCTTCGGCCCGCTCGAGGTCGACTACGACCCCGAGCTGATGAAGGCCGTGACCCGCGAGCAGATCGAGGCGGGCCCGCACAACATCTGGCGCTACGCCGGGCTGCTGCCCGTGGGGCAGGACCCGGCCGACCGGGTCAGCCTCGACCCCGGCCTGACGCCGCTGGTGCGCGCCGACCGGCTGGCCGCCGAGCTCGGCATCACCGGCGGGCTCTGGGTGAAGGACGACTCGGCCAATCCCACGCACTCCTTCAAGGACCGCGTCGTGTCGCTGGCCGCCACGGCGGCCAAGGGCCTGGGCTACACGAGGATCGCGGCCGCCTCGACGGGCAACCTCGCGAACTCGGTGGCCGCGCACGCCGCCCGCGTCGGCATCCCGTCCTTCGTGTTCATCCCGAGCGACCTGGAGCCGGGCAAGGTCGTGCAGTCGGCGGTCTACGGCCAGACCCTGGTCGCCGTCGACGGCTCCTACGACGACGTCAACCGCCTCACCAGCGAGCTGGCCGAGACCGACGAGTTCGAGGACACCGCCTTCGTCAACCAGAACGTCCGGCCGTACTACGCCGAGGGTTCCAAGACGATGGGCTACGAGATCGCCGAGCAGCTCGGCTGGCGGATCCCGGCCCAGGTCGTCATCCCGATGGCGTCCGGGTCGCTGCTGACCAAGGTGGACAAGGCGTTCCGCGAGCTCACCGCCGCCGGCATCGTCGAGGCCACCGAGTGGACGATCTTCGGTGCCCAGTCCGCGGGGTGCGACCCGATCGCCACCGCCTTCGAGCAGGGCTGGGACGTCGTCCAGCCGGTGAAGCCCTTCGGCATCGCGAAGTCGCTGAACATCGGCAACCCGGCCGACGGCCCGTACGCCCTCGACGCCATCCGCCGCACCGGCGGTTCGGTCGGCCGCGTCGGGGACGACGAGATCGTGCAGGGGATCCGGGACCTGGCGCGGACCACCGGCGTCTTCGCCGAGACGGCAGGCGGCGTGACGGTCGCGGTGCTCCGCCAGCTGGTGGAGAACGGCCGGCTCGACCCGTCGAAGGAGACCGTCGTCCTCAACACCGGGGAGGGCCTGAAGACGCTCGACCCGCTCGAGCCGGTCGTCGGCCCCACCCACCGGGTGGAGCCGTCGCTGAAGTCGGCGCGAGCGGCCGGCCTCATCGGCTGACGCCAGGGACCCGGATCGGCGGCCGACCCGTCGCCCGATCCGGCAACAGTCCGGCGTCGAAGTACCGCCACCGGGCATTTCCTGATGTACGTTCTCGCGCGGTTCCAGTTCCATGTTCGTGTTCGAGCGGGCGGAAGAGCTAGACCCGGTTCCCCGATCCAGAGGGACCGTCCGTACGCACGAACGTGGGAGCACACGTGGCACAGGGCACCGTGAAGTGGTTCAACGCCGAGAAGGGCTTCGGCTTCATCGCCGTCGACGGCGGCCAGGACGTCTTCGTCCACTACTCGGCCATCCAGATGGACGGGTACAAGAACCTCGAAGAGGGCCAGCGGGTCAACTTCGAGGTCGTCCAGGGCGCCAAGGGCCCCCAGGCGGACCAGGTCACCGCGGCCTGAACCCAGCAGTCAGCACCGGCACAGGCCCGGTTCCCCGCACGGGGGACCGGGCCTGCGTCGTCCCGTCGTAGCCGCGGGAACAGCGGGCGGTCACCCCCCGTTCTTGCACTCGCAGGGGTCGAGTGCCAGACTCGTTTCTGGCACTCGGGGCTCCTGAGTGCCAATCAGGTCGGAACGGTGAGGTACCGGTCCGTGGGCCGAAGGAGCGCCCACGTGCCCGGTGTCGTCCGTCGCGGGCACCAACCCGGCCGTGCAGCGATCAAATGCATGGAGGACATCACCACATGGCCAAGATGATCGCGTTCGACGAAGAGGCGCGCCGTGGCCTCGAGCGAGGGATGAACACCCTCGCCGACGCCGTCAAGGTGACGCTCGGCCCCAAGGGCCGCAACGTCGTACTCGAGAAGAAGTGGGGCGCCCCCACCATCACCAACGATGGTGTGAGCATCGCCAAGGAGATCGAGCTCGAGGACCCGTGGGAGAAGATCGGGGCCGAGCTCGTCAAGGAGGTCGCGAAGAAGACCGACGACGTCGCGGGTGACGGCACCACCACCGCCACCGTGCTGGCCCAGGCGCTCGTGCGCGAGGGTCTGCGCAACGTCGCCGCCGGCGCGAACCCGATGGCCCTGAAGAAGGGCATCGAGAAGGCCGTCGAGGCCGTCAGCGAGTACCTCCTCTCGACCGCCAAGGACGTCGAGACCAAGGAGCAGATCGCCGCCACCGCCTCGATCTCCGCCGCCGACCCCGCCATCGGTGAGCTCATCGCCGAGGCCATGGACAAGGTCGGCAAGGAAGGTGTCATCACCGTCGAGGAGAGCAACACCTTCGGCCTCGAGCTCGAGCTCACCGAGGGCATGCGCTTCGACAAGGGTCATCTGTCGGCGTACTTCGTGACCGACCCCGAGCGCATGGAGACCGTGCTCGACGACCCGTACATCCTGGTCGTCAACAGCAAGATCAGCTCCGTCAAGGACCTGCTCCCGCTGCTCGAGAAGGTCATGCAGTCGGGCAAGCCGCTGGCGATCATCGCCGAGGACGTCGAGGGTGAGGCCCTCGCGACCCTGGTGGTCAACAAGATCCGCGGCACCTTCAAGTCCGTCGCCGTCAAGGCGCCGGGCTTCGGTGACCGCCGCAAGGCCATGCTGGCCGACATCGCCATCCTCACTGGTGGTCAGGTCGTCAGCGAGGAGGTCGGTCTCAAGCTCGAGAACGCCGACCTGTCCCTCCTGGGCCGCGCGCGCAAGTTCGTCACCACCAAGGACGAGACGACGATCATCGAGGGTGCGGGTGACGCCGACCAGATCACCGGTCGCGTCAACCAGATCCGCGCCGAGATCGAGAAGTCGGACTCCGACTACGACCGCGAGAAGCTGCAGGAGCGCCTGGCCAAGCTGGCCGGTGGCGTCGCCGTCATCAAGGCCGGCGCCGCGACGGAGGTCGAGCTCAAGGAGCGCAAGCACCGCATCGAGGACGCGGTGCGCAACGCCAAGGCCGCCGTCGAGGAGGGGATCGTCGCCGGTGGTGGCGTCGCTCTCGCGCAGGCGACCACTGTCGCGTTCGAGAAGCTCGAGCTCGACGGTGACGAGGCGACCGGTGCCAACATCGTGCGCGTCGCGCTCGAGGCGCCGCTGAAGCAGATCGCGATCAACGCCGGCCTCGAGGGTGGCGTCGTCGCGGAGAAGGTCCGCAACTCCGAGACCGGCTGGGGCCTCAACGCCGCCACCGGCGAGTACGTGGACCTCGTCGCCAGCGGGATCATCGACCCCGCCAAGGTGACCCGCTCGGCGCTGCAGAACGCCGCCTCCATCGCGGCGCTCTTCCTCACCACCGAGGCCGTCATCGCCGACAAGCCGGAGAAGAACGCTCCGGCCATGCCCGGCGGCGACGGCGGCATGGGCGGCATGGACTTCTGAGTCCCGCCACCCGCATCGTGTGACACCAGCACTGCCCGGCAGGGGCGGTCCGCTTCGGCGGGCCGCCCCTGTCGGCATCTCCGGGAGGCGATACCGACAGCAACTTCGGGAAGTTGCGGCTGCGGCCCTCACTCCGGCGAGAAGACGCAGAACTCGTTGCCCTCGGGGTCGGCGAGCACGTCCCACTCGATGGCGTAGTCGGGGGTGGTGTCGACGTCCCGGGGCCGGATCAGCGTGGCGCCCGCGGTGAGCAGCGCCTGGGTGTCGCCGATGACGTCGAAGTGCATGCGGTTCTTCGCGACCTTGGGCTCGGGCACGGCACGATCCACATCAGCGGTCCGGCCCCCGACGGGTCGACGATCGGCAGGGGTTGGTTTTCAGTCGGCGAGCGTCTGGTGGTCGCGGGCGTCGAGGCAGAGGTCCTTGAACCGGGCGGGTGCGTCAGCCATGACTGCGGAGGGTAGGCGGCACACCGTGACCGTGATCATCGGGACCTCGGGGTGGCAGTACCGCGACTGGCGCGGCCTGTTCTACCCGCCGAAGCTGCCCCAGCGGCTCTGGCTGGAGCACTACGAGCAGTTCTTCGCGACGGTCGAGAGCAACAACGCCTTCTACCGGCTGCCCGAGCGGGAGACGTTCGTGAAGTGGCGCGAGCGGACCCCGCCGGACTTCCGCTGGGCGGTCAAGGCGTCCCGGTTCCTCACGCACATCAAGCGCCTGCGCGAGCCGCAGGAACCCGTCGGCCGGCTCATGGAGCGCGCCGCCGGGCTGGGGGAGAAGCTCGACACGATCCTGCTGCAGCTCCCGCCGACGCTGAAGGCCGACGCCGACCTGCTCCGCGAGTGCCTGGCGCAGTTCCCCGGCGGCACGCGGGTCGCCGTCGAGCCGCGCCACGACAGCTGGTGGACCGACGAGATCCGGGCCCTCCTCGAGCGCTACGGGGCCGCGCTGTGCTGGGCCGACCGCGACGAGAAGCCCGTCGCCCCCCTCTGGCGGACCGCCGACTGGGGCTACCTGCGCTTCCACCACGGCTTCGAGAGCTGGCGGTACCGCTCCGAGACGCTCCAGCTCTGGGCCGACCGCCTCGCTGCCACCTGGCCGGCGGACGAGGACGTGCTCGTCTACTTCAACAACGACCCCGGCGGGGCGGCGACGATCGACGCCGTCCACTTCGCCGAGGCCGTGCGCCGGGCGGGCGGGACGCCGACCCGTGTGCCCACCGCCGGCCAGGCCACCGGCCTGGCCTGGCAGCCGGACCAGAAGACGCCGGGCCTCCCGGCGCCGGCCTAGCCGAGGACGGCGACATCCTCGGCGTGCCGGACGCCGAGCTGATCGGCCGCCTCCCCGAGCACCGTCTGGACGGCGAGGGTGTCGGCCAGCGGCATGACCGCGCTCTCCGACCTGCCCGCGCGCACACCCTCGGAGACCTCGATCAGCTCGTGCGCGTAACCGGCGCCGAGGGGCGCACGGGTGATCGTCTCGGGCTCGGCGCCGGCGCGGTGCAGCACGATCGTGTGCGGGTGGTGGAAGCGCGGCGGGACGTCGATCCAGCCC
The DNA here is from genome assembly GCF_004570345.1 of Blastococcus sp. CT_GayMR20. The sequence goes on along the minus strand of NZ_SPQM01000030.1, from coordinate 22,451 downwards.
GTGGTCCCGAAGACCCGGGCCTGGCCGGGCAGGGCGTTGCGCAGCGAGGTCATCAACGCCGCCGACCGACCGTCGCCGTGGTCCAGCAGCAGCGACGCCTCGGCGTCCGCGCCGGAGGGGAACAGCGATCCGGCGGCGGTGACGCGCGACGGCGTCCCGAGCAGCATCTGGGCGAAGGAGACGACGTAGACGCCGAGGTCGAGCAGCGCCCCGCCACCCTGCGCGAGGTCGAACAGCCGGTCGGCGGGGTCGTACTCCCGGGACACCCCGAGATCGGCCTGCACCGAGCGCACCTCGCCGATCGCGCCGTCGGCGACGAGCTCCCGGAGGGCGACGACGGCCGGCTGGAACCGCGTCCACATCGCCTCCATGACGAAGACACCGGTCTCGCGGGCGAGGTCGACCACCTCCTGGGCACCGGCGGTCGTCGCGGTGAAGGCCTTCTCGACCAGCAGCGCCTTGCCCGCGCGCAGCGCTCCCAGCGCGAGCGCGTGGTGCTGGGGATGCGGGGTCGCGAGGTAGAGGACGTCGACGTCCGGGTCGGCGAGGATCTCGGCGTACGACCCGTAGGCGCGCTCCTGACCGTGCCGGCCGGCGAAGGCCTCCGCGCGTTCCAGCGAGCGCGATGCGACGGCCACGGCTCGCGCTCCGTCGACGACGGCGAAGTCCTCGACCACCTTCTCCGCGATGCGGCCCGGCCCGACGACTCCCCAGCGGATCTCCCGATTCACGCCCGAGACGGTAGCGGCGACCCGAACCGGAGCAGGTTGCCGTCCGGGTCGATGTGCCATCCCTCGCGCAGCCCGTAGTCGGTGTCGACCGGGGCGCCGGTCCGCTCCACGCCGGCCCACTCCGCGGCGAGGGCGTCGGCGTCGGGCACGTGCAGGTACGCCGCGGCCGCCGTCCGCAGCGGGTCGTGGTCGGCCACGACGGTCAGGTGCAGCTCGATCCCGGCCCGGGCGGCGAACCCGTACGTCGCGTCGTGGGTCGACACGGAGCAGCCGAGCGCGGCGTAGTGAGCCAGCGCCCTGGGCAGGTCGGCCACCGGGAAGATCGGCGAGACCCGGACCTCCGGGTGGGCGTGCGGCATGCCGGGCACACTGCCATCGTGGCAGTGCTGATCGACACCCCCGTGTGGCACTGGCGGGGGCGGCTCTGGTCCCACCTGGTCAGCGACGTGTCCTACGACGAACTGCACGCCTTCGTCGCCCAGGAGCTCGGCATCCCGCGGCGGGCGTTCCAGGGCGACCACTACGACATCCCGGAGGACCTCTACGACGTCGCCGTCGGGGCCGGGGCAGAGCCGGTCGGCGCCCGCGAGCTGCTCAGCCGCCTGCTGTCGGCGGGGTTGCGGGTCCGGAAGCCGCGCGGCGCCTGAGCAGCGTCAGCTCCGCCGTCAGGTTCGCGCGCGCCGGCTCCGTCCACCGCCGGGCGGCCTCCGGCGTCCGGAAGAGCCTCGTCAGTGCGAGCAGGTGCTCCAGGACGGCGATCCGCCCGACGGTGAACTCCTCGTCGGACAGGTGCCCGTACTCCTCGCGCACCGCGGACGCGTACGCCGCGTAGGCGTCGGGCGGACCGGCCAGGACGGCGAGGTCGGCGTCGCACAGCACGGCACCGTTCGCATCGCCGTCCTCCGGGTCGTGCCCGGCGGTGAGGAGCACGAGGCGCCCGACCTCGTCGACGCGCCCGTCCGGGACCAGCCCGCGCAGCCCCGCCCGCGCCCGGCCGGCGCTGACCTCCTCGTTGTCCGCACGCTGCGGGTCGTAGGCGACGTCGTGGTACCAGGCGGCCAGCCGGACGGCATCGGGGTCGACGGCCGCCTCGGCCAGCTGCCCGACCAGCCCGAGGACGGCGGCCAGGTGCGCGAGGTCGTGGTACCGGCGGTGCGGCTCGCTCCAGGCGGCGACCAGCGCGGCCCACTCCGTGCGGGACGTGGGGGAGTCGCCGGCCAGCTCGGCCCACGCCTCGAACCCGACGAGGCCGGTCACCGGACCCCGCAGGTGCGCAGGGTGAGCAGCGCGAAGGCCCGCGCGGCGGTGACGACCGCGGCGACCGGCACCTTCTCGAGCGGTCCGTGCGCGAGGTGGAGGTCTCCCGGCCCGTAGTGCAGCGTCGGGACCCCTGCTCCCACGTACTGGCGCAGGTCGGTGCCGGCGGCGACCGCCCGCTCGTCGGTGGCACCGCCGCCGGCGTCGGCCACGGCCGCCAGGACCAGGGGCAGCAGCCGGTGCCCGGCGGGGAGCTCCCCGCTGGCGAACGCGCCCCCGACCCAGGTCACCCGCACCGGGTGCTCGGCCAGCCACGGGTCGGCGGCGCAGATCTCCCGGAGCCGCGCCTCGAACGCCTCCTTCGCCACCGACACCGGCTCGCCCAGGCGGACGCCGTAGCGCCCCTCCGCCACCAGCCGGTCGGGCACGGAGCTCGCCCAGTCCCCGGCCCGGACCCGGCCGATCGACAGGCCGTAGGGGTACCGCTCGCCCCAGAAGCGCGGGTCGGCGTCCTTCTGGCGCTCCTCCTCCAGCTGCTGCAGCCCGGCGTGCACGACGGCGAACTTCTCCACCGCGCTCACCCCCCGGTCGCGCATGGCGGCGTGCGCGGCGTGGCCCCGGATCTCGAGCCGGAACGTCAGCGCCCCGGCGTGCGCCGTCACCACCGACCCCGCGGTCGGCTCGGGGATGACGCAGAGATCGCCGAGGTGCCCGCGCCGGATCGTGGCCCAGGCGCCGAGACCGCCGCCATGCGCGACCGGGGGGTGAGCGCGGTGGAGAAGTTCGCCGTCGTGCACGCCGGGCTGCAGCAGCTGGAGGAGGAGCGCCAGAAGGACGCCGACCCGCGCTTCTGGGGCGAGCGGTACCCCTACGGCCTGTCGATCGGCCGGGTCCGGGCCGGGGACTGGGCGAGCTCCGTGCCCGACCGGCTGGTGGCGGAGGGGCGCTACGGCGTCCGCCTGGGCGAGCCGGTGTCGGTGGCGAAGGAGGCGTTCGAGGCGCGGCTCCGGGAGATCTGCGCCGCCGACCCGTGGCTGGCCGAGCACCCGGTGCGGGTGACCTGGGTCGGGGGCGCGTTCGCCAGCGGGGAGCTCCCCGCCGGGCACCGGCTGCTGCCCCTGGTCCTGGCGGCCGTGGCCGACGCCGGCGGCGGTGCCACCGACGAGCGGGCGGTCGCCGCCGGCACCGACCTGCGCCAGTACGTGGGAGCAGGGGTCCCGACGCTGCACTACGGGCCGGGAGACCTCCACCTCGCGCACGGACCGCTCGAGAAGGTGCCGGTCGCCGCGGTCGTCACCGCCGCGCGGGCCTTCGCGCTGCTCACCCTGCGCACCTGCGGGGTCCGGTGACCGGCCTCGTCGGGTTCGAGGCGTGGGCCGAGCTGGCCGGCGACTCCCCCACGTCCCGCACGGAGTGGGCCGCGCTGGTCGCCGCCTGGAGCGAGCCGCACCGCCGGTACCACGACCTCGCGCACCTGGCCGCCGTCCTCGGGCTGGTCGGGCAGCTGGCCGAGGCGGCCGTCGACCCCGATGCCGTCCGGCTGGCCGCCTGGTACCACGACGTCGCCTACGACCCGCAGCGTGCGGACAACGAGGAGGTCAGCGCCGGCCGGGCGCGGGCGGGGCTGCGCGGGCTGGTCCCGGACGGGCGCGTCGACGAGGTCGGGCGCCTCGTGCTCCTCACCGCCGGGCACGACCCGGAGGACGGCGATGCGAACGGTGCCGTGCTGTGCGACGCCGACCTCGCCGTCCTGGCCGGTCCGCCCGACGCCTACGCGGCGTACGCGTCCGCGGTGCGCGAGGAGTACGGGCACCTGTCCGACGAGGAGTTCACCGTCGGGCGGATCGCCGTCCTGGAGCACCTGCTCGCACTGACGAGGCTCTTCCGGACGCCGGAGGCCGCCCGGCGGTGGACGGAGCCGGCGCGCGCGAACCTGACGGCGGAGCTGACGCTGCTCAGGCGCCGCGCGGCTTCCGGACCCGCAACCCCGCCGACAGCAGGCGGCTGAGCAGCTCGCGGGCGCCGACCGGCTCTGCCCCGGCCCCGACGGCGACGTCGTAGAGGTCCTCCGGGATGTCGTAGTGGTCGCCCTGGAACGCCCGCCGCGGGATGCCGAGCTCCTGGGCGACGAAGGCGTGCAGTTCGTCGTAGGACACGTCGCTGACCAGGTGGGACCAGAGCCGCCCCCGCCAGTGCCACACGGGGGTGTCGATCAGCACTGCCACGATGGCAGTGTGCCCGGCATGCCGCACGCCCACCCGGAGGTCCGGGTCTCGCCGATCTTCCCGGTGGCCGACCTGCCCAGGGCGCTGGCTCACTACGCCGCGCTCGGCTGCTCCGTGTCGACCCACGACGCGACGTACGGGTTCGCCGCCCGGGCCGGGATCGAGCTGCACCTGACCGTCGTGGCCGACCACGACCCGCTGCGGACGGCGGCCGCGGCGTACCTGCACGTGCCCGACGCCGACGCCCTCGCCGCGGAGTGGGCCGGCGTGGAGCGGACCGGCGCCCCGGTCGACACCGACTACGGGCTGCGCGAGGGATGGCACATCGACCCGGACGGCAACCTGCTCCGGTTCGGGTCGCCGCTACCGTCTCGGGCGTGAATCGGGAGATCCGCTGGGGAGTCGTCGGGCCGGGCCGCATCGCGGAGAAGGTGGTCGAGGACTTCGCCGTCGTCGACGGAGCGCGAGCCGTGGCCGTCGCATCGCGCTCGCTGGAACGCGCGGAGGCCTTCGCCGGCCGGCACGGTCAGGAGCGCGCCTACGGGTCGTACGCCGAGATCCTCGCCGACCCGGACGTCGACGTCCTCTACCTCGCGACCCCGCATCCCCAGCACCACGCGCTCGCGCTGGGAGCGCTGCGCGCGGGCAAGGCGCTGCTGGTCGAGAAGGCCTTCACCGCGACGACCGCCGGTGCCCAGGAGGTGGTCGACCTCGCCCGCGAGACCGGTGTCTTCGTCATGGAGGCGATGTGGACGCGGTTCCAGCCGGCCGTCGTCGCCCTCCGGGAGCTCGTCGCCGACGGCGCGATCGGCGAGGTGCGCTCGGTGCAGGCCGATCTCGGGGTGTCCCGGGAGTACGACCCCGCCGACCGGCTGTTCGACCTCGCGCAGGGTGGCGGGGCGCTGCTCGACCTCGGCGTCTACGTCGTCTCCTTCGCCCAGATGCTGCTCGGGACGCCGTCGCGCGTCACCGCCGCCGGATCGCTGTTCCCCTCCGGCGCGGACGCCGAGGCGTCGCTGCTGCTGGACCACGGCGACGGTCGGTCGGCGGCGTTGATGACCTCGCTGCGCAACGCCCTGCCCGGCCAGGCCCGGGTCTTCGGGACCACGGGCTGGATCGACGTCCCGCCGCGCTTCCACCACCCGCACACGATCGTGCTGCACCGCGCCGGCGCCGAGCCCGAGACGATCACCCGTGCGCCCCTCGGCGCCGGTTACGCGCACGAGCTGATCGAGGTCTCCGAGGGTGTGCGCGCGGGCAGGTCGGAGAGCGCGGTCATGCCGCTGGCCGACACCCTCGCCGTCCAGACGGTGCTCGGGGAGGCGGCCGATCAGCTCGGCGTCCGGCACGCCGAGGATGTCGCCGTCCTCGGCTAGGCCGGCGCCGGGAGGCCCGGCGTCTTCTGGTCCGGCTGCCAGGCCAGGCCGGTGGCCTGGCCGGCGGTGGGCACACGGGTCGGCGTCCCGCCCGCCCGGCGCACGGCCTCGGCGAAGTGGACGGCGTCGATCGTCGCCGCCCCGCCGGGGTCGTTGTTGAAGTAGACGAGCACGTCCTCGTCCGCCGGCCAGGTGGCAGCGAGGCGGTCGGCCCAGAGCTGGAGCGTCTCGGAGCGGTACCGCCAGCTCTCGAAGCCGTGGTGGAAGCGCAGGTAGCCCCAGTCGGCGGTCCGCCAGAGGGGGGCGACGGGCTTCTCGTCGCGGTCGGCCCAGCACAGCGCGGCCCCGTAGCGCTCGAGGAGGGCCCGGATCTCGTCGGTCCACCAGCTGTCGTGGCGCGGCTCGACGGCGACCCGCGTGCCGCCGGGGAACTGCGCCAGGCACTCGCGGAGCAGGTCGGCGTCGGCCTTCAGCGTCGGCGGGAGCTGCAGCAGGATCGTGTCGAGCTTCTCCCCCAGCCCGGCGGCGCGCTCCATGAGCCGGCCGACGGGTTCCTGCGGCTCGCGCAGGCGCTTGATGTGCGTGAGGAACCGGGACGCCTTGACCGCCCAGCGGAAGTCCGGCGGGGTCCGCTCGCGCCACTTCACGAACGTCTCCCGCTCGGGCAGCCGGTAGAAGGCGTTGTTGCTCTCGACCGTCGCGAAGAACTGCTCGTAGTGCTCCAGCCAGAGCCGCTGGGGCAGCTTCGGCGGGTAGAACAGGCCGCGCCAGTCGCGGTACTGCCACCCCGAGGTCCCGATGATCACGGTCACGGTGTGCCGCCTACCCTCCGCAGTCATGGCTGACGCACCCGCCCGGTTCAAGGACCTCTGCCTCGACGCCCGCGACCACCAGACGCTCGCCGACTGAAAACCAACCCCTGCCGATCGTCGACCCGTCGGGGGCCGGACCGCTGATGTGGATCGTGCCGTGCCCGAGCCCAAGGTCGCGAAGAACCGCATGCACTTCGACGTCATCGGCGACACCCAGGCGCTGCTCACCGCGGGCGCCACGCTGATCCGGCCCCGGGACGTCGACACCACCCCCGACTACGCCATCGAGTGGGACGTGCTCGCCGACCCCGAGGGCAACGAGTTCTGCGTCTTCTCGCCGGAGTGAGGGCCGCAGCCGCAACTTCCCGAAGTTGCTGTCGGTATCGCCTCCCGGAGATGCCGACAGGGGCGGCCCGCCGAAGCGGACCGCCCCTGCCGGGCAGTGCTGGTGTCACACGATGCGGGTGGCGGGACTCAGAAGTCCATGCCGCCCATGCCGCCGTCGCCGCCGGGCATGGCCGGAGCGTTCTTCTCCGGCTTGTCGGCGATGACGGCCTCGGTGGTGAGGAAGAGCGCCGCGATGGAGGCGGCGTTCTGCAGCGCCGAGCGGGTCACCTTGGCGGGGTCGATGATCCCGCTGGCGACGAGGTCCACGTACTCGCCGGTGGCGGCGTTGAGGCCCCAGCCGGTCTCGGAGTTGCGGACCTTCTCCGCGACGACGCCACCCTCGAGGCCGGCGTTGATCGCGATCTGCTTCAGCGGCGCCTCGAGCGCGACGCGCACGATGTTGGCACCGGTCGCCTCGTCACCGTCGAGCTCGAGCTTCTCGAACGCGACAGTGGTCGCCTGCGCGAGAGCGACGCCACCACCGGCGACGATCCCCTCCTCGACGGCGGCCTTGGCGTTGCGCACCGCGTCCTCGATGCGGTGCTTGCGCTCCTTGAGCTCGACCTCCGTCGCGGCGCCGGCCTTGATGACGGCGACGCCACCGGCCAGCTTGGCCAGGCGCTCCTGCAGCTTCTCGCGGTCGTAGTCGGAGTCCGACTTCTCGATCTCGGCGCGGATCTGGTTGACGCGACCGGTGATCTGGTCGGCGTCACCCGCACCCTCGATGATCGTCGTCTCGTCCTTGGTGGTGACGAACTTGCGCGCGCGGCCCAGGAGGGACAGGTCGGCGTTCTCGAGCTTGAGACCGACCTCCTCGCTGACGACCTGACCACCAGTGAGGATGGCGATGTCGGCCAGCATGGCCTTGCGGCGGTCACCGAAGCCCGGCGCCTTGACGGCGACGGACTTGAAGGTGCCGCGGATCTTGTTGACCACCAGGGTCGCGAGGGCCTCACCCTCGACGTCCTCGGCGATGATCGCCAGCGGCTTGCCCGACTGCATGACCTTCTCGAGCAGCGGGAGCAGGTCCTTGACGGAGCTGATCTTGCTGTTGACGACCAGGATGTACGGGTCGTCGAGCACGGTCTCCATGCGCTCGGGGTCGGTCACGAAGTACGCCGACAGATGACCCTTGTCGAAGCGCATGCCCTCGGTGAGCTCGAGCTCGAGGCCGAAGGTGTTGCTCTCCTCGACGGTGATGACACCTTCCTTGCCGACCTTGTCCATGGCCTCGGCGATGAGCTCACCGATGGCGGGGTCGGCGGCGGAGATCGAGGCGGTGGCGGCGATCTGCTCCTTGGTCTCGACGTCCTTGGCGGTCGAGAGGAGGTACTCGCTGACGGCCTCGACGGCCTTCTCGATGCCCTTCTTCAGGGCCATCGGGTTCGCGCCGGCGGCGACGTTGCGCAGACCCTCGCGCACGAGCGCCTGGGCCAGCACGGTGGCGGTGGTGGTGCCGTCACCCGCGACGTCGTCGGTCTTCTTCGCGACCTCCTTGACGAGCTCGGCCCCGATCTTCTCCCACGGGTCCTCGAGCTCGATCTCCTTGGCGATGCTCACACCATCGTTGGTGATGGTGGGGGCGCCCCACTTCTTCTCGAGTACGACGTTGCGGCCCTTGGGGCCGAGCGTCACCTTGACGGCGTCGGCGAGGGTGTTCATCCCTCGCTCGAGGCCACGGCGCGCCTCTTCGTCGAACGCGATCATCTTGGCCATGTGGTGATGTCCTCCATGCATTTGATCGCTGCACGGCCGGGTTGGTGCCCGCGACGGACGACACCGGGCACGTGGGCGCTCCTTCGGCCCACGGACCGGTACCTCACCGTTCCGACCTGATTGGCACTCAGGAGCCCCGAGTGCCAGAAACGAGTCTGGCACTCGACCCCTGCGAGTGCAAGAACGGGGGGTGACCGCCCGCTGTTCCCGCGGCTACGACGGGACGACGCAGGCCCGGTCCCCCGTGCGGGGAACCGGGCCTGTGCCGGTGCTGACTGCTGGGTTCAGGCCGCGGTGACCTGGTCCGCCTGGGGGCCCTTGGCGCCCTGGACGACCTCGAAGTTGACCCGCTGGCCCTCTTCGAGGTTCTTGTACCCGTCCATCTGGATGGCCGAGTAGTGGACGAAGACGTCCTGGCCGCCGTCGACGGCGATGAAGCCGAAGCCCTTCTCGGCGTTGAACCACTTCACGGTGCCCTGTGCCACGTGTGCTCCCACGTTCGTGCGTACGGACGGTCCCTCTGGATCGGGGAACCGGGTCTAGCTCTTCCGCCCGCTCGAACACGAACATGGAACTGGAACCGCGCGAGAACGTACATCAGGAAATGCCCGGTGGCGGTACTTCGACGCCGGACTGTTGCCGGATCGGGCGACGGGTCGGCCGCCGATCCGGGTCCCTGGCGTCAGCCGATGAGGCCGGCCGCTCGCGCCGACTTCAGCGACGGCTCCACCCGGTGGGTGGGGCCGACGACCGGCTCGAGCGGGTCGAGCGTCTTCAGGCCCTCCCCGGTGTTGAGGACGACGGTCTCCTTCGACGGGTCGAGCCGGCCGTTCTCCACCAGCTGGCGGAGCACCGCGACCGTCACGCCGCCTGCCGTCTCGGCGAAGACGCCGGTGGTCCGCGCCAGGTCCCGGATCCCCTGCACGATCTCGTCGTCCCCGACGCGGCCGACCGAACCGCCGGTGCGGCGGATGGCGTCGAGGGCGTACGGGCCGTCGGCCGGGTTGCCGATGTTCAGCGACTTCGCGATGCCGAAGGGCTTCACCGGCTGGACGACGTCCCAGCCCTGCTCGAAGGCGGTGGCGATCGGGTCGCACCCCGCGGACTGGGCACCGAAGATCGTCCACTCGGTGGCCTCGACGATGCCGGCGGCGGTGAGCTCGCGGAACGCCTTGTCCACCTTGGTCAGCAGCGACCCGGACGCCATCGGGATGACGACCTGGGCCGGGATCCGCCAGCCGAGCTGCTCGGCGATCTCGTAGCCCATCGTCTTGGAACCCTCGGCGTAGTACGGCCGGACGTTCTGGTTGACGAAGGCGGTGTCCTCGAACTCGTCGGTCTCGGCCAGCTCGCTGGTGAGGCGGTTGACGTCGTCGTAGGAGCCGTCGACGGCGACCAGGGTCTGGCCGTAGACCGCCGACTGCACGACCTTGCCCGGCTCCAGGTCGCTCGGGATGAACACGAAGGACGGGATGCCGACGCGGGCGGCGTGCGCGGCCACCGAGTTCGCGAGGTTGCCCGTCGAGGCGGCCGCGATCCTCGTGTAGCCCAGGCCCTTGGCCGCCGTGGCGGCCAGCGACACGACGCGGTCCTTGAAGGAGTGCGTGGGATTGGCCGAGTCGTCCTTCACCCAGAGCCCGCCGGTGATGCCGAGCTCGGCGGCCAGCCGGTCGGCGCGCACCAGCGGCGTCAGGCCGGGGTCGAGGCTGACCCGGTCGGCCGGGTCCTGCCCCACGGGCAGCAGCCCGGCGTAGCGCCAGATGTTGTGCGGGCCCGCCTCGATCTGCTCGCGGGTCACGGCCTTCATCAGCTCGGGGTCGTAGTCGACCTCGAGCGGGCCGAAGCACTCGGCACAGGCGTGCTCGGCGATCAGTCCGAACGTCGCCCCGCAGTTGCGGCACACCAGGCCGCGCGCGGGACAGGCAGGAACGGGGCCACCGGCGGATGGGTCCGCCTGGGCCGCTGCGCTCACCTCGGTGGTGCTGGGATCGGTCAGAGTCATGCGACGACTACCTCCTCATCTTCCCCGCACCGGGCCGTCGAGCCGCGCGGGACGGAATTGGCACCTCCCGCCTGTCGCAGCTGTGCGACGGGCGGCGGTTGCCGGGGCTTCATCGGGCCGTGTCCCTCTGCCCCTCTGGATGAGTGGAACGCCGTGAACTCTACCCAGTGCCGGTTCGACGCCTGCCGCTGGCCAGGATGTGAGATGTGACCACCCGCATCGTCTACACCGACCTCGACGGCACGATGGTCGGCCCGCGGGGCTCTTTCTGGCACACCGCCCGTCGCGATCTGACCGCCGATCCCGCCGCCGCGCTGCTGGCCCTCCACGAGGCCGAGGTGCCGTTGGTGCTGGTCAGCGGCCGGACGCTCGAGCAGGTCGTCGAGGCGGCCCGCATCTTCGCCGCGGACGGCGCCATCGCGGAGCTGGGCGCCACGATCACCTGGGACGCCGGTCGGGGCACCCATCGGCTCACCGGCGCCCTGCCTGCCGAGTACGACGGCCGGGCGCCGATGGACGTGATGGCCGAACTGGGGATCGTCGAGCGGCTCATCGCCGAGCACCCGGGCCGGCTGGAGTGGCACGCGCCGTGGCACGCCACGCACACCACCGACGCCCTCCTCCGTGGGCGGGTGGACCCGCTCTCCGTCGACGCCTGGCTCGCCGAGCGGGGCGCCGGCTGGCTCACCCTCAAGGACAACGGCGCCATCCCGGCGACGTCCCGGATGACCCTGGACGACGACCCGCTGCCGCCGCGGGTCTACCACCTGATGCCGCGCGGCATCTCCAAGGGCGCAGCCGTCGCCTGGGACCTCGAACGGCGGGGCCTCACCCCTGACGACGCCGTGGCGATCGGTGACAGCGTCAGCGACCTGGACATGGCGCCCGCGGTCGGCAGGCTGTTCATCACCGCGAACGGCGCGGCCGTGGACGGGATGGCCGGCCTGCTGGGGGCTGTCCCCAATGCGTCGGTGACCGATGCCCCCATGGGCGAGGGCTGGGCGCAGGCCGTGCTCGCCAGCGTCCGGGAGGGATGACCGGGATGCCACGCCGTGCGGACGACGTCGACGGCTTCGTGGCCGCCCTGGACCACCCGCTGACGGCTGGCATCGAGCGGCTGCGCGCCGCGATCCTGGAGGCGGACGACGGGATCAGCGAGCACGTGAAGTGGAACGCGCCCAGCTTCTGCTACGGCGGCGTCGACCGCGTGACCTTCCGTCTGCAACCCGGGAACCGACTGCAGCTGATCCTCGACCGGGGCGCGAAGGTGCGGGACGACGCCGCCGACTTCCGCTTCGAGGACCCGTCGGGCCTGCTGGAGTGGGTCACGGCCGATCGCGCCGTCATCAGGTTCCGGGACACCGGCCCCGTCCAGGGGCACCGCCCCGAGCTTGCAGGGGTGGGGAGGACGGGGTCCTTCCGTCAGCTGGTGACGTCGCGCCGGGCGAAGTGCCGGAAGGCGAGGAACGTGAAGATCGCCGAGTAGACCAGCGACTGGATCACCCCGCGGTAGAGGTCGGCGGAGTCGACCGGGGTCTGCAGCAGGTCGGTCCAGGCGAACTCCTCGGCGGTCGGGAACCAGTCGCGGATCGCGCCCAGCTGCTCGACCTGGTCGAGGATGGCGAAGACGAACATCGTGAAGACGGCGCCGCCCACGGCGGCCAGCGGTGCGTCGGTGATCGTGGAGAACCAGAAGGCCAGCGTGCCGACCACCAGCAGGTGGACGGCGAGGTAGCCGAGCATCCCGGCGAGCCGCAGCAGGCCCTCGCCCTGGCCGAGGGTCACCCCGACCGGCGTCTGGATGTCCTCGAAGCCGAATGCGATGCCACCGGCCACGACCGCCACCGTCGCCAGCGTGACCAGCGCCCCGACCGACAGCACCAGCGCCGCGTAGAACTTCTGGCGCAGCAGCCGCATGCGCGGGACCGGAGTCGCGAGCGTGTACCGCAGCGACCCCCACTGCGCCTCGCTGGCCACGGTGTCGCCGAAGCAGAGCGCGTAGACGACGACCAGGAAGAAGCCCGTGGTCGCGAAGAGCACGAACAGCGTGAAGTTCAGCCCGCTGGACGTGGCGACGTCGACCAGGTTGATCCGGTTGTTCTCGGCCGCCTCCTCGCTCGCCCCGAGCTGCAGGGCGCCGATGAGGATCAGCGGGAGGGCGACCATCAGCGCGACGACGCCGATGGTGCGGCGGCGCTTGAACTGCCGGCGCAGCTCCACCGACAGCCGCAGCGTCCGCTCCGGCCGGTAGCCGCCCACGGCGCCGGTCGGCTGCACGTGCGCGGTGTCGCGGGGCGCGCTGAACGCCGACTTCGCGGCCGACTCCGTCGTCATGATTCCCCCACCAGGGCCAGGAAGGCGTCTTCGAGCCGTCGTCGCGGCGTGAACTGGTCGACCTCGATGCCGGCTCCCACGAGCGCCTGCAGGGCCGCCGCCCGGCCGTAGCCGTCCAGGTCGGCCACGAGCCCCTCGTCGGTGCGCTCGGCGGTGACGCCGGGCAACCCCTCCAGGACGGCGATGGCGCGGTCCATGTCGTTGTCGTCGACCAGCCCGATCGACACCGCACCTCCGGTGCCGACGATCTCCTCCACCGTGCCCTGTGCGATCTTCTGCCCCTTGGCCATGACGACCACGTGGCTGCAGGTCTGCTCGATCTCGCTGAGCAGGTGGCTGGAGACGATGACCGTGCGACCTGTCGCCGCGTAGGAGCGCAGCACCTCGCGCATCGCGTGGATCTGCGGCGGGTCCAGCCCGTTGGTCGGTTCGTCGAGCACCAGCAGGTCGGGCAGCCCGAGCATGGCCTGCGCGATCGCGACCCGCTGGCGCATGCCCTGGCTGTAGCGGCGCACCGGCCGGTCGATCGCGGAGCCGAGGCCGGCCACCGCGATGGCCTCCTCCATGTGCGCGTCCGCAGCCGGGCGTCCGGTGGCCGCCCAGTACAGCGTGAGGTTGTCGCGCCCCGAGAGGTGCGGCTGCAGGCCCGTGCCCTCGACGAAGGAGCCGAGGCGGGACAGGACCGGCGCCCCGGGGCCGGCCGCGTGTCCGAAGACGCTGATCCGTCCCTCGGTCGGCCGGATGAGGCCCATGAGCATCCGCAGCGAGGTGGTCTTGCCGGCACCGTTCGGACCGAGCAGCCCGAGCACCTGGCCGCGCCGTACCTCGAAGGACAGGTCCCGGACGGCGACGAAGCCGTCCTTGTACGCCTTGCTGACGCCCTCGAAGCGCAGCGGCACGTCCTCGCCGTCCGGCTCCACCGCGGAGACCCGCCGGCGCCGGCGACGTCCCCAGAGGACCGCCACGAGCCACCCGAGCAGCCCGAGGCCCACCAGCACCCCGAGCAGCACCCACCACTGGGAGGTGCCCGCCTCGGTCTGGGTGCGGCCCCCGACCTGCGGCACCGCGAGGTCCGCCGCCCCCGCGGCGAGACCGCCGCCGGTGAGCCCGACCGAGTAGACCGCCGACTCGGCGGGCAGCGCGAAGGCCTGGTCGGTCGAGGAGACCACCAGCCGCATGGTGTGGCCGGCCTCGAAGCGGTGCACGATCCCGGGCAGCGTGATCTCGACCGGCGTCGGGTCGGTCGGATCGGTCGACAGCCCGGTCAGTGCCAGTGGCGCGACCAGCCCGCCGGGCAGCGTCGTCCCGCCACCGGGCCCGACGTCGTAGAGCTTGGCGAACAGCGTGGCCGACCCCGCGGGGGCAGCCACCGCGATCTCGACCGTGGGTGCGCCGACCACCTCGACCGCGTCGTCCAGGGGTTCGCTCTCGAAGGCGGCGAACTGGCCGGGGATCTCCAGCGTCGTCCCGCCCAGTGCGGCGGTCAGCGCGCCGAGCCCGGGCACCGTGGTGAGCGCGGCCGGCGTGCCGCCGGCCGGGGTCACGACGGGCTGGATCGGGCCCGAGAGCGCGACCACGCCGCGCTCGGCGGGCTCCTCGCCCGCCAGACCCGGGTAGTTGCCGGTGACGACCGTCTGGTTGCCGCCCTGCACGCCGACCCCGCCGGTCGCTGCGATCCCGGTGGGCGCCGGGAACTGGAAGCCGGTGCCCGGGTCCTCGCCCTGGCCGCGGAGGTGGAAGTCGAACCAGCCCGCGACCTGCTCCCGCAGGTCCCCGGTGACCCGGTCCGAGGCCGGGGAGTCGTGGCCACCGTTGAACCAGACGACCTTCACGGGGGTGCCGTCGGCGGCGATGCCCCGGGCGTTGGCGTCGGCCTGGCCGAGGCCGAACAGCGAGTCCTGCGTGCCCTGGACGAGCAGGGTCGGCGCCTCGATCCGGTCGAGGACGCCGGCCGGGCTGCTGCGGTCGAGGACGCCGGCGATCTCCGGTGTGAGCGTGCCCGTCGCCGCGGCGGTCTGGTAGGCCGCGCAGATGTCGGCGCGGAACCGGCCGCAGGTCAGTGCCTGCTCCACCACCGCCGGGTCGAGGGATCCCGGGTCGAGGCCCTCGAGGCTGGCGCCGTTCGACGGGGCGTCGTCCCCGTTCCCGGTGCCCCCGAGGGCGTCGAGGAGGCCGCCGGTCGGCACGGAGCCGACGCCGAAGAACAGCCCCGACCACAGCCGCTTGTAGACCCCGGTCGCCGCGGCCTGAGGCGTCGCGGCGACGGTCTCGGCGCCGTCGGTGTCACCGGTCTGGGAGGGGAAGAGGGCCGCGGTCAGCGAGTTCCAGGTGATCTGCGGCGCGATGGCGTCGACCCGGTCGTCGTAGGCCGCACCCAGCAGCGCCAGCGCGCCGCCGTAGGAGCCGCCGGCCACCCCGACCCGCGGGTCCCCGTCGTCGTCGAGCTCGACCTCGTCGCGGTCGGCCAGCAGGTCGATCAGCGTGGAGAGGTCGGCGATCTCGTAGCGCGGGTCGTTCAGCCCGATCTGCCCGGTGCTCTCGCCGAAGCCGCGGGCGGAGTAGGTGAGGACGACGTAGCCGCGCCCGGCCAGGTCGCGGGCGTCGTCGGCCACCGAGTCCTTGCTGCCGCCGAAGCCGTGTGCGAGGACCACCGCGGGGGCCGGGTCCTCGCCGCCCGGGAGGTACAGGGTCGTGTCCAGCTCGACGGCGTCGGCGCCGGAGCCCGACTCGACCCGGGCCTCCTCGGTGGCGACGTCCTCGGCGGCCGCCGCCGAGGGGGCGACCGCGAGCAGGCCGCACGAGAGCAGCAGCGGGAGCAGGGCAGCGAGCGTCCGGCGAGCGCCGGGGCGCGGGCGGGGACGCACGTGCCCGCGGGAGGGACGCACGAAGCGGCCAACGGACGGCGGCCGGGACATGTTCCGCTGCCGAGGAGTCAGCCTCCCCGGCGGAGGATCAGGGCTGCCAGTCGCCGGCGGCGACGACGACGAGACCCGGCGCCACGACCTCGGCCGGGAGCTCGAAGAAGCGGGGGGTCGGGCCCTGCAGCTGCGGGAACTGCTCGATCAGCTGCAGCGCGGCCTGCCGCTGGTTCTCGTCGCCCTCGGTGAAGAACACGGTGGAGGCGGCGACGTCACCGGCGGTGTACGCGCCGACGCCCGGCGACTCCCAGCCGGCGCCGACGATGGTCTCCGAGATCTTGGCGGCCAGGCCGTTGACCTCGGTGGAGTTGAGGACCGTGACCGGGACCCGGACGGGTGCTGCGGCGACGGGCGGCTCGATCTCGACGGGCGTGGTCGGCAGGTCGGGAAGTGCGTCGGTGGTGGGAACGGTCGGCGGGGCGGCGTCGGAGCTCAGCGGGCTGTTCGACGCCGCGTCGGTGGTCTGCGGCGAGACGACCGTGTACACGCCGAGCACACCCAGGGCGACGATGGTCATGGCCACCAGACCCTTGATGACGCGGTGGGACCGTCGTCCGCCCTCTTCCTCCTCGAGCACCGCGACGGCGGAGCCCCGCTGCTTCTGCGCCTTGCGGCGGGCGGCGTCGGCGGCCTGGCGCTCGGCACGGACGGCGGCACGGCCGCCCACGGCCGGGCCGGTCGCGGGGCCGCGGACGGCGGTCATCTCGACGTCGGACTCGTCGTCGTAACCGTCGGCCGGGACGACGGCGTTGCCGCGGCGGCGGGAGACGGGGCGCTCGGGGATCGCGGTCGTGCCGGGCGCGACGTCGAAGGCGTCAGGACCCATCGGCGCCTCGTCCAGCGCGGGGATCTCGCCGGAACGCGAGGGCTTGGTCCAGTCGCCGTAGGCGGGCGCCGAGGAGCCGGCCGCCGTCGTCTGGCGCGGGAGGCGGGGGGACGAGCCGGACGAGCGCAGGCCGGACCCACCGGTGGAGACGAAGGCGGACTCCGACTCGTGCCAGGCGCTGCGGGGGCGCTCCGGGACGGAGGCGCCCGAACGGGGGCGCTTGCGGCGCTCGACCGGGGGCGCGGCGGGAGCAGAGGCCATCTGGGCGGCGATCGGCGAGGGCCTGACGTCGTCCACGGCCATGGCGAGGGGCTCCGGCGACGGGACGGCCTGGAAGGGAGCCGCCGTGGTCAGGGGGCCGACGGGGGAGGCCGCCGGCGCAGCGGAGGGGCGCGCGGCGGAGCGTGCGGGAGCCGGGACGGGGGGCAGCGGAAGTCGCGAGCGGGACAGCTGCCGGGCGTCGGCCGGGACGGGACGGGCGGGACGACGTGCGACGTCGTCGGACCGGTCACGGCCGCGGGAGGTCGGGTGGTCGTTCAGGTCCGCGGCCGGCCCTCGCCAAAGGGCGTCAGGGACGTCCGTCCGGCGGCGTCCGGCAGCCACCGGGGGGCGCCCCCAGTCCCGACCGTCACTGTCTGAATCGCCGTGCCTGCCCACGGTGAGTAAATCTAACCGGTGTAACTCTCATTGGACAGGACCCTGGGACGAACGTGTTCGTTGCCGCGCGAGTCGCAGCCGTCGGAGGCGCCGGACGAGCAGCGGATCGAGGGCCAGCGCGTCCGGCCGGTCGACCAGCGCGTTGAGCACCTGGTAGTACCGCGTCGGGGTCACCCCGAAGCGGTCGCGGATCGCCGTCTCCTTGGCGCCGGCCTGCCGCCACCAGTGCCGCTCGAACGTCAGCATGTCGTGCTCCCGGCGGGACAGCCCCGGGGCCGGGACCTGCATGGAGACCTCCCCGGACCCCTCGACCCGGGGCGGGGAGACCACGGGGGGTAGGTCGTCGGTCATGCGTCGTCGTTCTCCTGCCGTGCCTGGCTCCCGCGGTGCCCGCCGGAGCTCAGGGCCGACCGTAGCCGGGGGTACCGACGTTTCCGGCCGCCGGCACGAGCGCCCGGGGACAGCCGTCCGGCGTCCCTCAGAGACCGGCCGGAACCGTCTCGGCCGAGGGAGGGCGACTCGTCGCCCGGGCGTGTCGCAGCATGTCGGCCGTGAACACCGCCAGGGCGACCCAGACGATGGCGAAACCGGCCAGCCGTACGGGCGGCATGGGCTCCTCGTAGACGAAGACGCCGATCGCCAACTGCATCAGGGGCGTGAGGTACTGCAGGAGTCCGACCGTCGACAGCGGGATCCGCCGGGCGGCGGCCGCGAACAGCAGCAGCGGGATCGCCGTCGCGACGCCGGACCCGACCAGGAGCGCGGCGTGACCGGCACCCGCGTGGCCGAACGTCCCCCCGCCGTCGCCGTGCAACACGGCGAGCACGACGATCGCCGGCGCCGCCACCAGGAGCGTCTCGACGAACAGGCCCGGTGCCGCCTCGACGCGGACGATCTTCTTCATCAGCCCGTAGAGGGCGAAGGTCAGGGCCAGCGTCAGGGCGATCCAGGGCGGCCGGCCGTAGTCGACGGTCAGGACGGCGACGGCCACCGCGGCGATGCCCACCGCTCCCCACTGGAGGGGCCGTAGGCGCTCGCTGAACACGAGGACGCCGAGCACGACGCTGACCAGCGGGTTGATGAAGTAACCGAGCGAGGTCTCGACCACGTGCCCGGAGTTCACCCCGTAGACGAAGACGAGCCAGTTGGCCGCGATGAGCACCGCCGCCCCGGTGAGCACCAGCAGCCGCCTCCGGTCGGTCACCAGCGCCCGCACGTGCGACCACCGTCGGACCGCCGTCAGGAGCAGCCCGATGAACAGCAGCGACCAGAGCACCCGGTGGGCGACGATCTCCAACCCGCCGGCGGGCTTGAGGAGCGGGAAGTAGAGCGGGAACAGGCCCCACAGCGAGTACGCCGCCAGCCCGGAGAGCACTCCCAGGCGACGCTCGTCCACGGCCGCACCGTACGCCCGGGGCGGCCCGCTCCGGGCACTGGATCCTGAGCCGGGCTCACGACCGCGGCCGCGCCGGGTCGGCTATGTCGTCTGGATGTACTCGACCATGTGCTTGCGCTCCTCCTCGAGCTCGTCGAGGCGGGCCTTCACGACGTCGCCGATCGACACGATGCCGACGAGGACTCCCCCGTCGACGACCGGCACGTGGCGGACACGGTGGTCGGTCATCGTCTGCGCGAGCTCGTGCACGCTGGCGTTCGGCGAGCAGGTGTGGACCTGTGCCGTCATCACGCTGGCCACCGGCTCGGCCAGCAGCCCCGCCCCGTGGTCGTGCAGACCGCGCGCGACGTCCCGCTCGGAGATGATGCCGTCGATCCGCTGCCCGTCGGCGGAGACGACGATCGCCCCGATCCCCTTCTCGGCGAGGATGGCGAGCGCACTGCGCACGGACTCCCCGCCGTCGATCGTGGCGACCTCGCGGCCCTTGTGGCGGAGCACCTGGCTGATCTGCACACGAACCTCCTGCGCGAACGGTGCCGGGAGTCTGCACCCGCCCGGGCGCGACGGCAACGGTGCACTCTTCCGGCTTACCGTCGGGGGGTGCACAGGCAGCGACCAGGACCCCTGCAGTGGGTCTGGTACGCCCTCGGCGGCGGGCTCCCCCGCGAGCTCTCCCCCTGGGTGCTGGCCGACACGACCAGGCGCACGTGGATCGTCCGGCACCTGACCCGGTCCGTCGTCCAGATGCTGCCCGTGGTCGCGATCTGCCTCCTCGCCGTCCCCGTGCCGCTGGCCTACCGGCTCTCGGCCGCCGCCGGCGGTCTCCTGCTCGGGCTGATGTTCTCGATCGCCTTCATGACCGAGACCATCGAGCACCGGGTCGCCAAGGCCGGCTACCCGGCAGGGACGGCGGCGCGCATCCGGGCCGAGCGGACCGAGCGCGAGCGGGTGGAGCGGCGGGCCCCCTACCGACAGGACGGCGCCGGCAGCTTCGATTGAGAAAGGGCCCCGTCCCTCTCACCCCTCGCACGCTCGGGGCGAGCCTCCGGACGGGCCTCAGTCGACGCGGAAGCCGATCTTGAGGCGGACCTGGTAGTACGCCACGTCGCCGTCGACGACCTGACCGCGGATCTCCTCGGTCTGGAACCACTCGATGTTGCGGACGGTCTCCGCGGCCTTCCGGATCCCCGTCCGGATGGCGTCGTCGACGCTGGTGCTGCTGCTCCCGACGATCTCGCTCAACCGGTACACGTGGTCACTCACGGGTTCCTCCTGGTCGTCCGCCCTCCGGGACCACGACCCTGGCACGAGCGGTGCATCCGCGCAGCCCCTCCGGCCCTCCTCCGGACGGAGGTACGTACTCCTCGCGACGGATGCACGACGACGTACGTACGTAGTTCCGGGAGCTGCGAATACGTCGTCCGACGGATTTGGCGAAACGCCGATCTCACGAGGCTTCGAGGCGTTCACAGACGTCCTCGAAGGAGCCATCCGATGTCCGTTCTCGCCTACGCCGAAGCCCCCGCCACGGTCGTCACCGACGTCATCGACCGGGGGCCGCTGGAGAAGCTGGCCGCCGGCGACGAGGCCACCTGGCACGCGACGGTGCGGCGCTACGAGGGACTGCTCCGCTCCGCCGCGCGGGTGGTCCTGCGCAGCGACGCCGACGTCGACGAGGCCGTGCAGCGCACCTGGGTGCTGCTGCTCCGCAACGCCACGAAGATCAACGACCCGCGGGCGCTGCCCGGCTGGCTGTCGACCACGGCCCGCCGGGAGGCCCTCGCCATCCTCCGGGGCCAGCAGCGCGCCGTCCCCACCGAGGACGTCGCCGACCAGGTGGCGCCCGACGACCGCGACATGGCAACCGACCTCATGGACCGGGAGCTGCGCGCGGCCCTCGACCGGGCCGTCAGCAACCTGCCGGAGACCCAGCAGCGGATCGTCCGCGCCCTGCTCCGCGAGCCGGAGTCCTACGACGCGCTCAGCCTGGAGCTGGGCATCCCGCGGGGCAGCCTGGGCCCGCTGCGGGGCCGCGCGGTGAAGGCCCTGCGGGCGCAGCTGGAGCCGAGCCTGCGCGTCGCCTAGAGCTCGGGACGCCGCCGGGCGCGGACGACGTGCTGGACACCCTCGCGCAGGGCATCGCCCATCGTGAGGTCGGGAGTCGAGTCCACGACCTGCTTGAGCTCGGTGACGACGTCGTCGTCCAGTTCCACGGTCTCGTCCGGATCGTCGTTGTCCGGGTTGATCAGGGAGAGCCTGAACGGCGACATCGGTCGTCCTTCCGCAGCGGGGCCGGCTCCTACCGGGCGACCTTCACCGCGAGAGCTGCGGCCTGCGCACGGTTGGTGACCTGCAGCTTATGCAGAACGCGGGACACGTGTACCCCCACGGTGCGCTCGCTGATGAACAGTTTCCGGGCGATCTGCCGGTTGGTCGCACCCGTGCCCAGCAGCGCCAGCACCTCGTGCTCCCGGTCGGTCAGCCCGTAGGGCCGGTCCTCGACCGGAGTCCGTGGCACCGGCGCCGCCGAGAGGCGGGTGCGGGCCACGAACGCGTCCACCTCGGCCGCCAGCGGCGTCGCGCCGATCCGGCCGGCGATCTCCCGCGCGGCCCTCGCCGCCGCTGCGGCACGGTCCCGCCGTTTCGCGCCGGCGTGGCACTCCGCCTCCCGCAGCAGGCAGTAGGCCTCCTCGCGCGGGCGCTCCGCGGACCGCCACAGCCGGACGGCGTCGGCCCAGTCGTCGGCGGTGACCGTCCCCAGCGCACGGCCCAGCTCGTTCCGGGCGGTGCGGTGGTTGGCGCAGTGGTCGAGGTCGTCGTCGGAGTCCGGGACGACGGCGTCGAGCTCGGCAGCCATCCGCCCGACGCGCTCCTCCGACCGCCGGTCGGCGCCGCCGGGCAGCGCACGCCGGTCGGCCTCGACGCGCAGCGCGATCACGAGCAGCTCGGTGCGGAAGCGGGTGTCCTGCGTGGCGGCCAGCTTGCGGAGGGCGTCGTCCACGGTCCGGTAGGAGCCGTCGGCATCCCCCTCCTGCGCCAGCAGCTCCGCGGTCGCGCACGCGACCGCCGCGACGACCGGCGGCTCGTACGCCTCGAGCGGCGACGCGGCCGCCAGGCTGGCCCGGGCCCCCGCGGTGTTACCCATCCGCAGCCGCAGCTCGGCCCGCTCGATGTGCAGGTGCAGCGCCTGCCCCTGGACCGCGCGCCCGTCGAGCAGGTCGGCGAGGACCGCATCGCAGCGCTCGTAGTACCCCCGGCGGGTCAGCATGTTCGCGGCGTTCGAGGCCATCGCCGCCCCGACGGCGAGCTCCAGCCCGTACTCCGGCAGCAGGGCCAGCCCCTCCAGGGCGGCGGCGCACGCCTCCGCCGGGTGGCCGCCGATCTCGTAGGCCACCATCAGGTTGGCGTAGGCGCGGCACAGGACGGCGCGGTCCTCGACGTCGCGGGCCAGCCGCACCCCCTCGCGCAGCTGCTCGAGGCCCGTCGGGTCGTGGACGACCACGCCCGCCGTCCCGCGGGTCGTGAGGGCGTCGGCGAGGACTTCCCGGGTCCCGTGCTCGCGGGCGGCCGTGACCGACCGGTCGGCGAACCGGATCGCCTCCTCGAAGTCCGCCATGATGAAGGCGGCCCGCGCCTGGGCACCCCAGACCTGCGCGTGGCAGGCCGTCACCTCCGGCTCGAGCGCCGCGGCGGCCTCGGCGTAGGCGGCCCGGCTGCGCTCCGTCTGCCCGGCCTCCCAGAGGTAGCAGCCCAGCCGCTCCAGGGCGGTGGCCCGCTCCGCACCCCGGACGGGATCGCGGCGCAGCGCCTCCTC
>NZ_SPQM01000304.1 GCF_004570345.1 Blastococcus sp. CT_GayMR20 | reverse complement strand
GCGCCCGGCCGGCCAGGCCCGCGCCGGCACCGAGGCCCCGGGGTGCAGGACGACGTAGCCCGGTGCGCGCCCGACCTCCGGCAGCGGACGGCGCACCGCGAGGCGGCCGTCGTCACCGGGCGGGAGTGGGAAACCGGCCGCGCGCGCGAGGGAGAGCGCCCGCTCCGGCTCGGGCAGGTCGTCGTCCACGCGGTGCCGTACGTCGAGCAGCGACCCCGGGTAGTCGACGCTGATCGCCGAGATGCGTGGCACCCCGGCCGACCGCAGCAGCAGCGCCAGCGGCAGGGGCGACTGGTGGAAGGAGGTGGAGACCACCGCCTCGGCGGGGGCGAGGGCGCGGATCCGGTCGGTGAGCGCGGCGATGTCGGCCGGGTCGACGGCCGGCGGGTCGCCGAGGATCCAGGGGCAGCGCCAGGTCCACACCTCGTCGACGCCGGGGAGCAGGCGGGCCGCCTCGGTCCCGGACGGGCCGGCGAGGAGCACCACCCGGTCGGCACCCGCGGCGATCGCGCGCACCATCGGTCCCTGCAGCAGGACGTCGCCGGCGTTGTCGAGCCGGGCGACGAGCACGGTGCGGGTCACCAGGAGCCGTCCAGGACGACGTCCACAGCTTCGGTCACGGTCGTCAGCGCCCAGTCTGCGGCGTCGATCTCGGCCTTCCGGGTGACCGGCGTCGGGACCAGCATCCCGACCGCGCCGGCGGCGGCCGCGGCGTCGACGTCGGCACCGATGTCGCCGATGACGACGCACCGGGCGGGGTCGACGCCGAGTTCGGCGCAGGCGGCCTTCACCATGCCGGGGGCGGGCTTGCGGCAGTCACAGCCGTCGTCGGGGCCGTGCGGGCAGATCTGCAGGGTGTCGAACGGGCCGAGCAGCTCCGCCAGTCGTTCCATGCAGGCGTCGACCTGGGCGCGGGTGATGATGCCGCGGGCGACGCCGCTCTGGTTGCTGACGACCCCGACCTGCACACCCCGCGCCCGCAGCCGGTCCAGTGCCTCCTTGGCGCCGGGCACCGGGCGGACCCAGTCCGGGTCGCCGTTGTAGGGGAAGTCGTGCACCAAGGTGCCGTCGCGGTCGAACAGGACGAGGTCGGGGAGTCCCTTCCAGGGGCGGACACCCAGGTGCTGCACCGTTCCGCGCAGCCAGTGCCAGGTGGCCAGCGGCGGGATCACGGCGCTCGTCAGGGCCATGGTGGTCACTTCCGCGCGGGTCCGCGGTCCGGATGCGACCCGCGTCCAGGCGAACTCCGCCGTCCCGGCGAGCCAGGCGGTGGCCGCGGCCGCCGCGGCCCGGGGGCGGCGCGCGACGGCCAGGC
>NZ_SPQM01000303.1 GCF_004570345.1 Blastococcus sp. CT_GayMR20 | reverse complement strand
GCGCTCGTCGGCGTCGTGACCGACGGTGCTGTGCTCATTGGTGATCTCGCGAGCTCGATCACTGCTTCTCCTCGCTGGCGCTCGTCGGCGTCGTGACCGACGGTGCTGTGCTCATTGGTGATCTCGCAAGCTCGATCACTGGGGTCACTTCCTTGTCAGGTGGCGTGCAGGTCGCGCAGGCGGTGGTCAGCCGAAGACGGCGATCACGCCCTGGGCGAAGAGCAGGTCGAGGCCGGCCACCAGCGCGACGATGAACGCCACGAAGACGATGACGACGGTCGTGTAGGTGATGAGCTCGCGCCGGCCGGGCCAGATGACCTTGCGCAGCTCGGCGACGACCTCACGGAGGAACCGGGCCAGCGAGCGCTTCTGGCGGACCCCGTCGGCGCGGGCCCGCTCCGCGGCGGCGCGGGACCGGGTGCCGCCGCCCTCGCGGGTGGCGGGACGGGACGCCGATCGGGCGGCCCGGCGGGTGAGCGCCGGCTCGTCGTCGTCGTCGTCGGACGGCGCGGTGATCCGGCCCCGGCGGCGGGCCGGGGTGGCGACGACCTTGTCCTCGTCCTCCGCAGCCTCGGCGGCGATCTCGTCCTCGGCTGCCTCGAGCTCCGCGGCGTCGTCGACCCCGGGGGCCTCGCGGTCGAGCTGCTCGTCGGTCAGCTCGGCGTCGCGAGCGTCGTCCTCGCGTCCCGGCTTCTCGTCGCTCACTGCGCCTCGCTCGCCTCGTGGTGGTGGCCGCTCTGATGAGGGCCGTCGGTCGGTCGTACTGCGGTGGCAGGGGTGACAGGACTTGAACCTGCAGCCTGCGGTTTTGGAGACCGCTGCTCTGCCAATTGAGCTACACCCCTAGAGCCCCGGACATCGAGTGCCCTGGGCCGGGCCCGGAGCCGCCCGCCTCGCCATGGCAGCACAGATCCTCGGGAGGTTCCGGGGCACGCCGGTGGCGGGGTCAGCTGCCCCAGGCGGCCAGTGTACGGGACCGCGGGCCCGCACAGCCAACGTCCTCCCGGTGCTCGAGGACTGGACGTGCGCGGGGGTTCGCGCCGTCGTCGTCGCGCATGTCCGCCTGCGTCATCGCTGACGACGGCTCTTTGACACGATGGAGGCATGACCGCTGTCTCCTCGACGGAGTCCACGTCCACCCAGTCCCCGGCCGACCGCCGGATCTCCCGCCGCATCGCCGCGATCAGCGAGTCGGCGACGCTGGCGGTGGACGCCAAGGCGAAGGCGCTCAAAGCGGCCGGGAAGCCCGTGATCGGCTTCGGTGCCGGTGAACCCGACTTCCCGACGCCGGACTACATCGTCGAGGCAGCCGTGGCGGC
>NZ_SPQM01000302.1 GCF_004570345.1 Blastococcus sp. CT_GayMR20 | reverse complement strand
GGTTCGGCAGGCTGATCAGACGCCGTCGAGCGGCTGGCTTTCGTGTGGGCCGTGGGCGGCCCCAGGGCGAGCGGGCGGCAAGCTAGGTTGCGCCGTCGAGCGGCATAGCTGTCGCAGCCGTCACCGCACGCTCTGGTGCCGGGACTTCTCCCGAAGCGGCCCCTATGGGCGCGGGGAGGGCCACCGGCGGGGGCGCACTACGCCCCCCCCCAGAATCGACGCATGGACGCCTACATCACGCTCTCGACAACGATCACCATTCCGTACGGAGACGACGAGGAGGAATGAGTGGGCGCGGCCGTGACGCGCGTGCTGCTGGAGGGCATGAAGGTCAACACCATCCGCAGGGACCAAGGCGGCATCGCGCTGCACGTCGACCTCGGGCCACTCCCGCTCGACCAAGCTCCTGCGCGCTGCGAGAAGCTCGCCGCCTTCGTGAAGGAGGCGGCCGCCGAGGGTGTCCCGAACCACCGCGCTTCTTGGGGTTCCGGCATGATGCTCCGGTGATCTACATCGGGGGCGCCGGAGGCTTCGGCCGAGAGACCTACGACGCGCTCCTGGCGATCTTCGACCAGTTGGCGGCCGGCGGTGAGTCCGACCCCGACGTCGCTTTCCTGGACGACGCCCGGGCCGGCGAGACGGTTCGGGGGCTGCCCGTGCTGGCCCCGGAGCAGGCCGAGCCTGGCGCGGAGTTCGTCGTCGCCATCGGCGATGCCGCCACACGCCGACGCGTGGTGGAGCGACTCGAGGCGGGAGAGTTGGTCCCGCGCTCGGTCATCCACCCCGGCGCCATCATCGCGCCGGAGACGACCGTGGCGCCTGGATGCGTCGTGCTGCCTCTCACCTACGTGTCGTCGTCGATCACCCTCGGGGCGCACGTTCATCTGGGCGCCGGCGTGACCATCGGTCACGACGCCGTGCTCAACGACTACGTGACGGTGTTCCTCGGCGCCAACATCGCAGGCGACGTCACGCTGGGCGAAGGGGCCACGGTCGGCGGTGCGGCCATGATCCTTCCCGGCGTCCAGGTGGGGGCCGGGGCAACGATCGGCGCTGGGTCCGTGGTGACCCGCGATGTCGCGCCGGGCGCCACGGTGAAGGGCGTCCCTGCCCGCTAGCTTTCGCCCCCCCAGTCAAGACCTGTAGCGGGCAGGGGTCATCGGGCCGGGGGCTTCGGCGTCCGGCCGTGGGGTGCAGCGCGGTGGTCGGGTCCGGCGTGGGGCCAGGTTCGGCAGGCTGATCAGACGCCGTCGAGCGGCTGGCTTTCGTGTGGGCCGTGGGCGGCCCCAGGGCGAGCGGGCGGCAAGCTAGGTTGCGCCGTCGAGCGGCATAGCTGTCGCAGCCGTCA
>NZ_SPQM01000301.1 GCF_004570345.1 Blastococcus sp. CT_GayMR20 | reverse complement strand
GGAGCACACGGTCTTCCACTGCTTCTCCGGAGACGCCGCCTTCGCCCGGGCCTGCGTCGAGCGGGGCTTCGTGCTCTCCTTTGCCGGCACCCTGACCTTCGGCAACGCCGCCTACCTGCGCGAGGCGGCCGCCGTGGCCCCGGTCGGCCAGCTGCTGGTCGAGACCGACGCGCCGTTCCTTTCCCCGATGCCGCACCGCGGCCGGCCCAACGCCTCCCGGCTGGTTCCCCTCACCGTCCGGGCACTGGCCGAGGTGACCGGCGTCGACCTCGTGGAGCTGTGCGAGAACCTCACCGCCACCGCCGAACGCGTCTTCGGTTCCTGGGAGATGTGATGGGCCGCCCCGTTCTCCGCCGAAGCGGGGGACACTGACGACGTGGGTCGCCTCATCGCCGTTCTCCTCTTCATCGCCGTGCTGGTGCCCGGCGTCCTGCTGTCCCGCGAGTGGTGGCTGGCCTCGGGCCGCCGGGCCGTCGCCGGGGGGTCCGTGGAGCTCGCCGAGCCGACCGCCGAGGGCATGCGCGTCCTCCATCGCCAGGCGCAGCACGGTCGCCGGGTCCGCCGCCTCGGTCTGCTCCTCGGGGTGGCGGGTGTGATCGGCAGCGTCGTCCTCCTGGCGGAGGCGTCGGTCTTCCTGTGGGTGCCGGTCCTCGTCGTCGGCCTGCTCGCCGGTGTCCTGCTCGCCGAGGCCACGCGTCCCCGTCCCCGCTGGAAGCTGGCCGTGCCGCACAAGCGCCCGCGTCAGGCGGAGCAGATCTCCGGCTGGCTGGTGTGGACGATGCGCGTCGCCGTCGCCGCCGAGGTGGCACTCACCGTGTCCCTGTGGCGGGCGGGCGAGCTGTCCGACGGGATCGCGTGGGCCGCCCTGACCGCTCCCCTCGCCGCGTGGGTCCTCGCCGAGGTCGCCCTGCTGCGCGCGCTCCTCCGGCCGATGCCGGCCGACGGTGCGGACGTCCCGATCGACGAGGCCCTGCGCACCTGGACGGCGCACCTGGTCGCCGCGGCGGCCACCGTCCTGGGGTTGCTCCCGCTCGGCACGCTGCTCCTGCGGGCCGGGATCGACCCCGACCGCGTCTCCGAGGGCTACGACTTCCTGCCGGTGGTGGCCGTCGCGGGCGGGTTCTCGGCGCTCGCGGCCGGTCTGGCCGTCGCCGGTTTCCTGCTGACCTGGCTGCGCCCCGTGCACTCCAACGCCCGGGCGCTGGCCGGCTGAACCGAGGTCCGGA
The DNA here is from genome assembly GCF_004570345.1 of Blastococcus sp. CT_GayMR20. The sequence continues at coordinate 144 of NZ_SPQM01000301.1, read as the reverse complement.
CCGGGTGTCGCTGCCCCGCGCGAGGCGTCTTCACGCTGTGGCCTTCGTCACGGAGTTCCACGCCACGTTCCCATCCGCCACACCCGCCCCTCCCGGCACGGCGGTCACACTGGGTATCGGCGCGCCCACTCTGGGCCCCCGCGG
>NZ_SPQM01000300.1 GCF_004570345.1 Blastococcus sp. CT_GayMR20 | reverse complement strand
GGTCGGGCGTGGCGATGGTGACGACGGCGCCCTCGGCACCGGCCCGCGCCGTGCGGCCGGAGCGGTGCAGGTAGGCCTTGTGCTCGGCCGGCGGGTCCACGTGCACGACGATGGCGACGTCGTCGACGTGGATGCCGCGGGCGGCGATGTCGGTGGCGCAGAGGACCCGGGTCTCGCCGCTGGTGAACGCCTCGAGATTGCGCTCGCGCGCGTTCTGGCTGAGGTTGCCGTGCAGGTCGACGGCCGGAACGCCGGCGGCGGTGAGCTGCTTGGCCAGCTTCTTGGCCTGGTGCTTGGTGCGGGTGAACAGCACGCTGCGGCCGAGGCCGGAGGCGAGCTCCTTGACGATCGTCGCCTTGTCGGCGGCGTCGACGCGGAAGACGTGGTGGGTCATGGTGCTCACCGGCGCGACGGCCGGGTCGACCGAGTGCGTGGTCGGGTTGCTCAGGTACCGCTTGACGAGGACGTCGACGCCGTTGTCCAGCGTGGCCGAGAACAGCATCCGCTGCCCGACCTTCGGCGTGCGGTCCATGATCCGCTTGACGCCCGGCAGGAAGCCGAGGTCGGCCATGTGGTCGGCCTCGTCGAGGATCGTGACCTCGATGCCGCCGAGGTCGCAGTGACCCTGCTGGATCAGGTCCTCGAGCCGGCCGGGACACGCGATGACGACGTCGAGGCCGCCGGCGAGGGCCTGCACCTGCGGATTCTGGCCGACGCCGCCGAAGATCGTCGTCGTCCTCATGCCGAGCGCGCGGGCCAGCGGGTCGACGACCGCTGCGACCTGGTTGGCCAGCTCCCGGGTCGGCACGAGGATGAGCGAGCGGGGCCGCCTGGGCTGGCGCCGGCTGTCCGACGCCGCCAGCCGGGCGACGAGCGGCAGGCTGAAGGCGAGGGTCTTGCCGGAGCCGGTGCGCCCCCGGCCGAGCACGTCCCTGCCGGCGAGGCTGTCGGGCAGCGTCGCGACCTGGATCGGGAACGGCGAGGTGATGCCGCTCGCGGTGAGCACCTCGACCAGCGGCGCGGGGACGCCGAGGGCGGCGAAGGTGGTGTCCGTCGGCAGCACCGTGGCGTCCGCCCCGACGGGGACGACGGCCGGCGCGGGGACGACGTCCCTCGGAGCCTGGGTGCGGGTCTGGTCGTTCTGAGTGGGCTGGTCGCCGGCGGGGCGGCCGCCGCGACCGCGACCGCCGCGCGACCGACGGGGACGGTTGTCCCCGGTCCCGCTGGCGGACGTGGGCGAGTTGCTGGGTGACGTCATCGGTTCCTCAACGCTCGAGTGGCAGTCGTCCACCTCGGCGAGCGCGAGCGCCCGCGCGCCGGCACGTCAGTGCTGGGCGGGCTCGCATCGTCGGCGAGACGTCGGACGGCCGGGCGCACCAAGGTGGCGCAGCCTCAGCCCGA
>NZ_SPQM01000299.1 GCF_004570345.1 Blastococcus sp. CT_GayMR20 | reverse complement strand
GACGATGACCATGTCCTCGCGGGCGATCCCCAGGCTGGGGAGGAACGACTGGACCGCGTTGAGGATCACGTAGTCCCCGCAGCCGGGGCACCAGCGCACCTCCTGGTCGGTCTTGAAGTCCTTGCCCTTCAGCTGCGTCTGCTTCGGGCCGTGCGCCTCGACCGAGTGCGCGATCGCGTCGGCGATCGGACCTTCGGCGGGCATGCCCAGGTCGGTGGTGGTCATTCCGCGCCTCCGGTGGCGTCGGCGCTCAACGGTGCGCCGTGGGTGGAGTCGATGGCGTCCTGCAGCACGGCCGCCAGCTCAGCGGCCCGGAACGGCAGGCCGCGGACCTGGGTGTGGCTCTCGATGTCGACCAGGTACCGGGCGCGCAGGAGCAGCGCCAGCTGGCCGAGGTTCATCTCGGGGCAGACCACCCGGTCGTAGCCGGCCAGGATGTCGCCCAGGTCGGCAGGCATCGGGTTGATGTGCCGCAGGTGGATCTGGGCGACCGACCGGCCCGAGCGGCGGATCCGCCGGCACGCGGCGCCGATCGGCCCGTAGGTGGAGCCCCAGCCGATCACCGCGACCTTCGCGTCGCCGTCCGGATCGTCGACCTCCGTCGGCGGCAGGCTCGCCGCGATCCCGTCGACCTTGGCCTGCCGGGTGCGGGTCATGAAGTCGTGGTTGGCCGGGTCGTAGGAGATGTTGCCGGTCCTGTCGGCCTTCTCCAGCCCGCCGATGCGGTGCTGCATCCCCGCGGTCCCGGGGATCGCCCACGGGCGGGCCAGCGTCTCCGGGTCACGCAGGTACGGCAGGAACTCGCCGTCCTCACCGTTGGGCTCGGTCGCGAAGTCGACCGCGCCGGTCAGGTCGGGGAGCTCGTCGACGGCCGGGATGGCCCACGGCTCGGCGCCGTTGGCCAGGTAGCCGTCGGAGAGCAGGATGACCGGCGTGCGGTAGGTCAGCGCCATCCGGCAGGCCTCGATGGCGGCGTCGAAGCAGTCACCGGGGGAGCGCGGCGCGATCACCGGCACCGGTGCCTCCCCGTTGCGCCCGAACATGGCCTGCAGCAGGTCCGACTGCTCGGTCTTGGTCGGCAGACCGGTGGAGGGCCCACCGCGCTGCACGTCGACGATGACCAGCGGCAGCTCGGTCATGACGGCGAGGCCGATCGCCTCGGACTTCAGCGAGACCCCCGGGCCGGACGTCGTCGTGATGCCCAGGGCGCCGCCGAACGACGCACCGATGGCCGCACCGATGCCGGCGATCTCGTCCTCGGCCTGGAAGGTCCGCACGTTGAAGGACTTGTGCTTGGACAGCTCGTGGAGGATGTCCGACGCCGGGGTGATGGGGTAGGCGCCGAGGAACACCGGCAGCCCCGAACGCTGACCGGCGGCCACGAGTCCGAGCGACAGTGCCGTGTTGCCGGAGATGTTGCGGTAGCGGCCGGGTGCCATCGGGGCCGGCTTGATCTCGTAGGAGACCGCGAAGGCCTCCGTCGTCTCCCCGTAGTTGT
>NZ_SPQM01000298.1 GCF_004570345.1 Blastococcus sp. CT_GayMR20 | reverse complement strand
GACGATGACCATGTCCTCGCGGGCGATCCCCAGGCTGGGGAGGAACGACTGGACCGCGTTGAGGATCACGTAGTCCCCGCAGCCGGGGCACCAGCGCACCTCCTGGTCGGTCTTGAAGTCCTTGCCCCTCAGCTGCGTCTCCTTGGCGCCGTGCGCCTCGACCGAGTGCGCGATCGCGTCGGCGATCGGGCCCTCAGCGGGCATGCCGAGATCGGTCGTCGTCACGGGGTTCCTCCGGTGGTGTCGATGGCGTCCTGCAGGACGGCGGCCAGCCCGGCCGCGCGGAACGGCAGGCCGCGCACCTGCGTGTGGCTCTGCACGTCCACGAGGTACTTCGCCCGCAGCAGGAGGGCGAGCTGCCCGAGGTTCATCTCCGGGCAGACCACCCGGTCGTAGCGGGCCAGCACCTCGCCGAGGTCCGGCGGGAACGGGTTGAGGTGCCGCAGGTGGATGTGCGCGACCGACCGCCCGGCACGACGGACCCGCCGGCAGGCCGCCCCGATCGGCCCGTACGTCGACCCCCAGCCGATGACGGCGACCTTCGCGTCGCCGTCCGGATCGTCGACCTCCGTCGGCGGCAGGCTCGCCGCGATCCCGTCGATCTTCGCCTGGCGGGTGCGGGTCATGAACTCGTGGTTGGCCGGGTCGTAGGAGATGTTCCCCGTCCTGTCGGCCTTCTCCAGCCCGCCGACCCGGTGCTGCATCCCCGCCGTGCCGGGGATCGCCCACGGGCGGGCCAGCGTCTCCGGGTCACGCAGATACGGCAGGAACTCCCCGGACTCCCCGTTCGGCTCCGTCGCGAACTCCACCGAGATCTCGGGGAGGTCGGCCATCGAGGGCACCGCCCACGGCTCCGCCCCGTTGGCGAGGTAGCCGTCGGACAGCAGGATCACCGGGGTGCGGTAGGTGAGCGCGATCCGCGCCGCTTCCACCGCCGCGTCGAAGCAGTCCCCCGGCGACTTCGGCGCGATCACCGGCACCGGTGCCTCCCCGTTGCGCCCGAACATGGCCTGCAGCAGGTCCGACTGCTCCGTCTTGGTCGGCAGACCGGTCGACGGCCCACCGCGCTGCACGTCCACCACCACCAGCGGCAGCTCGATCATCACGGCGAGGCCGATCGCCTCCGACTTCAGCGAGACCCCCGGGCCCGACGTCGTCGTCACCCCCAGCGCACCGCCGAACGACGCACCGATCGCGGCACCGATCCCGGCGATCTCGTCCTCCGCCTGGAACGTCCGGATCCCGAAGTTCTTGTGCTTCGACAGCTCGTGCAGGATGTCCGACGCCGGCGTGATCGGGTACGCGCCGAGGAACACCGGCAGGCCCGAGAGGCGCCCCGCCGCGACCAGGCCGTAGGACAGCGCCTGGTTGCCCGAGATGTTGCGGTAGGTGCCGGGTGCCATCGGGGCCGGCTTGATCTCGTAGGAGACCGCGAAGGCCTCCGTCGTCTCCCCGTAGTTGTAGCCCGCCCGGAACGCGGCGATGTTCGCCGCCGCGATCTCCGGCTTGCGGCGGAAC
>NZ_SPQM01000297.1 GCF_004570345.1 Blastococcus sp. CT_GayMR20 | reverse complement strand
ACGTCCCGAGCATCCGGGGCATCAGCGCCGCGACCGTGCGGACGTCGGCGAGCGCGGCGTGCGCGTCGACCGTCGAGAGGCGGGCCGCCTTGGCCAGCGTCGTCAGCTTGTGGTTGGGCGACCGAAGCGTCCGCCGGGCCAGCCACAGGGAGCAGATCGCCGGGCTGATCGGGACGGCGATCCCGGCCCGGTCGAACTCCGCCGTCAGGAAGCGCTCCTCGAACACCGCGTTGTGGGCGACGACGATCCCGCCGTCGATGCGCGCCAGGATCTCGCCGGCGACGTCCTCGAAGCGCGGCGCGTCCTGCACCTCCGAGTTGGAGATGCCGTGCACGAACACGGGTCCGACGTCGCGGCCGGGGTTGAGCACCGTCGCGTACTCGTCCTCGACGCGGCCGCGGGCGTCGACCCGCACGATGGCGATCTCGACGACGCGGTCCCCCTTGGCGGGTGAGAAGCCCGTGGTCTCGACGTCGATGACGGCGTACGGGGCGTCGACCTCGAAGCCGGGTCCGTCGCCGCCGTAGTGGAACAGCCGGCCGCGCATGCCCGGCTCGGCGAACGGCAGGCGCTCGTCAGGTGCGGCGGGCCGGTCGGAGACGTGCAGCGACGGGACGGGGACCGAGGGGCGCCCGCCCTGCCGGGCGCCGACCTGGTGCCGACGCTGCGCGATGCGGACCTCCGCTGCCGCCCGCGAGCGCCGTCCGGACCGGATCGACAGCCCCAGTCCCAGCAGCAGCACGGCACCTGCCAGCAGCAGGATTCCGGTCACGAGCCCGGTCAACGCGTCCTCCCCCTCGACATGGCGGGCACGCTCGCACGTCGGTCCGACGGAACCGGGGAGACGCACCCCTACGGGGACCGCATCGGCAGCCGCCGGACCGCCCGGAACCGTCCGGGAACGGGGCGGCCTCGAACCGCCGCACGCGTCACATCAACAACGCAGGGACGACGACGCGGAGGCACTCCACCCGGGTGTGTGCGGGCGGTGCCGGCCGACGAAGGCGAGCAGCCGGCCGAGCGCGGCACGCACGGGCGGTTCGCCGTCCTCCGGGTCGGAGCGGTCGGAGTCTTCGTCCCCCTCCCGCCACGTGCCGGGCAGCGCCAGCTCCATCGCGGCACCCCGGCGCGCCAGCGGCTGGCGCAGCGGCTGGGCGAAGTCCACGCCGCCGTGCACCTCGACCGCCACGCCCGACAGCTGCACGCGCTCGGCCAGCTGAGCGACGACCCACTCCCCCCAGGCGCTGCGGTAGCCCGTCGACCGGTCGGCGAGCTCGAGATCGAAGGGCGCGATGACGTCGCCGGGGTCGAGCAGCCCGTGCTTGGCGCTGAGCACGAACCACGGGAGGTCCGACGCGAGCGCGTGCTCGCGCGCGCGGGAGAAGCCGGAGCTCCGGAACAGCTCGTCGACCGGCACGGGCACGGACGACGTCGCGCCCGACGACCCGATCAGCAGCACGCGCTCGGCCGACCTCGACGGCGCCTGTTCCGCGGAACCAGGGCCCCGGTAGCGGAGGTACAGCCCCCGGTCG
>NZ_SPQM01000002.1 GCF_004570345.1 Blastococcus sp. CT_GayMR20 | reverse complement strand
GAACCACGAGGGACCTCCTGGGGTCTGGCTGGGTGCTTGGCGGCTCCCAAACCGAACCCGGAGGTCCCTCCTCACATCAAGCTCTGCCTCGACCAGAGGCCCTGCACCAACGTGTCCGACCAGTACAGCTAGGACGCCGCGGGCTCCCGCCGGCGCCACGCCAGCAGCGCCCAGCCACCCAGCAGCAGGACGGCGACGGCGCCGGACACGAGGGTGAGGACGCCGGCCCGCTCGGCGAGCACCCCCGCCGACGCCCCGATGCCCACCTGCACGACCGTGCTGGGCACCAGGCCGAGGGCGGTCGCCAGCGCGTAGGGCGCCCATCGGATCGCCGTGAGCCCCGCGCCGTAGCTGAGGACGACGAACGGCATCACGGGCAGCAGCCGCCCGGCGAGCACGGCGACGAACCCGCGCTCGGTCACGAGCTCGTCCACGCGGGCCAGCCGGCGACCGCCCAGCCGGGTCGCGGCCGCCCGGCCCAGGGTCCTGCTCAGCCCGAAGGAGGCGAGCCCGGCGAGCAGGCCTCCGGCGAGGGCGAGCGCGAGCCCGGGACCGAAGCCGAGGACGACGCCGACGAGCACCGAGACCGCCGTCCGGGGCACGGGCGCCATCAGTACGAGCGCCACGCCGAGGACCATCCCGGTCCACGCCGCTCCCCCCGCCCCGTCCACCCATGTCCGGACGGCGTCGACCCGCGGCAGCCCGAGCGTCGCGGCGAGCACGGTCGCGGCGGTCAGGAGCAGCCCGAGGACGGCGGCCCGCAACCACACGCCGTCCTCCGCCGTCCTCACCGGGTCATCCTCGCCGGTACGGCGGACGGCGCTCAGCAGCCCCCGCCGAGGGAGATGCCCCGGGCGGTCAGCCACGGCACGGGGTTCCCACGGTTCACGTACAGCCCACCGGTGTGCACCTCGAAGTGCAGGTGCGGACCGGTCGACTGACCCCGGTTGCCCACCTCGGCGATCTGCTGACCCGTCGTCACGGTCTGGCCCATGGACACGAACATCTGGTTCACGTGGCCGTAGAGGGTGATGGTGCCGTCGCCGTGCCGGACGGCGACGGCGAGTCCGAAGCCGCTCGCCGGACCTGCCGCGACGACGACCCCGCCCTCCGGGGCATAGATCGGGGTGCCGATCGGTGCGGCGATGTCGATGCCGGCGTGCAGGGTGCCCCAGCGGGCGCCGTAGCAGGAGGTGACCCGGCCGCTGGTCGGGGCGACCGCGCTCCCCGCCGCGGAGATCGTGCTGGCGGTCGCGGCGGCCTGCTGGGTGGCCCATGAGGCGGCCGGGTTCGTCGCGCCGCGGAGGGTCAGGAGACGGATCTCCGCCTCCTTGAGCTGCGCGTCGAGGGCGGCCTTCTCGGCGGCGACGGCGTCGAAGGTGCCCTGGGCGGCGGCGAGGTGGGCGTTGGCTGCCGCCTCGGCCTCCGCGGCCGTGGCGAACAGCCGGTCGCGCTCGGCCACCGCGGCCTTGGCGGCCCGGTCGGCATTCGCCTCCTGCGCCTCGACGTCCTGAAGCTGCTCGAGCTGCTCGGTGCGCTCGTCCCCGAGCACCTCGAGGGTGGCCGCCTGCTGCAGCAGTTCGGCGGGGCTGTCGGCGTCCAGGAGGAGGGCGACGTCGCCGAATGTGTCGTCGCCGCCCATGTAGGCCTCCCGGCCGATGGTCGAGACCTCGTCCTGCGTCTCGTCCACGGCGCCCCGGACGGCAGCCAGCTCGTCGGCGGCCGCCTGGGCGTCGGCCTGGGCTGCGGCGAGCGCGGCGTGCGCGGTGAGCGCCTCGCCGCTGGCCGCCTCGGCCTCGATCGTCATCCGCTGCAGCGTCTCCTCGGCCTCGGTGACGCGGGCCGTGATGGCGGCGACCTCGGCGGCGGCCGCGTCGTGGGCGGACTGGGCGTCCTCGACGGTGCCGTCGCCCGGTGCTGCGGCGGCGGTCGGGGTGCTGAAGAGGGCGGCTGCGGTCAGGCCCGCGACGAGGGTCAGGCGGCGGAGGCGCCGGCGGGGAGGGCGCTGGAAATGCGGTCGGGCATGGCTGAGCTCGGTCTGGTGCAGGGTCGCCAAGGCGACGCGTCTCCGTTCTTCGCGACCGCCTACCGAGTTAGCTGACGGGTTCGGGCCGGAAGTCGCCCTACGCGCGCTGCGTCCCCGAACGCAGGCGCGATTCACCCCAGGGGATCGATGGGTCCCCGGTCCGCGCGACCATCAGGCGGCGCGGTTCGGCGGGGTCCGCCCGAAGCCCTCGGGTTCGAGAGCAGGAACGCGGCCGGACCGGGATCGAAAGTACGGCGCCCTCCGCCGAATGTCACGGCGAGATAACAAAGCGCACGTCAGGTCACAGAGACCGCGCAGGGCCGCTTCACCGGCGGCGGATCTGCGCTCGGACTACCCTCCGAGCCGGACCCTGGGTCTGGCAGGCTGGCGGCTGACGGGGCGGTAGCTCAGCTGGTCAGAGCATGGGACTCATAATCCCTGGGTCGTGGGTTCGAGCCCCACCCGCCCCACCGACGTATTGGCTGCTCAGACGCTTGCAGGGGCAGCATCGAATTCGCCGATCTTGCCTCGCGCCCACAAGACGCCCACACGACGCTCCGTGATGTGGGCGTCGTGGGCGGCGTCCATGCGTTCGGCGAGGGCGCCGAGCTCGTCGTCGAAGAGCCCGGAGTAGACGTCGAGGGTCATCGCCGCCGAGGCATGACCGAGCATGCGCTGGACCGCTTTGACGTTGGCCCCGCTCGCCACGAGAAGGCTGGCGGCGGTGTGCCGGAGGTCGTGCGGGCTGAGATCCGGAAGACCCGCAGTCTCGGCCGCGGGGTCGAAGATCCGCCGTCGGAAGTTGCCGGAGCGCAGTACCGCGCCCTCGGGCGAGGTGAGGACGAGGTCGTCCGGCCCCTTGCTCTCGCACCGCCTCGCCAGCGGTTCGACGAGAGTTCCTGGGATCGGCACAGTTCGCTGCTGGTGGGTCTTCGGGCTGCCGTACTGGACGGTGCCACCGACCTCGGTGGCGCTTTCCGCGACGACAAGCCGCTTGCGGAGAAAGTCGACGCGGCGTACCCGGAGAGCGGCCATCTCACCGAAGCGCAGCCCGGTGTAGGCCAACAGGCGGACGACGTCGCCGTGCTCCCCCGCTGCCTCTGCAAGCCGCTCCACCTGCTCACGGGTGAGGAACCGGGGCTCGGCACGCCGCGCCCGCGGCAACGGGACGCCGGTGGCCGGGTTGCGCGGGATGCGCCCGTCGCGCACCGCCAGGGTCAGGATGAGCGCGAGGACCCGGTGTGCCTGACGCACACTGGCCGGCGCAAGCTTCTCGGCCATCTCGGCCACCCACGCGGCGACGTCGCCGTGGGTGACGTCGGCCAGCCGGTGCTGACTCCAGCGCGGCAGGATCTGCGAGCGCAGCAGCGAGCGATAGCGGTAGAGAGTGCTCGGCTTCAGCCCGGTCTGGGCGGCCAGCCACTGCTCCGCCCACGCCTCGACCGTGATGCGGCCGCGCTCTGGCGCCGTCCACGTCTGCGTGACCAGCGCCGCGGTCTGCTCGTCGAGCCAGTGCTGGGCGTCGACCTTGCGCTTGCAGCGCTTCTCGTGCTGCCGCCCGCCGGCGTCGCGGTACCGCGCGCGGTAGCGCTTCGTACCGTCGCTGATCACGATCGTGGAAATGGAGCCCGCCATGCGAGGACAGTGCCCACAAGATATCCCTGCGTCAATGGGGACTGTGGGTATCGACTACAGACAGGAGGGCTTGCTGCCGGAAGGGGCCTCACATCGGGCAATGCGAGTCCTCGCCGCCCGATCTCCCGCACGTGTCCGGGCTCGCCTCCTGCCGCGCTTGCCCGGCGGGGCACGCACATCCGCTCGCACCCCTTGCAGCGAGGTCGATTCCCGGGGGTGGCCGAGGTTCACCGCCCGACACCCGGGCCGGTGTCGGGGTGCGGCGCGAGGAGTGAGATCGGCTTGAGGTCCGGTGGTGGGGTGCCAAGTCCAGATCGGATATGTGGATTGTCCGTCCGGGCTCGATGGTCTTCGGCGTCGTGCCGGGCACGCCAGCGCGCGCGCTCCCGGGTGAGGAGATCCGCCGGCTGGCTGTGCAGGGCCGGCTCGGCCCGCAGCTGCGCGACGCGTGTCCGGACGACGGCGAGCTGTTGCTCGGTGGCGGCGACGTCCCGCTCGGCGTCGGCCACGTGCGCGTCCGGGTCGAAGGGATGGCCGATCGCGTCGAGGCGTGCACGCCGGTCGTCGCGCTGTCGGCGGGCCTGCACCAGCTCCCTCCGGGCGCGGCCGTGAGCCGTCTGGGCGAGATCGACTTCGGCGGTTAGCCGCCTGTGCTCGGGGCGGGCCGACTCGGCGTGGCGCCGGGCGTGGTCGTCGAATGCGGCCCGCAAGCGCGCGCGGTCGTCGGCCGAGACGGCGAGGGTGGCGAGCCCACGGGGGTCGGTGGGCATCGCCGGGAAGTAGGGCTGCCAGGTGTCGGCCCAGTCGGCGAGCTGCTCGGCGGCACGGGCGACGGCCGCCCGCCGGAACCCGAGACGGCCCGGGCCATTGAGCACGGCCTGCGCGGCTTCCCGAGCTTCCTCGCGCTGGACGTCCCAGGCGGTGAGCAGCCTGTTTCGGAGGCGAGCGGCCTGGACCGCGATGGCGGCGGCGCTGTCGTCGGCACGCTGCTGGGCATGGGCGACCGCGGTGGCCGTCTGCTCCGAGGTGACCTCCAGGGCGGTGAGCCGGTCGGCGCGGTCGACCTCGAGCGCGGCTATCGAGCGGAAGAGGTCGCGGCGCGACGTGGCGAGGGCGAGCCGGTCGAGGCAGCGCTGCTCTGCCGTCCACGCCACGTGCAGGTCGGCAACCGCCTGATCCAGCGGCCGGGATGGCGCGTAGCGGGCGACCTCCCGGGCGGCGAGCCCGGCGGCGTGGGCGGGGCCGAGGTCGGCCCGATCCCGGGCGAACACGGCGACCCACTGCTCCCGCGCCTCGTCGGCGTCGGTGGCGACGAGGTGGGCGGTGTTCGCGGTTCGGCCGCGGGTCATCCCGACGTAGCAGGAGGAGGCGCCGGTCTGCTCACCTATCACCACGTGCGACGCCGTAACAGTGTCGCCCTGCACGCCGTACGCGGTGGTGGCGTAGGCGAGCTCGACGTGTTCGGTGACGTAGTCCGCGGGCAGTACCCGGATCCCTGGGCCGGCCGGGGTGACACCGCCGGACCCGTTCCCGGGGACGGTCCCGGTGGGGGTGACGGCAGGGGTGACGAGCAGCCCGCCGCGGCGGCCGACCGCGGTGACGACCCAGACGTCGCGATTGGCGACGTCGAGGTGGCGGTCGTTGCGGCGGGTGGCGATCCGGTCCCCGGCGCCGATCCGCTCGCCGGCGCCGGTGACGGCCAGCGTCCGGTCATCGACCCGGCCGGCGGTGACCAGCCGTTCGCGGATGGCGTTGTTGAGTTCGGCGGCCTGGTCGCGGGTGTCCACCACCACGGCCACCCGGCGGCCTGCGGCATATGACGAGGCGGCGGCGGCGGTGGCCAGCGTGTCCTGCCGCGCGGCGGCGTCGGGGTGCAGCTTGATCTCGCCGCGGGCGAGGAGGGCGTCGAAGACGGTGCCGGGGTCCTCGCCGGTGCGCATGGCCAGGGTCAGCTCGGCGTAGCCGGTGTCGGGTGTTGTGCGGCCCTCCTGTTCGGTTCGGGTGAAGCGGTGCACCCCGTCGAGGGTCAGGTGCGCCGCAGGGTCGACTGCGTCGGCGGCGAGGTCCAGGACGCCGCCGCGGCCGACCGCGGACAGCTGGTGCCGGTCGCCGAGCAGCGCCACCCGGACCTGGCACTCGTCGGCGACAGTCAGCAGGGCGCGGGCGGTGTCCTGATCGACCATGCCGGCCTCATCCACCAGCAGCAGATCGCCGGACCGCAGCCGCGCGGCCTCGCTCGGCCCGGCGTAGACCCGGCCGGTCGCCGGATCGTCCTCGCCGACGGCGAGCCGGGTCCAACGCCCCTCGTCGTTCCAGCGCCAGCCGTGCCCGAAGGCCAGGGACGCGGCCGATCCGGCGGCCGTCCCCAGCTCGCCGGCGGCCACCTTGGCCGCCTTCCGTGTGGGGGTCACCACCACCAGCCGGCGGCCCCGCGCCTCGAGCAGGTCGCGGGTGGCGGCCAGCGTGGTGGTCTTGCCCGCCCCGGCGGCGCCCTCGACCACCACCAGGGGCCGGTCGCCGGCGAGCGAGGCGACCGCCGCGGCTTGGCCGGCATCCAGCCGGCCGGCGGCGGCCGCGCGCTCGACCGGGAGTACCAGGTCGGTGTCCGATACGGCACGCGCGGCGAGCCGGGTGGTCAGGTCCGCTTCGACGTCGAGCACCGTCTGCGAGGTCCAGGCGCGGATGTGCTCGGGCACCCCGTCGCGGTCCAGCAAGGGCAGGCAGCGCTGCAGGGCGCGGGCGGTGAGGTCTTCGGCCAGCTCGATGCGCACCCCGGCGTCGGCGACGACCCCGCCCGCGGCGATCAGCCGCTCGGCCTCACCGCGGACGTCGGCGGCGTTCCACGCCGACCGCCCGGCCGCGAGCCGGGCCAGCGCGCGCTGCACCAGCTGTTCTCGATCGAGGGCCCCGACCGGGGTGGGAGCCAGGTCGACCGGCCTGCCCGGGTCGCGGTAGCCGAGGGCGGACAGCTCGGCCCGCCAGCGTTCCTCCAACCCGACCCCAGGCTGGGCAGTAACCTTGTCCGGGCGGCCGTCCGCCCACGCCCGGGCATCCCAGGCCCGCCGCAACGCAGGGCCGGGGGATTCACCAGGATGTGCTGCGGTCCATTCCCGTTCGTAGCGGTCCACATTCCGGGCGATCTGCGCGTGCCGCGCGCTGAACGGCCCCGTGTACTCGACAAGCTCCAGTATTTCTCCAGTACCGTCCTTTCGGTAGCCGTTCCGGGCGAAGGCGGCGTTCAATTCCGGGTCACACGCCATCGCGGCGTGCCCGATCCCGTTGATCGCGCCCAGGAAGTCGCGGACCCCAACGGTGTGCAGCCCGCGCCATTTCCCGGCGGCGAACACCCGGGACAGCAGCTGCAGGTGCAGATGCCAGTGGGGATCGTTCGCCCGGGAGGTGTAGTGCCGCACCGTCGCCGCCTCCAGCACCTCCAGCGCTACCTGCACCTGCCCGCCCCGCGGTCCCACGCGGGTGGTGGCGTGCTGCGAGAGCCAGCCGATGATCTGCCCGGCGGCGCGGTCCTGAGCCGCCTCGTACGCGAGGGCGATGTCCGGGTGCAACGCGGCGGCCAGTGACCAGGTCTTCGGGCCGTTGACCACCACCTCGACGAACCGAACGGCGTGCTCGTCGCCGCGCAGCTGCCCCCGCGGCTCGCCCGTCTCCGAGTCTCGGCCGGCCACCCAGGTCTCGTAGGTGTCCCCGGTCAGCGGCGCCAACTCGGCCACCCGACCGTCGGTGACGGTGTAGCGGCGGGCGAGGCCGGTGCCCTCGGAGAGGTAGTAGTCATCCGCCCGGCCGCGGTCGGCCTCCACGTAGTGCCGGGCAGCCGCAGGTGCGCCGGCATAGATCTTCATTCCGCCGTGCATATTCAACGCCACCCGACAATGACCAATGAGTCACCCCTAGAAACGCCGGCGGGGCCCCGCGAAGCGGGGCCCCAACTACCTCTGAAGGTAGCATTCGTGCCGTTCTTTAGTAAGCGCTTGAGAGCAGACGATAGGTGCTTTCGGCCCTCGGCCGCATGATCGAGAATGGCTGAACTCCAGCTCCGGCTGCACGTGCGGGTCGGCGGAGACGATCCGCAAATGACCGCGCGCGTCCTCGCGCTCGACTCCCTCCAGCCGTCAGCCGGCGGCAGCCTGCCCCTCGACCCCGTCTTCGGGATGGTCGTAACGGGTGTAGGTCGCGGCCATCGACCCGGTGGGGTCGAGCCGGGCGAGCAGCGCGTCGCCGATGGTGGCGAGCTGGTCGATCTGCTCGTCGGTGAGCGCGTCGATGACGTGCTGCCGAACGTTGATCACGTGGCCGGGGGCCGCCTCCTGCAGCTTGGCCCATCCCGCCTCGGTGAGGCGTGCGTTGGTCGCCCGCCGGTCCTCCGGACAGGCGCAGCGCGCCAGGAGTTCCCGGGCCTCCAGGCGGCTCACCACGTGGGAGAGCCGGGGCAGCGTGGCGTTGGTCTGCCGGGCCAGCTCCGTCATCCGCAGGGTCCGGCCGGGCGCCTCGGAGAGCATCGCCAGGACGTGATACTCGAATTCGGTCAGGTCGGCGTCCCGGCGCAGCTGCGCGTCGAGAACGGCGGGCAGCAGCTCCAGCACGCCACGAAGACGGATCCAGGAGCGCAGCTGGCGCCGGTCGAGCCACGGGGTGTCCACGGTCACATCGTTGGTCGGAATGGTTGTCGCAACAAGTTCGCTCTACCCAGCACGAACGTTGTAGCAACAACCAATCATCCCTGGAGGACGTTATGGCACGCGTGAGCATCATCGGTACCGGCAACATGGGACAGGCCATCGCCGGCATCGTCAGCAAGAGCGGCAACCAGCTCGAGGTGATCGGGGAGAACGACACCGAGAAGTCGGTCACCGGCGACGTCGTCGTCCTCGCCGTCCCCTACGGCGCGGTCACCGACATCGTTGCTACGCGCGGCGAGCAGTTGGCCGGCAAGGTCGTCGTCGACATCACCAACCCGCTGGACTTCGCGACCTTCGACTCCCTGGTCGTCCCGGCCGACGGCTCCGCCGCCGCCGAGATCGCTGGCGCACTGCCGCAGTCGCGCGTGGTCAAGGCGTTCAACACCACCTTCGCCGCCACTCTGGCCTCCGGCAGCGTCGGAGGGCAGCAGCCCACGACCGTGCTGATCGCCGGGGACGACGCCGACGCCAAGTCGCTGCTGGCCGGGATCGTCACCGCCGGCGGCCTGCGCGCGATCGACGCCGGCTCGCTGCGTCGCGCCCGGGAGCTCGAGGCGCTCGGCTTCCTGCAGCTGACCCTGGCTGCCGGCGAGAAGATCGCCTGGACCGGCGGGTTCGCGGTCATCTCCTGACGACCGCCCCCTCACGGGGTCACCACAGCGGGTGGGGCGGCGCGGGCCGGCCAGGTCCTCGCCGCCCCAGCCCGTCGGCGCCTGACACAAGGGCCGCCCGGAAGCCCGCACCATGCGATGGCTCCACACCGGTCGCTCCCCTGACCCCCAACTCGACCCACCCGCCACGGCCACCGAGGAGCCCGCATGAGCGCGCCCGTTCCCACCACGACCGCCGTCGCCGACGCCCGGATCCCGGCCGCGCACCCCTTCGCCGTCCACCTGCGCCGCGCCGAGTCCCTCGAGGCCGAGCAGCCGCACCGGCTCTGGACGCCGGCAGACGGGCCGCTGCCCAGCCTCTACCTGAGCCACGGCGGCGGACCGCTGCCCTTCGAGGACGACCAGTGGCTCTCCCCGCTGCACACCTGGGCCCGCGACCTGCCCAAGCCGAAGGCGATCGTGGTCGTCTCGGCGCACTGGGAGTCCGCGCCGCTGTCGGTCAGCGCCGCCCGGCCCGACGAACTCGTCTACGACTTCGGCGGGTTCTACCCGCTCTACTACACGTTCCGCTACGACACCCCCGACGCCGGCGACCTGGCCCGTCAGGTGACCGGCCTGATGCCGGACACCGAGCACGTGCACGAGCACACCCGGCGCGGCCTCGACCACGGCGCCTGGGTACCGCTGAAGATCATGTACCCCGGTGCCGACGTCCCGGTACTGCAGCTGAGCCTGCCCACCGACGACCCCGACGCCCTCCTCTCCCTCGGCGAGCGGCTGCGCCCGCTGCGCGAACAGGGCGTGCTCGTCGTCGGCTCGGGCCACATGACCCACGGCCTGCCGTTCCTCACCCGGGAGATGTTCACCGAGAACACGGTGCCCGGCTGGTCGGCCGACTTCGACACCTGGGCGGCCGACGCCCTGGCCCGCGGCGCGGTCGACGAGCTGGCCCGCTTCCGCACCGCCGCGCCGGGCATGCCCTACGCCCACCCCACGGTGGAGCACTTCACCCCGCTGTTCGTCACCCTGGGCGCCTCCACCGATCCCACCGCCCCGGTGGTGACGACCGTCGACGGCTACTCCGTCGGCTTCTCCCGGCGCTCCTTCCAGGCCGCGTGAGCGGCCCGGACTCCACCAGCACGCCGCCGCCCAGCAGGTCCCACGGCGGCCCCACACCCCCACCGAAGGAGCACACCCCATGTCCATCATCGTCACCGGCGCCACCGGCCACCTCGGCCGCCTGGCCGTGGAGGGCCTGCTGGCCCGCGGCGTCCCCGCCGAGCAGATCGTCGCCACCGGTCGCCGCATCGACACCCTCACCGACCTCCAGCAGCGCGGCGTCACCGTCCGGCGCGCCGACTACACCGACCCGGCCTCGCTCCGCGCCGCATTCGCCGGAGCGAAGCAGGTGCTGCTGGTCAGCAGCAGCGAGGTCGGCCAGCGCCTGCCGCAGCACCGCAACGCGATCACCGCCGCGAAGGACACCGGCGTGGGCCTGATCGCCTACACCAGCCTCACCCGCGCCGACACCTCGACCCTGCTGCTCGCGGACGAGCACCGCGGCACCGAGCAGGCCCTCGCCGAGTCCGGCGTGCCGCACGTGCTGCTGCGCAACGGCTGGTACACCGACAACTACACCGACCAGCTGCCCACCTACCTGCAGCACGGCATCGTCGGCTCCGCCGGCACCGGCCAGGTCAGCGCCGCCACCCGTGCCGACTACGCCGAGGCCGCCGCCGCCGTGCTCACCACCGACGGGCACGAGGGCGCGGTGTACGAGCTCGGCGGCGAGCCGTTTGCCATGCCCGAGCTCGCGGCGGCGGTGTCCGCGGCCACCGGGCAGGACGTGACCTACACCGACGTGCCGGTCGAGCAGTACACCCGCATCCTGGTCGACGCCGGCCTGCCCGAGCCGGTCGCCGCGGTCTACGCCGACGGCGACCGCGGTGCGGCCGACGGCGAGCTCTACGTCGAGGGCAACGACTTGGACAAGCTCATTGGCCGCGCTCCGACCTCGCTGACCGACGCCGTCACGGCGGCCGTCGCCCGCCTGCGCGCCTGATCCCGCCCGCTCCAGGGTTCCGATACCGGAGCCCTGGAGCCCGTCCGCCACGGAGCTCCCATGACGTCGCCTTTCGAGATCGGGTTGTTCACCTTCGGCGAGATCACCGCCGATCCCGCCACCGGCCGCCCGCTGGACCCGGCCGTGCGGCTGCGCGAGTTCATCGACCTCGCCGTCCTCGCCGACCAGGCAGGGCTCGACGTGTTCGGTGTCGGGGAGCACCACCGCCCCGACTTCGCCATCGCCTCACCGCCCGTCGTGCTCGCCGCGATCGCGCAGGCCACGTCACACATCCGACTCACGAGCACCGTCACCGTGCTGTCCACGGCCGATCCGGTGAAGGTGTTCGAGGACTTCACCGCCCTCGACCTCCTCTCCGGCGGCCGCGCCGAGATCGCCGCCGGCCGCGGCGCCTACACCGAGTCCTTCCCGCTGTTCGGCCACGACCTCGCCGACTACGACTCCCTGTTCGACGAGAAGCTCGAACTGCTCCTGCAGCTCAACCGGCACGAGAAAGCGACCTGGTCCGGGCGGCACCGCCCTCCGCTGCAGGACGCCGGGGTCTACCCGCGGCCGGTCCAGAAGCAGCTGCCCGTGTGGGTCGCCGTCGGCGGGACGCCGGCCAGCGTCGTCCGGACCGGCCGCCACGGTCTGCCGCTGTACCTGGCCATCCTCGGCGCGCCGGCCCGGTTCGCACCGCTCGCCGAGCTCTACCGGCGCACAGCCACCCAGCACGGCGTCGACCCGGGCAGCACCCGCATCGGCGTGACCAGTCACTTCTACGCCGAGCCGACCTCCCAAGGGGCGCGGGAGACCTTCTACCCGTACTACTCCAGCTACATCAGCGACAACATGCCCAGCGCCCGCGGGCACGCGTTGCCGCGGGAGGCGTTCGAGGAGTGGGCCGGACCGCGCGGCGCGCTGTTCGCCGGCAGCCCGGCCGAGATCGTGGACAAGATCCTCTGGGAGCACGAACTCCTCGGCCACGACCGCTTCCTCGCCCAGATCGGCCTCGGTGGCCTGCCCTTCGCCGCCACGGCGCAGTCGATCGAGCTGCTGGCCACCGAGGTCCTCCCCGCTGTCCGGCAGGCCCTCGCTCGGCCCGCCGCGACCGGACGAACTGCCCGCGAGACGACCGAAGGCCCAGGCGGAGCCCCGTAAGCGTCCACTACGACCAAGTGCCCTCTCGCCGCCGCCAGAGCGCCGGCGCTGAGGCAATCGGAAGGCACGGCCTCGACCTGATTCCCCATCGACCAGCGGAAACACTGCTCAAGGAACCCACCCTTCCAAGCTGACTGTGCGGGTTCGATTCCCGTCACCCGCTCCACCGCGGTGTCGCGGGACACTTTCCCAACCGCGGCGCTGCAGCGCCTGGCCGGCGCGGTCTTGGTCGACGCCCACGACAAATAGCAAGGCTCCGACCGGGCCTGATGCATCCGAACGGCGCCTCGGCCCAGTTCACGGTCGGTGCGCTGGTCCGTCAAGCGGTCGATGACGGATCCGGCGACGGCCAGAGACGATTGAGTTACGGCGTGAGGGCGTTGGGCCGACGCCGCCCCTGGCGGATGCCGCTGGCCGGTCAGCCCGCCGCAATCGACGTCGTAACGAATTCCCGAAAATGCATCAGCACCGCGGCCGGTTGCTGTTCAGGGATCCAGTGCCCACTGGGCTGGACACGCAGAACTCGCGGCCGGACCGCGATCCGGCTCGCCTGGCGCGACATCTCCGCGTGTGTAGCTGCATCCGCGAGGGCGAGGTACGGAATCGTGAGCGGGCCACTCGCGAAGAACCGCTCGTTGTCCACCATGTCGATGGGGAACTGCCGGTACCACTCCAAGGTGGCGGTCAGTGCGCCGGGTGCGGCATAGGCCCGCACGTAGACACCACGGTCGAACGCGCCGATGGAGGAGGTGTCGTAGTTGGTACCGGGATCGTGCCGATCGATGCGGTGGTCGATGTAAAAGGCCAGGTTGTCCCCGATGAGCCGGTCGGCGACGTCCTCGACCATGTGAAGGGCCCACCACCACTTCCACGGCTGCGCGCCGAACAGCCGGTAGTCCAAGCACGTCGCGTCCGGCACCTGCGCCGACATGATGACTAAGTGACTGACCAGCTCCGGATACTGCGCGGCACAGGCATAGGCGACCTGGCCACCGATATCGTGTCCGACGACGGCAGCTCGCTCATGCCCGAGGGTGAGCACGAGAGTCGCGATGTCGTCCGCCATAGTCTTCTTGTCGTATCCCCCCGCGGTGATGGTTGATCCTCCGACTCCGCGCAGGTTGGGCGCAAGGACGGTGTGACTCTCGGCGAGGCCGAGCATGACATGTCGCCACACCCACCAGGTCTGCGGCCAACCGTGCAGGAGCACGACCGCGGGTCCGCTACCGCCCACGACCGCGTGAATCACTCCGTCCTGGGTCGAGACGGCGACGCCACGGAACCCACGTGGGGGTTCCGGGTGCACAGGCACGGGCGCCGTCATGACGGTGCTCGCCCGTCGGTATCGATCCCTGTCACATCTTCGGGCGCTGTCACAGCCTCGGGCGGCCGCCGGAGACCGCGGAAGGGGCGCACGACCTCCGTTCCGTCCGCGCGGCGGATCAGCACGTTGCGCGGCCCTTTTCCCGTCCAGCTCAGCAATACCGACACCGGCTTGCCGCGTTCCAGGTACACGCGGCCTGCAAGCCTGGACATGGCCCGAGCTCGTGCCGATGTGGCGCGGGGCCGCTCGCAAGCGAACCTTCCGATCAGGTCGTAGGCCTCCCCCGCTGCGGAGCACACCCGATCGAAGCGGAAGAATCCGTGGATCATGCCTGGGAATCGGTGCAGCGTGACATCCACCCCCGCTTCCCCCAGGCGTGCGGCCCAGGCCTCCCCCTCATCCCGCAGCACATCATGTTCCGCGGTGATCACCAGGGTCCGCGGGAGGCCGCTCACATCGGTCCGATGCGCCGGCGAGAAGTCCGAGTCCACCGATCCGTACCGCGCGCCGAGGAAACTGCTCCAGTACCAGCGCATGGTGTCTGCGGTGAGGAAGTATCCGTTGGCGTAGCGCCGGAAGGACTCCGAGCTCATGGTCGCGTCGATGATCGGATAGACGAGCACCAGGGCCTCGATCGACGGCGATCCTCCGCCGTCACGGGCGGCGAATGCGACCAGGCTCGCCAGGTGACCGCCTGCGCTGTCCCCGGCGACGACCAGAGGGCCGCGCACTCCGTGCAGCTCGCCACCGCCCGAGGAGATCCACTCGGCAACGGCAACGCAGTCGGAGATCGCGGCCGGAAACGGGTGCTCCGGGGCTAGGCGGTAGTCGACGCTCACGACCGGAAGGCGGCATCGATTGGCCAGTGCGCGGCAGGCGGCGTCGAAGGATTCGATGCCGCCGACGACCCAGCCGCCCCCGTGCAGGTACATGAGGGCGCCGGGGCGGGCGCCCTGTGGTCGGTAGATCCGGATCGGGACCGGGCCGCCGTCGCCAGGGACGGCGAGGTCGATGACCTCGGCGACGTGCTCTCCCGTCCCGGACACCCACTCCACCGACCGGAGATGGGTACGCCGTGCCGCGACGTGCACTGGGACACCGCTGTCGGCCTCAACCTCGGGATCTGCGGCGAACATGTCCAGCACGACCTGCGCCTGCGGATTCAGGACGATCTGCTGGGACGCGCCGGAAAGGTCGGGATGCCTGTTAGGCATCGGCGACCTGCTCCCGCAGGTGGCGCAGGTTGCGCCCGAAGAAGACCGCGGGATCCCCGTCCGCCACCTCGGCTGCTACCACCCGTCCGATGAGGATGGTGTGATCGCCGGCCGGCAACCGCTGATAGGTCTCACAGGCCAGATAGGCGAGGGCGTCGGGAACCCGGAAGATCCCGAACGGGTCCGCGACGAAGGTGTCATCGAACTTGTCCTCGATCTTCGACGCGAAGCGGCGCGCGAGGTCCCAGTGATCGGGCCGAAGGATCGCGATACCAAACCTTTCCGTGGCCGCGAACACGTCGTGACAGCGGGCACCGACGTCGAGACAGGTCAGCACGAGTGGAGGGGCCGCGGAGACGGAGGCGAATGCACTCGCGGTGTAGCCGTGCGGTCGTCCGGATGGATCCCTGGTGGTGACCAGGGTCACGCCGCTGGGGAACCGACTCAGCGCCTCGCGAAAATTCCCCGGGTCCACCCCCTCGGTAACCGACCTGCCGCCGCCGTCCGTTGCATGCATTCCTGTCTCCTCTTCCATGGTCCAGTCGCCCAGGCGGGGCGGTGTTGCACGAGCCCCGCCCGGAGCGATCTTGGATCAGCTGATCTGTGGCGCGACTTTCTGCTTCAGCAGACGCAGCGAGTTGTTCCACGGCTCGGGGTCGGCGGCGTAGTGCAGCCCGAGGATGAGGAGGGTCTCGAAACCTCCGCAGGCGTCGTGCAGGCTGGTGAGCTTCTCGGTGACGGTGTCCACCGAACCGATTGCCCACTGGTGCTCGTACAGGTACTCGACGTCGACGTCGGCGTCGTCGACCGAGTCGTCGTGCTTGAGGTGCCCCAGGAAACCGAACTGCCGGTAGAGGGGCAGCATGTACTCGCTGTAGTAGCGGCCGAGCGCACCGTCGACGGCGTACTTGCGCGCTTCAGCGTCGGTGTCCGCTACGAAGACCTCCTTGACGACCCGCCAGTCCTTGCGGTCGGCCACCCGCCCGCCGATCTCGGCACCCTCCTCGACCGCCTCCCAGTGGCTGGCCATGTAGCGCTCGTTCATCGACAGCGACATGGGGATGTAGCCCTTCATGCCCGCGATCTTCAGGCTGCCGGAACGCTCGCTGAACCCGGCGAATGCGATCGGCGGGTGCGGCTCCTGATAGGGGTACATGTGCCAGCCGAGGCCCCCCTCGGCACCCCAGTCGTCGGCGATCCGCTCCACGGTCCAGAACTTGCCCTCGTACTTCCACGGGGTCTTGTCGGTCCAGAGCCGCTGGATGATCTCCAGAGACTCTCGGGCCATCTCGCGGTGCTGGCCGCTCATGCCGTCCACGCAGAAGGCGTTCCAGTCCGAGGGGATCGCGCCCGAGCCTGCCCCCATCAGAATGCGCCCCTCGGAGAGGTGGTCGAGGGCTGCGACGCGACAGGCCAGCTCCATGGGGTGGTGGTAGGGCAGCGCGTGTGCACCCACGGCGAGCTTGATGTTCGTGGTCTCGCGGATCGCCTGCGCGATCAGCAGATCCGGTGCGGGGTTGTTTTCGTACCGGCTCGTGAAATGCTCGCCTAGCCACACCTCGTCATAGCCGAGCTCATCCAGGAGCTTGATCTGTTCGAGGTCGTAGTCGTAGCCGGCCTTGTAGCTGTACTCCGGAAAGTGTCCCGGCTGGATGAACATCCCAAGACGCATGTGCTTTCCCTCCTGTGAGCGGCTGTTCTTCGGCAGAATTCGTAGTGCTCCGCAACGGCCATTTTTGGTGCTCCGCAACGGCCGGAGGTGTTGCAGGTTGCGACGGTTCTGTGTCAGAAGCACCCGTCCGCGCGTCGTTATCCGTCGGCGCTCGGGGTCCAGACGCGCCCGTCAGGGAACGCGTAGCGGGACAGCGAGTCAGGGACCATCTCTGCGCTGAAGCCGGGCCGCAGTGGCGCCAGGTAGCGGCCGTTGCGGACCCGTACCGGCTCGACGAAATGCTCATGCAGATGGTCGACGTACTCCAGCATGCGGTCGTCGAGACGCCCGCTCACGGCGAGGAAGTCGAACATCGCCAGGTGCTGGACGAGCTCGCAGAGCCCGACTCCTCCGGCGTGCGGGCAGACCGGGACACCGAACTTGGCCGCGAGCAGGAGGATCGCGATGTTCTCGGGCACGCCGCCGACCCGCGTGGCGTCCAGCTGGAGCACGTCGATGGCCGAGGCCTGCAGGAGTTGCTTGAACATCACCCGGTTGTGGACGTGCTCGCCCGTGGCCACCTTCACCGGCGCCACCGCGGCCCGGATGGTCGCGTGGCCGAGCACGTCGTCCGGGCTGGTCGGCTCCTCGATCCAAAACGGGTCGAAGCGGGCGAGCTCCCGGATCCACCGGACCGCGTCGCCGACGTCCCATCGCTGGTTGGCGTCGGCCGCGATCCGGATGCCCGGACCCACCGCCGCCCTGGCCGTCTCGAACCGGCGCAGGTCGTCGGCCAGATCCGCCCCGACCTTCAGCTTGATCAGGGTGAAGCCCTGCGCAACAGCCTGCGTCGCCAGCGCGGCCAGCTTCGCGTCGGAGTACCCGAGCCATCCCGGGCTGGTGGTGTACGCCGGGTAACCCTCACGCAGCAGCCGGTCCCGACGTGCGTCGAGACCAGGCCGGGCCGCCACCAGCAGGTCCAGCGCCTCCGACTCCCTCAGCGCGTCACGTAGGTACCGGAAGTCCACCAATGTCACTAGGTCTTGTGGGCTTAGGTCGGCCAGGTACTGCCAGAGCGGTTGGCCGGCCCGCTTGGCCACCAGGTCGAACGACGCATTGACGACCGCCCCCACGGCCATGTGCATGACCCCCTTCTCGGGGCCGAGCCACCGCAGCTGCGAATCGTGGCTCAGCCTCCGGGTGAAGTCGCTGAGCTCGGCCGCGGTCCCGGGCACCGGCTGTCCCTGCACGAGGGGGGCTAGGGCAGCGACCGCGGCGACCTGCACGTCGTTGCCGCGGCCGATGGTGAAGGCCAGGGCATGGCCGCTGTGGCCGTCGTCCGCGTCGGTCGTGAGAACTACGTATGCCGCGGAGTAGTCCGGGTCCGGGTTCATCGCATCCGAGCCGTCCAATTGCAACGACGTGGGGAACCGGACGTCCAGAGCGGTCAACGACGTGATGGTGGCCATACGCCCTCCGGGGAGGACCGGTGCTGCCCAGGGATGAGCCACGACATCGCACGTTTGCCCTCGACGACGGGGTTGTCGAGCCTGCCCACGCCAGGGATGGTGATCTCTACCCGGTCGCCAGCGCTCAGCGTGAGGCTGAGGTCGGGAACCAGCGCAGTGCCGGTCGATAGGACCGCACCGTCGGGAAAGTCCTGCTCGGCGTAGAGCCAGGCCACCAGGTCCTCGATACGGCGCCTGAGCAGCGCAGTGCTCGTGCTTCCCGAGAACACCGGCATGCCGTCGCGGTGGATCGTCATCACGATCTGCAGGTCGTAAGGGTTCGGCACCTCCCACCACGGGGTGATCAGGGCGCCGACCGCGCAGCTCCCCGCATACACCTTTGCCTGCGGCAGGTACAGCGGGTTTTCGCCTTCGATGCTCCGGGAGCTGACGTCGTTGCAGACCGTGTACCCCATCACCTCCCCGGCGGCGTTGGTGAGGACCGCCAGCTCTGGTTCGGGGGCCGAGGACCAGGAGTCGGCCCGGACGGCGACAGGCTCCCCGTCGCTGACGACTCGCCAGGGCACAGCTTTGAAGAACAGCTCCGGCCGTTCGCTGAGGTAGACCTGCTCGTAGACGGAGCCGCGCTGGCTCTCCTCGACCCGGGCGTCCAGGGACCGGGCGTAGGTGACTCCCGCCGCCCACACCTCCATGACCCCTTCGACGGGAGGCAGCCACTGCTGGGCGGAGGCGGGCTCCCCCGGACCGGCGGCGCACGCTTCGGTGACCAGGGCGCGGATGTCCGTCGCCGACAGGTGCAGCAGTTCAGCGAGACCGCCCACCGCCAGCGGGAACACGTCGTCGACCACGACGGCCCCCACGCGTGCCCGGTCGGAACCGGGACCAACGAAGCGCGCCAGCGTGAGGGCCGGTTCCGCCCGCGCCACGTCAGCGCCCGGACCCGGCCGCCGGGGCGGCGCACGACGCCGCCTCGGCGATCGTGCGGTCCTGCTCCGCACTGCCCCCGGAGACCCCCACCGCGCCGACCATGCGGCGGCGGTGGGTGATCGGCACGCCTCCGGCGAAGAGCACCATCCGCTCCGTCTGCGGCAAGCCGTGGACCAGCGCCGGGTCGTCGGCAATCCGCTCCCACCACTCGTGCGTGGGCACTCCGTTGAACGCCGCCACGGTGTAGGCCTTGTTCTCGGCCATCTGCTGGGACAGCAGGGGCGCGCCGTCCATCCGCACGAAGGCCAGCAGATGCGCGCTGCTGTCCACGACCGCCACGCAGGCCCTAACATCGAGGTCCTCCGCGGCGGCAACGGCCGCCGCGACGACGCGTTGCGCGACGACGTGCCCGATGGTGGCCGGACGCTGGATCTCATTCATCGGGCGGCTCAGCCGAAGTAGCCGAAGAGGAGGATGGCACCGAGCAGCAACGCCACGTACAGCGGTGCGCCTTTCCAGAGCCGGCGATCGGGACCGGTGTCGCTCTGCTGGCGGTTCAGCGCCACCACCACGATGATGATGACGCCGGTGACCATCAGGTTGGTCCACGGGTTGACGTTGAGCAGGTTGAGCAGGTTGGACACCAGGGCGATGATCAGCACGCCCACGCAGGCCCCGACGATCGACCCGCGTCCGCCAGAGAGCAGCGCGCCTCCCACGACGACCGCTGCGATGGCGCTGAGCTCGTAGCCGTTGGCGAAGTTCGGGTCTGCGGTGTTCAGCTGAGCCATGCCCAGCACCCCCGCCATCCCGGCGAGGAGCCCGCTGATCACGTAGACGCCCAGGCGGTAGGCGCGCACGTTGATACCCGACCCGAAGGCGGCGTCCTCGTTGCCTCCCACGGCGTACAGGTTGCGCCCCAGGACCGTTCGGGACAGGGCGACCTGTCCCAGGACGGCGGTCACCACGAAGATGACGATGGGGACCGCAATGGGGCCGATCGTGCCCGTGGACAGGAAGGACAGATTGGCCGTCTCAATGTAGACCGGTCGGGCGTTGGTGAGCTGAAACGCGACTCCGCGACCTATGGTCAAGGTGGCGAGCGTGACGATGAACGGCTGCAACCCGGCGGTGGTGACCCCGAGACCGTTGACCAGGCCGAAGAAGACACCGGTCGCGAGGCTGGCGACGATGACCGCAGCCGGCCCGTAGGACTGGAATGCCGCGCCGACGACCGCCGCGGCGGCAGCGACCGAGGCGACGGACAGGTCGATGCCGCCACCGCCGGACAGCACGACGAAGGTCTGTCCGATCGCGAGGAGCCCCAGCACGGCCGACAGTCGCAGGACGTTGGATAGGTTGGTCGAGGTCAGGAATGCCGGGGAGAGCAGCGACCCGGCGATGACCAGTACGACGAGCGCGGGCACCATGCCGCTCGTCGCGAACAGCTTCCGCGCCGTGGCGAACGGAGAGGTGCGATCCGACCGGGCGGCGGGCGACGTCGGTGAGGTGGTGGCCGGGGTATCGATCGCTGTCATGATCCCTGAGTTCCCATCGCGAGTTCGAGGACCGATTCCTCGGTGGCGGTTGCTGCATCGAGCTCTCCGACGCTCCGGCCGTGTCGCATCACGAGGATGCGGTCGCATATGCCGAGCAGCTCGGGCAGTTCGGAGGAGATGACGAGGACGGCTGCCCCGTGGTCGGCGAGTCGTCCGATCTGCTGGTAGATCTCTGCCTTCGCACCGACGTCGATACCCCTGGTCGGTTCGTCGAGGATGTAGACCCGCGGCTGCTTCGCCAGCCACCGGGCCAGGATCACCTTCTGCTGGTTGCCTCCCGACAGGTTGCGGACCAGGGTGCTCGTGCTGGGCGCCTTCACCCCGACCGCGTCACTGGCCTGCTTGCTGTAGGACCGCAGGCGCCGCCGTCGCAGGAACAGCGCCGTCGACATCGCCCGCAAGTGCGGAAGGCTGATGTTGTCGGCGATCGAGAAGCCGAGCACGAGGCCCTGCTCCTTGCGCTCCTCCGGCACCAGGGCCAAGCCGGCGTTGATGGCCTTGCGCGGCGAACGCGTCGTGACCGGACGGCCGTCAATGCGGATGGTGCCGTGGTGCAGCCGGTCCAGACCGAAGATCGCGCGTGCCACCTCGGTGCGTCCGGCACCCATCAGGCCGGCGATTCCCAGGACCTCCCCGCTGTGCACGTCGAAACTGACGTTCGAGAACACCCCGTCACGGCCCAGATCGTTGACCGACAGGACCACCTTCTTGTCGACGTGGTGCGCGCTCCGGGTGTCGAAGAATCGCTCCACCGGCCGACCCACCATGGCGCGGACCAGGGCGTCCTCGGTGGCCTCCTTGGCCGGCATGTGCCCGACGACGTGCCCGTCGCGCAGCACGGTGATGTCGTCGGCGATCTGCGCGAGTTCGGGCAGCCGGTGGCTGACGTACAGCAGCGCAGCACCGTTCGCCTTGAGCTCCGACAACACCGCGAAGAGGCGCTCGATCTCCGGGTCGGTCAGCGCTGCGGTCGGCTCATCCAGGATGAACAGCCGGCCGCGCAAGGCGATGCCCCGGGCGATCATCACCATCTGGCGCACCGCTGGTGGATGTGACGCCAATGGCGTACGCGGGTCGATCGACACACCCAGGCGGTCCAGCAGCTCGCTGGTCCGCTTGAGCAACTCTCGGCGGTTCACCAGGCCGGCCCGCCGCGGCAGGTGGCCCATGTAGATGTTCTCCGCGACGCTGCGGTCGCCTGCCAGTGAGAGCTCCTGCGGGATCAGGCTGATGCCGTGCCGGCGTGCCTCGGCCGGGGTGCGCAGGTGCACCGGCAGGCCGTCGATCCGGATCTCCCCTTCGTCCGGTGCCATGGACCCCGCGATGACTTTGATCAGGGTCGACTTACCTGCCCCGTTCTCCCCCACCAGAGCGTGCGAGCGGCCGGCGCTCAGCTCGAGGTCCACGCGGGTGAGCGCGTTGACCCCTGGAAACCGCTTGCTGATCTGGGTGAGCGTCAGCAGCGGCGCCGCCGCCGTGGCCGGGGGAACCGGGGCCACGGCGTGTGCGTCAACCGGCCGGGAGTTCATCGTTCCGGGGCGTGGTCTTCTGGCCGAGGATCTCGGCGTGGTTGTCCTTGATGTACTCCGCGCACCGGACGGCGACCGCCTGCAGCGTGCTTGTCGGGTTGACGGCGGCGCTGGTGGGCAGCGAACTGCCGTCGGCGATGAACAGGTTCGGGACGTCCCAGGTCTGGTTGAACTTGTTGGTCACCGAGTCCTCGGGCGTGTTGCCCATCCGCGCGGTCCCCATCAGGTGCCAGCCCGGTTGCGGGAAGTCGTCGCCGCCGCTGCCGCTGCTCGAGGAGTCGATGAGCCCTCCGGCCACAGCCGCCGCCTCCCGGGCCCGTTCGCGGCCGTACGCGAGCAGCCGCCGGTCGTTCTCGTGTAGCTCGTAGTTGACGTGCGCCGCGGGCAGGCCGCTGGAGTCGGTGACCGTCGAGTCCAGGGTCACCCGGTTGGTCGCGATCGGCAGGTCCTCGCCCTGGATGTAGACCAGGAGATGACTGCCGAAGTGGGTGTTGAAGAACTCGCGGTGGCTTGCGCCCCAGGGGGCCAGGTTTCCGCTGTTGGCGCCGAGCGCGCTGTGCGCAGCCCCGGAGGAGCGCCCGACCTGGATGGAGAACCCGTTGACGAAGCCGCGGTCGGGATCGCTGTTGTAGAACTCCTGGCTGTACAGGACCGCAGCCTCCTGGGCCTTGTAGCCTTCGATGGGTTCGTCGAACCAGAAGTCTTCGAAGGCCCAGGCGTGGAACATCAGATGGGTTCCTACGAGGCCACTGGAGTTGGCCAGCCCGTCCGGGTAACCGGCCTGTCCCGACATCAGCAGCAGCCGCGGCGTGCCGACGCCGTTGGCGGACAGCACCACGATCTTGGCTCGCACCTCGGAGCGTTGGCCGGTGCGGCGGTCGATGTACGTGGCCCCCGTCGCACGCCCCTTGTCCACGTTGATGCGCTCCACACGTGCGTTGGTGCGCAGGTCGACACCGTTGCTCAGTGCCTTGGGCCAGTACGTGACGTCCGGGGTGGCGATGGAGTGGCGAGGGCAGCCGGCCAGGCAGGGGCCGCAGGCGTTGCAGGCCAGCCGGTTGTCCTTGGGTCGGGTCAGGATCGAGTGGTCGGCCGGCCACCAGTGCCAGCCAAGGGTGTCGAACGCGCGCGCCAGGCGGTTGCCCACCTTGCCGGGCGGGATGGCCGGGCCCCAGCCGGGCAGCCGGGCCGGGTTGCCCGGGTCACCCGGTCGGCGGGCCACGCCCACCTCGGCGTCGTTGATGGCGTAGAACGGCTCGAGGTCCTCGTAGCTGATCGGCCAGTCGATCGTTCCCTCGAGGCCGTGCTCGGTGCCGCGCCGGAAGTCGACCGGCTTGAACCGCGGCCAGGCTCCGGCGTAGATGATCGCCGAGCCGCCGACCGCGTTGTACATCAGCGGTGGGGTGTTGCCCGTGGTCGGGTAGTCCTCGGGGAGCCGGCGAACGTTTGGGTCGTGTGACCACCCGCGCCGTTTCTCGATCTCCCATTCCGAGTGGAAGTGCGGGTGCTCTAGCGGGTGCACCCAGTCACCCTGCTCCAGGCAGGTTACCTTGATGCCGGCGTCGCTGAGCCGCTTGCTCACCGCCGCGCCGCCGGCGCCTGCTCCGATGACCAGGACGTCGGTCTCGCTGTAGCTGGCCATCAGTTCTCGCTCGCTTCCTCGAAGTTGGGCAGGCGGTCGAGGGGCTTCACCTCAGTGGTCGCCAGGAAACTGCCCCGCACCCTGCTGAACAGTTCGGAGTCCCACTCCTCGAGCCCGTCGAGGTAGCCGTAGGGCTGCGGGGTGTTGCGATAGTCGCGGGCCGCCGGGACGGTCGCGTTGATGGCCCGGGTCACCGCCGGGCGGCTGTAATAGCCGAGGTAGACGACGTCGCGCAGGGCGGTGAAGAAGGCGGGGTCGTCCTGCTCCAGCGCGGTCAGCGTCGCCACCGGGTCATCGGCCTGGGCCGACAGCGCGTCCAGCCGGGCCTTGAGGTCGTCCTCGGCCAGGTAGGGGTACCACCGGGGCAGTTGCCCCGTGGGCGTGGTGTAGCGGGCGACGAAGCCGGCCACGTCGACCTCGCTGGGGGCGGGGAAACCGCCGCCCGGCGGGACGAGCGCGTCGGCGAGAGCGTCCAACACGTTGTGCTGTACAGGGCTGAATCGGACACCCTGAGAGCCACCCAGGGGCGGCCGGTCGAGCTGAAGGTTGTCTACGGTCATGGTGGATCCTTCTGTCCTGACGCCTGCCGGGAGTGGTGGCGGGATGTGGGAGGCGGGTAGTCGCCTCCCACATCCCGCGGTCGATCCGGTCCGCGGCTACCTCTGAGGGGTCAGCCCGGCCAGGTCCGCTGCAGCTCCTCCGGAGCCGTCTCGGGGGTGATGAGCGGCGGCTGCCCCAGCGCCAAGTCGTGCGGGACCTCCTCGCCGGTCAGGTGGTAGATCGCCGCCCGCAATGCGACGTCCCCGTGGATCGGCGTCCATGGAGAGATGGCGAAGAACGTGCCGTCGATCGCCGCCTGCGTGGCGACCTTGCCGTCGACCACCGTGAAGTGCGGGATGTCGGTGCGGTCGTAGTCCTCCAGGGCCTGCGCCACGCCGAACCCGATTTCGCTGTACTGCGTGAACCAGGCATCGATCTCCTCCCCCTGACGGGACTGGAGGAAGTCGAGTGCAACCTTGTAGCCCTGGCCGCGGCTGTAGTCGGTCGGAGCGGTGTACTCGACCTTGATGTCGGGGTACTTCTCCCTGAGGTTCTGCGCCAGGAGGGTGCGCCACAGGATCTGCGGTGAGGACCCGAGGGCGCCGTCGGTTTCCACGACCGTGCCCTTGCCGCCGAGCTGCTCGCCGATCGCCTCGGCCATGTCGGCGGTGGCCTTGCGGTGGTCGAGGTAGATCCAGGTGTCATAGTCGCGGGTGGCGACGGTGCGCTCCATGCCGATGACGACCTGCCCGGCCTGGTTCAGCTTCTCGATCTCCGGCGTCAACGGTTCGACCGAGTGCGGCCAGATGAGGAACGCGTCCACCTTCTGGGCCAGACAGCTCTCGAGGTCGGCGACCTGCTTCAACGGGTCGTTGTTGGTGTTGTAGTACAACACCTCCACGTTGGGGTGACGCGCGGCCTCGATCATGACGCTCTCCTGCTGGGCGACCGCCCAGGTCGAGCCGGTCAGCGCCTGCGAGAAGCAGAAGGTATAGGTCTTGTTCGGATCCCCGATCGGACCGTCTGGCAGCGGCAGCACGTGGGTGTAGGGCAGCGAGACCGTGCCGCCCTGGATAGGTGCGGTGACGGGAGTGCCCGGCTCGGCTGCGAAGCTCTCCGCATCCCCGGGCGGCAGCAGGAACTCGTCGATCTTCGTGCTGTTGTCGGCGGCGGCATCGTCTGTCGAATTCGCCGTCGACGGGCTGCAGGCCACGGTGAAGGCCAGAACGCCGGCCACCCCCGTGACAAGTGCGGCGCGCCGCACTGGGCGTCTGTTACCCACTGATTCCTCCAAGGAGACGTTCTCCGGGCGCCATCTGCGCTGGGGGAGAACTCTCTGGGAGATGGCCGTGACGGGTTGTTGCTTCTTGCGACATGCCCGTCTCAGTTCGTGAGCACGGCAGGTATCCCCGCGGGCCGCAAGCACCCCTGCTGTCCGATCGATGCCCACGGACGGATGTCCAACGCGCGGCCAGCCGGTGACCTGCGTGTTTCAAGCTGCAACACTGCGCGCCCTGTGGATGGCCTCATAATCACGCAAAACGTGATTCTCGCCTCAAGGAGAATGCATGACGACGGTCGCTGCGCCATCCGCCGTTCTGCTTCGCATGCGAGAGCATCTGCTCGACACGGGCGACTTCTCGGAGACGCAGACCTTGCGGCCAGAGATCGCCGGCTCCTGGCGACGATGTGTCATGAACGGGCTCAGCCCGGACGTGGCGGCGCAGCCCGAGGCAGGATCAGTCAACCGGGACGGCGTCCTGGCACGTGTCGCCCGAGGCGTTCTCAGCAAGCGCGCCGAACAACTCGCCGGAACCGCAACCGGGCTCCTGGTCGCCGACCGCACCGGCGTCGTGGTGGACCGCTGGACCGGAGACGAGGGGCTGGCGAAGCTCCTGGATACCTCCGGTAGCGATCGTGGCTGGCTGCTGGACGAAGGCATCGCCGGGACCAACGGCATCGGCACGGTGCTCGAGGAGCTCAAGCCCGTGCAGATCATCGGTGCGGAGCATTTCACCGATGCCTTTCACCCGTTCGCCTGCGTCGGCGTGCCCATCCGGCACCCGATCTCCCGCCGCCTCGTGGGCGTGCTCAACATGACCTGCCGGGTCGAGGACACCAACAGCCTCCTGTTGCCCTTCGCGCTGGAGACGGCTCACGAGATCGAGCGTCGCCTGTATCTGGGGAGCTCACGGAAGGAGCGGCTGCTTCTCGAGCGATTCCTGCAGGTGCACAAGCGCAGCAACCACCCGGTGGTAGTGCTCAACGACCAGGTCATCATCAAGAATCCGGCAGCCGACCGGATCACCGACGAGATCGAGCAGGCCCTGTTGTGGGAGCACGCCTCACGAGCGATCCGCACCGCGAGCACCATCGAGATCGACATGCCGCTCAGGAGCGGTCGGCTGGTTCGGGTTCACTGCAGCACCGTGGAGGACGGCGGCGTCCCGATCGGCGCGGTCGTCGAGATCCCCGCCGGGATAGCGACGCCGCAGGCTCGCGTCATCACCCCACCCACCACTGGCCGGACACCCCTCGCGGGCCTCGCGGGCAACAGTCCTGCCTGGCGGCAGGCCTGCTCACAGGCCCAGCGAGTCACGCACAACCAGGCGCCGATGCTCGTCGTGGGACCCCCCGGCACGGGCAAGCTGGCGCTCGTCAGAGCGCTGTTCGCCGAGGATGACCGAGGGGGGCGACTGACCGTCTGCGACGCCACGCTCCAGCCGCTGGAGGGTGCTGCGGCGTGGCTCACCGGCGTGCGCGCGGCGATGGCATCTCCGGACCGCATCGTCGTGCTTCGCAGGATCGACGCCCTGGAGAGCGTGGTGGTCCGGGCGCTGTGCGGGCTCATGGACGCAGCTGTGGAGGGCGGCGCTCGTTTGATCGGCACCGTGTCTGCCGTCGACGACCTCACCGGTCCGCATCGCGAACTCAGCGACCGGCTGTCGGTCATCAATGTCGCCGTCCCGTCGCTGCGTGACCGCCTCGACGACCTACCGGCGCTGCTCGCAGCACTGACGCAACGGCATGCGCCGGGCGACCCGCCAAGGTGGCAGGCAGATGCGGTTCAGACGCTCAGCCGCTTCGACTATCCCGCTAACGTGCGCGAGCTAGAGAACATCGTCCGGCGGGTGCTCCTCGCTCGGCCCATCGGAGACATCCGTGCGACGGATCTGCCGGAAGAACTCCGCGGACGCGCACCGCGGCGCCGTCTGACGCTCTTGGAACAGATCGAGTGCGACGCAATCCTCGCTGCCGTGCGGCGCAGCAACGGCAACAAGTCGGAAGCGGCCGAGACACTGGGAATCTCGCGAGCGACCCTGTATCGCAAGACCCGCGCCTACGGCGTCGACCTCGGCTCGACTGCGTACTGACCGGCCCGGCGACCAAGCCTGTCCGCTTCACCAGTCCCGGCGAACGAGCACGGCCTCCTCCCTGCAGTGCTCGTTCACTCGTCGCACGGTGCGTGTGCCACCCGACCGACAAGCAGTCCGAGGGATCAGCCGCGCCACGGGGCCCAGCTGGCCGATCGCAAGGACCGGAACTGAAACAGACGCGTCGCGTTCTGCGACACCGTTGCCGCGTTCGCCGTTTGCAGACTCCAGACATGCACCACACGCACGTAGGGAGAAGCCGCGATGACAGGACACACCCCATGACGGGCCGGGTGCACGCGATCCGTCCCGTCGCGGAGCATGGCCCAGCCGAGGTCCCGGCGCAGCTGGCGAGCGCCCTAGCGGTCGAGGCAGCCGTGAGCGCCATCCGTCGCGGGGAGATGGTGATCGTGTGCGACGGCGATGATCGGGAGAATGAGGGCGACCTCATCGCCGCCGCCGAGCTGGTCACTCCTGAGCTCGTCGCCGACATGGTTCGACTGACCAGTGGCGTGCTGTGCGTCGCAGTCGACGGTCCCCGCCTGGACGAGCTCGCACTGCCTCCGATGGTGCTGCGCAACGAGGACCCCCGCGGCACTGCGTACACCGTGTCCGTCGACTTCCGGCACGGCACGACCACCGGCATCTCGGCGGCGGATCGCGCCGCCACGATCAAGCACCTCGCCGATCCCCGCAGCACGGCCCAGGATTTCGTTCGTCCGGGACACGTCTTCCCTCTGCGGTACCAGCCCGGAGGAGTCCTGTGCCGGCCGGGCCACACCGAGGCGGCGGTTGATCTGGCGCGTGCAGCCGGGGTCCAGCCGGCTGCCGTGCTGTCCGAGGTCGTGGGTTCCAACGGCGCCATGGCCAGGCGGCCGGAGCTTCGGACGCTCGCCGAGAAGAGCGGCCTCTGCATGATCAGCATCGAGGACCTCATCCAGTACCGCTGGCTCCGCGAGACGCTGGTCGAGAAGGTGGCGACGGCGCAGATGCCGACCGAGTTCGGCACCTTCACCGCGCACTCCTACCGCTCGCTGGTTGACGGGGTCGAGCACCTCGCGCTGGTCATGGGTGAGCCGTCCGGGCAGGACGTTCCGATCCGCGTTCAGTCCGAGTGCGTCACCGGCGAGGTCTTCGGCTCGCTGCGCTGCGACTGCGGCGACCAGTTGCAGTTCGCGATGCGCCGGGTTGCCGAGCTCCGTCGCGGTGTCATCGTCTACCTGCGCGGTCAGGAGGGACGAGGCATCGGCCTGGCGGAGAAGATCAAGGCGTATTCGCTGCAGGACCGTGGCTACGACACGGTCGAGGCGAACCTGCACCTGGGGCACCCGGTCGACGGCCGCACGTACGGCATCGCCGGTCAGATCCTGCGGGACCTGGGCGTCCGGGCCGGTCAACTCATGACCAACAATCCCGACAAGCTCGCCGGAATCCGTGCCTACCTGCCGGACGGTCTGGACCGTATTCCGCTCGTGATGCCGCGGCGCCCGGAGAACCTGCACTACATGCAGACCAAACAGCTCCGCCTGGGACACCTGACACAGGAAGAGAAGGACATCGTATGAACCGGCTCTCCACGAAGAGGATCGCGCGATGACGTCAGCATCCCTGCTTGTCGAGGACTCGCGGGACTACCTCTCGCCCCGGCAGGTGTTGGTCGGGGACGGCAGCGCTGCGCGGTTGGGTGACGCACTGCGGACATGGGGTGTGGCGGACGGAGCGGTGGCGGTGATCGCCGACCGCGCCGTCGTGAACTTCGGTGTGGCCGATCCTGTCCTGAACAGCGTGGCCGCCGCCGGCCTGGT
The DNA here is from genome assembly GCF_004570345.1 of Blastococcus sp. CT_GayMR20. The sequence goes on along the minus strand of NZ_SPQM01000002.1, from coordinate 87,932 downwards.
CGCCCACGTCTTCGCCGACATCGAGGGCGAGCCGACGGTGGACACCGCCGAGCGCGCCACGGAATTCGCCCGCGGGCTCGGCGCAGCGGCCATCGTCGGCGTCGGTGGCGGAAGTGCGATGGACGTCGCCAAGATCGTCGCGATGGCTCTCGGCTCCGGCACCGAGGTCCGGGAGTGTCTGGGCATCGACATGCCGGGCCGCACCGTGCTGCCGCTGGCCCTCGTGCCCACCACGACCGGCACCGGCGCGGAGGTGACCCGCGTCGCGATGCTTTCCGAGGACGGGCGGAAGGTCATCTCCAGCCATCGCGCCCTCGTCCCCACCCTCGCCGTTCTGGATGCCGAGCTGGTGCGCGGCCTACCGGCAGGGGTGACGGCGTCCACCGGGATGGACGCGCTCGCGCATGCCGTCGAGGCCTTCCTCTCGACGAACCGCAGCGCCCTGTCGGTGGAGGCGAGCCTGCGCGCCGTCGCCCTGCTGCGGGATGCGCTGCCGCGGGCGGTGGCCGACGGATCAGACGTGCCGGCCCGGCGCGCCACCCTCTACGGGGCGCACCTGGCCGGCCTCGCGCTCAACGCGGGTGTGGTCCTAGGACATTCGCTGGCCTACACGATCGCCAACCGCGCGCCGTTGCCGCACGGAGTGACCTGCGGACTGGCCCTCCCCTACTGCCTCGCCTACAACGCGGTCGCAGACATCGACGGCGTCGAGGATCTCGCCCTTGCCCTGACTGGTGGCCGGTCGGCGCGGCTCCTGGACGCGGCGGACTGGGTCGCCGAGCTCGCCGCGCAGGTGGGACTCCCAACCTCGCTCGGCGCTGTCGGGATCCAAGCCACACAACTGACCGACATGGCGACCGAGTGCATCGAACGCTATCCCCGCGCGAACAACCCGGTGCCCTTCCACCACGCCCCCCTCACCCGGCTGCTCCAGGCGCTGCACACCGGCGATCTGGCAGCCGCCGACCCGAAGCACCTGTACCTCGAGGAGTCGAACGCATGACGGCCCTGATCGATAACCTGGTCGACGGCACGTGGTCCCAGAACGGGGACGGTTCTCCCCAGCCGAATCTGAACCCGGCCGACCAGCGCGATGTCGTGGGTGTCTACCCCATGGCGACGGAGGCGCAGGCTGCGGAGGTGGTGGACGCGGCGGTGAAGGCCTTTCCCGGCTGGCGGCGGACGTCGGCCATCGACCGAGGTGTTTTTCTCTCCCGGGCCGCCGACCTGTTGCGGGAACGCTCGGAGTCGATCGCGGCGGACATCACCCGGGAGAACGGAAAGACGCTGGCCGAGGCGCGTGTGGAGGTGATCAAGAGCGCCGACTTCCTGGACTACTACGCCGGCATCGCGCGGCTGCCCTTTGGTGATCTCCTCGACGACGCCCGCCCGAACGCCTTCGTGCTCACCCGTCGCGAGCCGATCGGCGTGATCGTCGCGATCACGCCGTGGAACGATCCGCTGCTGACCCCGGCGCGCAAGATCTCGCCGGCGCTGGTCACCGGGAACACCGTCGTCGTCAAGCCGTCGCCGGAGACTCCGCTGTCCATGCAGCACCTGGCGCGCGCTCTGCACGACGCCGGCCTGCCGGCCGGCGTCCTGAACACCGTCAACGCGGCCAACGAGGTCGTGGGCAGCGCGGTGCTGGCCGACGACCGGATCGCCGCCGTCACCTTCACCGGCTCAACCCGGACCGGCTTCGCGCTGCAGCGCGCGCTCGCCGGGCGGACGGTGCGGTTTCAAGCCGAGATGGGCGGCAAGAACGCCTCGGTCGTCATGCCTGATGCCGATCTCGATCTCGCCGTCAAAACCATCGCGGCCGCTGCCTTCGCGCAAGCGGGTCAACGCTGCACCGCGACCAGTCGCGTGATCGCGCACAGCGACGTCCATGACCTTCTGGTCGAACGCCTGGTGTCTGCCGCCGCCACCTACCGTCCGGGCGACGGTGCACGCGGTGCCGTGATGGGTCCGGTGGTGCACAGAGACCACCAGGCATCGGTTCTGCGCTTCGTGCATGAGGCACAGTCGCAGGGCGCGACGGTGCTCACCGGCGGCGATGCGCCGACGGACGACGACCGAAAGCACGGCTGCTTCGTCAATCCCACAGTGCTCGGCGACGTCACGCCAGAGATGACGATCTGGCGCCAGGAGGTCTTCGGCCCAGTCATCGCCGTGGTGCGCGCCGCCGATCTCGACCACGCGGTCGCGCTGGTCAACGAATCCGACTACGGCTTGTCGGCGGCAATCTTCACAGCTGACCTGCACGCAGCTCACCGGTTCATCGACGAGGTCGACACCGGACAGGTCTCGGTCAACTTGCCGACGTCGGGATGGGATGTCCACCAGCCCTTCGGAGGGTTCAAGCAGTCGGGCTCCTCGTTCAAGGAGCAGGGCCTGGACGCGCTGCGCTACTACACCAAGACCAAGACGGCGGCGATCGCACACGGAGTTCTGCCGTGACCTGCTCAGCGGGCGTGAGCGGAGGAGGGACGGACCCGCGATGAAGTACGTCGTGGTCGGCGGCGGGATCATCGGTCTCGCTGTGGCTCGGCAGCTCGTGCGCAGCGATCCGTCGAACACCGTGGTGGTGCTGGACAAGGAGCTGGAGGTAGCCCATCACCAGACCGGCCACAACAGTGGGGTCATGCATGCCGGCTTGTACTACCAACCGGGGTCGATGAAGGCTCGCCTCTGTCGGCGGGGAATCGAGCTCATGAAGCGGTATTGCCTCGAGCAGGGCGTCCCGTTCCAGGATGCCGGAAAGCTCGTTGTAGCGGTGGATCCGTCCGAACTCACCCGCCTCGCCGAGATCGAGCGACGGGCAAAGGAGAACGGCGTCGCCGACGTCCGGACGGTGAGCGCGGCAGAACTTCGCGAGATTGAACCGCACGCCGCGGGGATTGCCGCGCTGCACTCGCCGTCCACGGCCATCGTCGACTACGCCGCGGTGAGCCGCGCACTCGCGGCAGAACTCGAACTCGCCGGCGTGGAGATCAGGCTGGGTTGCGAGGTGCAGAACATCATCGCCGATGCGCCGCGACCTTCCGTCGAAACCACCGGCGGCGACCTCATCGGTGACCGCGTCATCGTCTGCGCCGGGCTGCAGTCGGCACGGCTCGCACGCCGCACCGGCGATGACCCCGACCCGCAGATCGTGCCCTTTCGGGGTGAATACTACCGACTGCGGACCGACCGGGCGGATCTCGTGCGCGGCCTGATCTATCCCGTACCGGACCCGCGCTATCCCTTCCTCGGCATCCATCTGACCCGGCGCATCGACGGTGGCGTGGACGTCGGACCGAATGCGGTCCTCGCGCTGGCGTTGGAGGGGTATCGCAGGCGCGACGTCTCACTGCCCGACCTGGCGGAGACGCTGACGTACGCGGGGTTTCGCGCGATGGCTCGGCAGCACTGGCGCACCGGTGCTCGCGAGCTGCTGGGCTCGGTCAGCAAGCGGTACTTCCTGCGTCAGGCACGACGCTACCTGCCGGAACTGACCCTCACCGACCTGCAACCGGCCCCCGCCGGCGTGCGCGCCCAAGCCGTCCGCAGGGACGGAACGCTGGTCGATGACTTCTGGATCAGTCAGCGCGGGCCGGTCACGTTCGTGCGCAACGCGCCCTCGCCGGCGGCAACATCGTCGTTGGCGATCGCCGAGCACGTGAGTTCTGTGGTGTTGTCCGACGCACCGGCGTAGCGCGTGAGCAGTCAGCGAGGCCGCCGCGCAGCTTGGCGGCCACCGCCTGACCCTTTGACGTTTGCGACGCGTCCAGGAATCGGGTGGCCTTCATGGACAGTCTGGACCGGGTCGGCGGAGTAGCCAGGGCACGGCGGCAATGAACCAGCTGCTTAGCTCTCGACGAGCTTGTCGGGGACCTTGCGGCTGTTGCGCGGTGCTCCTTGGCCCGTTCCCGGGGCGCGCTTGTCCTCGATATTGCGGATGGCCAGTCAGAGCGGTTTGATCAGCGCGTTGTCGCGGGAAGGTGCCCCCGGTTCTTGATGATCTTGCGGAGCTGGTAGTTCAGCGACTCGATCACGTTCGACGTGTAGATGATCTTGCGGACCTCGGGTGGGAACGCCAGGAACGGGATGAACCGCTCCCAGGCGCTCTGCCAGGTCGCCACCGTGGCCTTGTTCCGCTTGCCGATGTCGAACTCGGCGAACTCCAGCAGCGCGGTCTCCGCAGCCTCGGCCGTGGGCGCGGTGTCGATCGGCTTGAGCGCCGCGGCCATCTTCCTGCGGTCCTGACAGGCCACGAACCGCATCGAAGCTCGGATCAGGCGCACCACGCAGGTATGCACCGTGGTGCGTGGGAAGGTGGCCTCGATTCGGCCGAGAGGCACGCAGAAGGCACGGCATGAAGCAAGGAACGCTCCGACCAGCGGAAATGGCGCTCAGTAGCCCCAGCCTTCCAAGCTGGCCATGCCGGTTCGATCCCGGTCACCCGCTCCACATTCTGACCAGCCCGTATGTCCATCTGCGCAGCTCAGCGCGGCTTCGGCGCCGCTCCCGTGCCTTGAGGGTGCTGACCCCTGCTGACCCTTGACCACCGACTTTGGCCGGTGCTCAAGGCACGGATAACGATCCCCACGCAGCCCTGATGGCTCCGGGTGCGGTGGCCGGGGCTATCGGTCGCGAGCTCGACTCGCGGACCTGCGTGCTGGCTCGAATACTGACCAGACACTGATCCGGGGCGACCGGAGGTTCCGGCTCCCGAAGACCACCTACGGGAGTTCGCCATGGCCGACCAGTCATCTCCTCCGTCCACCGTAGGCGCGACCTACGTCGAGCCGTCGGCGGAGGAGGTGCTGCAGCCCGGGGTGAAGATCGGCGACCTGTACCGGCGGAACATGACCCAGCCCTACGTGCTGCAGCGGCTGACGGAGCGGTCGTACTGGGTGCAGTCGTTCAACTACGGCACCGTCTTCTACGTCGGCGATCAGGGCGTGTTGGTCATGGACACCCTGGAGGGTGTCTACGACAGCATCGTCCAGGGCATCGCCTCGGTCACCGACAAGCCGATCACCACGGTCGTCTACCCGCACTACCACGCCGACCACATCGGCGACATCGGCCAGTACGTCGGCGCCGCCGAGCAGCAGGGCCGGAGCCTGCGGATCATCGGCAGTGAGAAGACCGCCCGGGTGATGGACCTGAGCCACAGCTCGTTCCCTCCGCCGACCGAGGTTCTGGACTGGCCGCGTGGGCAGTTCGACTTCGAGGGGCTCACGGTGGAGGTGCACGGGTTCGAGTTCGCCGCGCACACCGACGACCATTCCGCCTGGCTGCTCGCCGACGAGCGGATCATCCACTCCTCGGACCTGATCAATCCCGACCAGCCGCCGTTCTGGAAGTTCGCCGGCAACGAGCGCTTCCACTGGCACGAGGACAACCTCCGGCAGATCTACGACCTGGGCTGGGATCATTTGTCCGGCAGCCACGGCAACGTGGGGACCCGCGAGAACATCGACTTCGAGTTCTCCTTCCTCGCCGACATGAAGGAGGCCATCGGCCAGGCGATGGCGGCGCACCCCTTCTCCGACTTCGCCGACCCGTCGGAAAGCGCACACACCGCCTTCCTGGCCAACTTCTTCGGGACGGTGTCCCGCGAGGCCACCGAGGCACTGCGGCCGAAGTACGGCCAGTTGTACGGCTTCGACTACGCCACTCCGCCCAACGCCGAGATGGTCGCCTGGGCCATGTTCGAGTACCGCTGAGCGGCACCCGATGACCGCCACGACCACTCGGGAGATCACCGCCGCCGTCGTCCGGGAGAAGGGACGGTTCGAACTCGCCCCCGCCCTGCTCGAACCGCCGCGCGACGACGAAGTGCTGGTGCGGATCGTCGCCACCGGCCTGTGCCACACCGACGTCGTGGTCCGCGACCAGGTCTACCCGGTGCCGCTGCCGGTGGTCCTCGGCCACGAGGGCGCCGGCGTGGTCGAAGCGGTGGGCGCAGCGGTGGAGAAGGTGGCGCCGGGCGACCACGTCGCCGTCAGCTTCCTGCCCTGCGGTCGCTGCCGACCGTGCCTGGATGGGTCGCCGGCCAGCTGCGCCAACTTCAACGACATCAACTTCGCCGGGCAGCGCCCCGACGGCTCGCACGCACTCCGGCTGGCCGACGGGAACGGCACGCTGCACGACCGGTTCTTCGGCCAGTCCTCGTTCGCCACCTACGCGATCACGAACGAGCGCAACACCGTCAAGGTCCGCGACGACGCGCCGCTGGAGCTGCTCGGACCGCTGGGCTGCGGCATCCAGACCGGCGCCGGCACGGTGCTGCGGGCGCTGCGGGTGGGCGTCGGCGACAGCTTCGCGGTGATGGGCGCCGGCGCGGTCGGCCTGAGCGCGGTGATGGCCGCCCGGGTCGCCGGCGCCACCACGATCATCGCCGTCGACCTGGTGCCCGAACGGCTCGACCTGGCCATCGAGCTGGGCGCGACACATGTGGTGAACGGAGGTGAGCAGGACGCCGTCGCCGAGATCAAGCGCATCACCGGCGGCGGCGTCGACTACGCCCTGGACACCACCGGCGTGCCCGCGCTCATCGGGCAGGCGGTGGAGGCGCTGCGCCAGCGGGGCAAGGCGGCGATCCTGGGTGCGTCGAAGCCGGACGCGATGATCCAGCTGCCGGCCAATGCGTTCATGCAGAGCTGCAAGGCGCTGATGGGGGTCGTGGAAGGCGACAGCGTTTCCGACGTATTCGTCCCGCAACTGCTCGACCTGTACATGCAGGGCCGGTTCCCGTTCGACCGGCTGGTCCGTTTCTACGACTTCGACCAGATCAACCAGGCGGCCGCCGACGCCGAGTCCGGCGCCGTGGTCAAGCCCATCATCCGGATCGGCTGACGGGGGCGACCGAGACGACGTCGCGGTGACCGCCCGGTCAGATGTTGGACTCGTCCGGCGGGGTAGCTGCCGGCGGTAGCGGGGCGCCTTCGTCGCCGGTGGCGGGCGAGCAGTCCATGCCGAGCGTGTACGCGGTCATCGACAAGGACCCGTAGGCGTAGCCGTCGATGAGCACGTTGGTGCCGTCGTGGCCGTCGGTTCCGGCAGCACCGGCCAGGCCGGCCAGGTACAGCGCCGGGATGAAGTGATCCGGAGTGGGGACGGCGTTGCGGTAGTCCGAGTGCGCATCCAGCGTGGCGAACTCGGTCGGGTCGGTGAGCATGCGCTGCTTGGCGTCCTCGTCGAACCGCTGCGCCCAGTCGAAGCCGTGGTCGGCCAGCTTCCAGTTCATCCCGCGCAGGTTGTGCACGACGTTGCCGCTGGCCACGATCAGCACCCCGCGCTCCCGCAGCGGGGCCAGCTTCCGGCCGAGCTCGAGGTGGTGGTCGAAGCCCTTGGCCGCGTTGATCGACAGTTGCACGACCGGGATCGACGCGTCGGGGAAGGCGTGCACCAGGACCGACCAGGTGCCGTGGTCGATGCCCCAGCTATCGGCGTCAGCTCCGACCCAGGTCGGGTGCACGACGTCGCTGACCTCGTCGGCCAACTCCGGCAGCCCGGGCGCCGGATACTGCACCTCGAACAACTCCTGGGGGAAGCCGTAGAAGTCGTGGATGGTCCGGGGTCGGGGCATCGCGGTCACCGCGGTCGCATTGATGTACCAGTGCGCGCTGACCACCAGGATAGCGCGCGGCCGGGGCACAGCCTTCCCGAACGCCTGCCACGCCGCGGTGTAGCGGTTGACCTCCAGAGCGTTCATCGGATTGCCATGCCCGAAGAACGCCGCCGGCATCAATCGCCTGTTTGGGGTCGCGGCCTGCGCCATGTCGCCTCCTGTAAAGATGGACGAGCGGCTCATATCTGCCAGGGCCGACTGCCGCCCGCACGTCGATTTCTCGGTGGATTCCGGTGACCGACGTTCACCGTGCGAGATATCCACCGTCGACCTGCAGCAGCGAGCCCATGTGCTACGAGCCGCTTCGGATCGACGCGCCTCCTTCCTCCTGACACTCCGGACGACCGGCTCAGGCTGTTCTCACCCCTCGAGGATCTTGTCCGCCGCGCGCCAGGCCATCGCGACCGTCGGGCCGGCGGTGTTTCCCGGCTGGAGCGGGAACACCGAGGCGTCGACCACGTCGTCGTCGGCCACGCCCATCCCCGCCGAGCCGGTCGCGTGGTAGACGTGCGGATTCATCCACGAGCTCGCGATGAGCTGCTCTGGCGTCGTGACGTCGGGCCCGGGTATCTCCTCCTCGCTGATGACGTCGGCGAGGGGTGACTGGGCGGCGGCCTTGCGCGCCCAGTCGATCAGCTTCGGCATCGCGGACCGGTCGTACTCCGTCTCGAGGTATCGCGCGTCGATGACCGGCGGCGCGTCGGCATCGACGTCGGTGATGTGCACCGAGCTCGCGGTGGTGGGGTGCGCCAGCTGCCCGTTGATCTGGAAGCCCGGGTGCTTCGCCGGCCCCAGCTTCTCCGCCGTCAGGTCGAACGAGAGCGGGTTGATGAACGAGATGAGATCGGCCGTGGGCGCCTCGGGCGACGACTTGTGGAACGCCACGAGCTCGTAGGCGCCGGTCGCGACGATGCCCGAGCGGGAGAGCAGGTACTTCGCCCCCTCGAACATCTGCCGCGAGAACGTGCCTATCCGCCTGTTGAAGCCCAGGTCCTTCGACAGCTTCGCCTGGTACCCGAGCATGCGCTGCTCGAGAATGCGCTCCCCGACCTGCGGGCTTTCTGCGAGGACGGGCACGCCGACCCGGCCCAGCACCTCGGGGTTGCCGACACCGGAACGTTCGAGGAGGAGCGGGCTCGCGATCCCGCCGGCCGAGAGGATGACCTCACGCCGAGCCTGCACGTCACGCAGCTTTCCCCGGTCGCGCAACCGGACGCCGCGGGCGCGCTTCCCGTCGAAGAGCACATAGCCGACGGGCGTCTTCGTCGCGACGGTCAGGTTCTTGCGGTTGCGCACGGGCTTCAGGAAGGCGGTGTCGGAGCTCTCCCGCAGGCCCTTGCGGATCATGTTCGGCACGAAGCCGACGCGCTCTTCGGCTCCGGGCTCGTTGACGTCCTCGACGTGCTTCAGGCCGGTGGCGACGGCGGCCTCGAGAAGCATCGCCGTGAGCTCCGTCGTGCCGGCGGTTGACGTGGATGTGCATCCGGCCCCCGGAGCCCCGGGTGGCGGTGGCGCCCAGCTCGTGGTCCTCGATCTCGCGGAAGACGCGCGACATGTGCGTCCAGCCCCAGCCGTCGTTGCCTCGCCGCTCCAGCTCGTCCCAGAACCAGGCGTCGCCGCGGTGATACTGCATCCCGTTGATGGACGTCGAGCCGCCGAGCAGCTTGCCGCGGATCCAGTGCTCGACCGTCTTGTTGGGGCCGGCCGGCAACGTCTGGTAGCTGTACGCGTACTTGCCTCCGCCGAGCAGGAAGTACAGGCCCTTGGGGATCCTGACCATCGGGTCGAGAACCGAACCGCCCGCCTCGACGAGGAGCACCTTGGTGGCGGGGTTCTCGCTCAGGCGGTTCGCCAGCACGCACCCCGCGGCGCCGGCTCCCACGATGATGTAGTCGTACTCGTCCTCCACGGCGGATCCCTCCAACGGGTCTCGGGAGCTCCGTCCTCCACGACGAATACGCCGGGCCATTCGGCCAGGGTCCTCGCTTCTCGGCGTCGCTACGGTCGATCTTGCACGCGATCGCCATCGGCGACCAGTGGAACGACGGACAAGCCGACGGCCGGGCCCAAGGACGCCTGATCCGCATGCGTGCGAGCGGCATCTGCGGGGCCGACGGGATGTACATCGGGTGGGGTGACGTGCCGCCCGTCGGCGCGACCGCCTCGGGCACGAACCCGCGGGTGAAATCATCGAAGTCGGAGCGGACCTCAAGGGATCTACTGTCGACGACCCCGTCGTCTTCAACACGATGGACGTTCACGGACGGGCTGCTCTGCAGCGGCGGCGCGCAGGGCGGCTGTCGTAGTACGGCTCGCGAGCTCACGAGCACCATGCCTCGCCGACCGTGGCAAATCCGCGCGGCGCGGGCCGGCTTCGTCGTCGCCGGGTGTGCCTGCGCCGTGGCCGTGGCCGTGGCCGTGGCGAGCATCGTGGCGCTGGGACGCGGCGCGGCCACGGCACGGAACGTGCTGGTGGCCGTGGCCCTGACCTTCCTGGAGGCACTCTGGAAGCCACTGCTGGCCTGGGTCCCGACGGAGCAGCTACCTGGCGCTCTCCTGGTTCTGCGGCACGGCAACGGCGGACGACGCCGCGCGTGCGTGGGCGGTGCCCGCGCAGCCGCCGGACTGGGCGAACGACCGGCGACGTGCACACGGGTGCTGAGGTGCTTGCCCTTTCAGGAGCGCGCTGCTGATCGGTGCGACGTAGACCGTTCCCGCCTCACTCGCGTGTAGGCCACGCCACCAGCGGCGGCACTTGCTCGCCGGGGTAAGGAACGCCGTCGTCATCGAAGCTGACGCGGCGGTGTTCGTGGCTTCCGGCGGCATGTGCGATCGCGGCGAGCACGAGGACGAGCGCCCGGCGGTCAAGGCCCCCGGCGAGGTCGCCGAGGTCGACGGGGCGACCGTCGGCGACGCTCGCGGCCGCGTGCAGCACCCGCAGTTCACCGCTGCTTCCCAGCAGGCGTCCGGCGCACAGCTCCGCATCCAGTTCGGGCCAGTCGATCCGCGCCCACATCCCCTCGGCCTCCTCCACGACAGTGATCAGCCCGGCGGCTTGCAGCTGCGGCAGCCAGTGGCCGAAGTTGATCAGAAGCAGGATCGCGGCCTCGTCGGCGTAGTCGCCGAATGCGGCGCGCAGCAGCGCGTTCTCGAGGTCGACCGGATCGAGATCTCCACCCCGTGGCTGGTAGATCACGGCATTCCTACCCCTCATCCACGATGGTGGCCGGGACGAACGGCGCTCCCAGGCCGGCTGCCAAAACGACCGGCCGCGCCCCGGTCGGACGAGCAAGTTCCACGCCTGACAGCGTCGCCCAGTTCAACACCGGGTAGGCACCGCCGCGGGGTGCCTGTGGAAGAAAGACGTGTGTTCACAACGCCGGCTTGTGTCCTGGCGCCCCGCTCGGTCGGTGCCGCAGCTCCGCCTGCTGCCGTTCGGCCACCCAGCGGTCCACGTCCTCGCGCCGATACAGGACGCGCCGGCCGAGGCGGAAGCCGTCCGGCCCGGTCCCGAGGTGCCGCCAGTAGCGCAGCGTGGCCGCCGGGGTGCGCAGCAGGGCCGCCGTCTCCTCCAGAGTCAGCAGCTCGGACGCCGCGGTGGGGGCGTTGTCAGCGGTCACGGCCGGTCAGCTCCAACGGTCGGCCTGGTCCGTGCTCGGCCGCTTGCGTGCCGACGACCGGGGCGGAACCGGTTCGGGCGTCTTCGGGCGGCGAACTTTGCGTTCACGCTCGGCGCGGAAGACGGGACAGTCGCCTCCGGACCGCACCGGATGCATCTCGCCGGCCTCGATGAGGGCGTCGATGGTGCTGCGCCCGACGGGCAGCAGCCCGGCGCCTCGGCCAGCAGCAGCCAGTCGCCGCCGCCCAGCAGGTCGTGCCGTCGATGTCGGTCATCGCCCATGTCACCCTCCTCGTTCGGCGTCCGCTTCCCACACCCCGCGCCCATCGAGGGACGTCCTGCCCTATACAGGCGCCGTTCTCCTCCGATTGGTGACAGTGCAGGCGCGATCTCCTGTTTTCCTCCAGTTCGGCCGCGCTGCAGCTCGTGCTCGACTGGACCGACTCCGCACGTGCACCCGTTTTGCATGGACTCGGTGGTCGACTCGTTGTCGGTCGACGACTGGGACGAGCAAGGCGAGACCGACGAGCGAAGGATCCGACTGTCCGCGTCCTGTCGCCGCGGTGCACGACTTCGGCGACGGTTGGACACGATGTCGAGGTGCTCGGACCGGTCGGCAAGGCCGTCGGCTGCGTCAGCGGCCATGGCGCCTGCCCACCGGAGGACTGCGGCCGCCCGGGCAACTACGCCGAGCTACTCACGGAACGGGAGCCGAAGCTGGTACGGGAGGAGCTACGGAACGGGTGTCCTGCCACCCATTCCCCCGGCCCGTCCGGCACAGAGCTCTGCTCAGGGGCCGGGAGCGACGGCGGGGGACGACCGGACCAAGACTGCTTTCGCAGCGGAGCGCCCGAAGGGCGGAAGGATCTTGGTCCGGTCGGGAGGAAACGGCGCGGGAGGTCCCTACGCTGAGCTGCCGGACGGGTCGGGGACGACAGGCACAGGCCCGCCGCAGGCGGACTTTGACGACGGCGCAGCCGGCGCCACGCGCAGCGTGGCCCAAAGGGTGCTCCTGTGCCCGCCCCGAGGACCGCGGTGCAACACCGTTGGCAACGGTCGAGGACCGCCAGTGGGCTGCCACGCCGCAGAAGCATCGGCCGGCGACGAGAGAAGGTCGCGGTCCGCCCTGCCCTGGAACGCGTCCCCGCCGGCAAACTGGAGGAAAACTGGAGGGCCTGCTGATAAGGGCTCAGCGGCCACGGACCTTCATCGCTCGGGTCAGGTCTGGTCGGGCCGGCGTTGGGCGGCACGCTGCCGTGCTGCGGTGATGCGCTCGGCACCGCTGAGCGGCGGGTTCGCCGGCGTGGTCTCCGACGGTGGCTGGGCGGCCCGAGGCCGGTGTGTTGCTCCGGCCAGCCGGTACAGCTCGGGCAATGCCTCTTGGTCCTTCCGGCGTGCCGCGGTCTCCTTGGAGCGGATGACGTCCTGGAGCGCTGCAACGAGCACCTCGACACCACCGATAATGCGGCGGCTAGCGCCAGGCGTCAGGTCGTCGTAGCCGCCCCTGAATGCGGCCGGGCGAATGGTCAGGTCGAGCTCGCCGTGGCGGGTCTGCAGATTCAGCACCCGCTGACCAGCCAGGGACTCGCCCGAGGTGCTGAACGGCAGCCCGTCCGGCTCGGCGTCGGTGCGAATGCGCGCATCAAGCTCGCGCAGTGCTGCGGCCAGCCGGTCCAGGTTCTCCGGAGTGGTAGCGGGGGTGATGTCGATGTCGCGGGTGGGCCGGGTGGCCCCATGGACGACCGCAGCGAAGCCACCTACCACGACGTACTCCACGCCGTGGCGCTCGAGACTGCTCAGGATGGGCGCGGCGTCGAACGGCTCTACGCTGGCTGCCTCGGGGCCGGTCACTGCTTTCCGGCGGCGGAAAAGGCATCGACCAGCGCCTCGTGACGTGCGTCGGTGGCCGCTTGCTGATCGGGGGGCATCGCGGCGTAGGTGGTGTCCAGGATGTCGTCGTGGTTGTCGTAGTCCTCCAGCCGAATGCGCATCTCCAGGTCGATCGCCGCGAGCAGCTTGCTGAGCGTGATCAGCGAGGGCTGCCGGGTGCCGGCCTCGATCCGTTCCACGGTGGAGCGGGGAACTCCGGCCAACTCCGCCAGTTGGGCCTGCGAGACGCTCTTCTTGGCGCGGGCGCTGCGCAGCAGATTGCCAGCCCACCTTTCGGTATCGCGTCGCGTCGTGAGCCCCATCGTCGCCATACGCTGAGAGTAGCCAACTGGCAGGTATGACGCCAGCTCTTCGACTGCAAGAGCTCCGGTAATGCGCACGAGCACCGGGGTGTGGACAAGCCTCCCATCACCCTCCCGGCATCGAGCCCCACACACCCACCGCGCCCACACCGCGCCCACACGACGCCCACAGAACGTCCGTATCGCACCGTCGGGAGTCAACGACGGTTAGCGTTGAAATCCCAGGTCAGCAGCCATTTTGTCGATATACGGGCAGGTCAGCGACACGCCCTGAGATATCTCATAATCCCTGGGTCGTGGGTTCGAGCCCCACCCGCCCCACACCGTGTGACCGCGCGAGCTGGGCTGAGCCTCGACCCGCGGATGATCATCTGTCGGTCCGGTCATCGTCACCGGCCACTGCCGCCTTGGTGTTCATGACCTCGCGCTCCAGTTCGGCGTCCACCAAGTTGTCCCCGCGGGCTCGATAGACAGCAGCGAAGCTCGTCGCATATGTGGCGAAGGTTCGGAGCTGAGCCCGCTCTCCTTTGGCGGCTACCAGTTCGGCGCAGAACTGATCATGGAGTGCGCGCATCGTGTTCATGTCGTTGCGTCGCTTCCGACGGTGGAGGAAGGGCTTGAACGTCGTCACCAGAGCACCCGCCACAGCCACGGAGCTGAGCAGGATCTGACCTGTCGTGGTCTCCGCCCGAACCAGACCGTTCGCCACGAGCAGCGGACCGAGTATGAGAACGAGGGTGCCGACGATGCCCAGGCCGCGATGGAAGAAGCGCCATCGCTTCATCCGGGCGATGTCCTTGCGCATTCGCTGACGCAAGGCATCGATCAGGGTTTCGCACGTCATCGGCTCCTGCATTGCGTCCCCCAGGAGCAAGCGCTGTCGAGTCAGCCGTCGCCATCGTGCACGGCAGGTCCACGCAACGGTGCGGATGCGGCGCCCGTTCGCCGGTTCGCAGAAGTCGCGACCCCGGAGCACAGTGGATCTTTCGCAGCCAAGAGCATCGCGGCTGGCTGCACGCCTGCCGGCGGCCGCGAGGAAGAGGATGCAGTGGCCAGCTCGCACGGTGCGGTGTCCGGACACGACCGGTCGACGGGTGTCGCAGCTGCGTTCCCCACCCGCTTCCTGCCCGCCCCGGAGGTCCGGGAGATGCCCCCGGAGCCGCAGCGGTTCTGGCGCCTGGTGGGTCCGGGCATCATCGCGGCCGGTGTCGGACTCGCGTCGGGTGAGTTCATCCTCTACCCGTACATCGCCTCGCAGGTCGGGCTGGTGTTCGTCTGGGCGGCGCTGGTCGGCCTGGTCACCCAGTTCTTCCTCAACATGGAGATCGAGCGGTACACGCTCGCGACCGGCGAAACCGCGCTGACCGGGTTCAGTCGGTACTGGCGGCACTGGGGTCTCGTCTTCGCGCTGCTCACCTACTTCGCGAACCTGTGGCCGGGGTGGGCCACCAGCTCGGCGACGCTGGTCACGTACCTCTTCGGCGGCGAACCGCGATGGATCGCCATCGGCATGCTGATGACCATCGGGCTGATCCTGACCCTCGCTCCCGTCGTCTACGTGGCGCTCGAGCGGGCGCAGATGCTGAAGGTCGCGGCGGTCCTCATCCTCTTCGTCGTCGCCGCCGTCGTGGCGATCGGGGCATCGGCGTGGAGCGACGTCCCCCAGGTCGTGACCCGGGCGACGATCCCAGCCGAGGAGCTCGGCTTCGCCCTGCTGCTGGGTGCCCTGGCCTTCGCCGGTGGCGGTGGTGGCCAGAACCTGGTCCAGGCGAACTGGATCCGCGACAAGGGCTTCGGGATGGGTTCCTACGTCCCGAGGCTGGTCAGCCCGATCACCGGGGAGCCGGAGGCGGTGCCGAGCACGGGGTACGTCTTCGAGCCGACCAAGGAGAATCTCCGGCGCTGGCGGGGCTGGTGGCGGTTCGCCAACATGGAGCAGCTCACGACCTTCGTGCTGATCACGTTCGTCACGATCCTGTTCACCTCGCTGCTCGCCTATTCCACCGTCTTCGGGCGCGACGACCTCGCCAGCGACATCAGCTTCATCGAGACCGAGGGCGAGGTGCTCGGCGAGCGGGTCGGGTCCTGGTTCCAGTACTTCTTCTGGGCGATCGGTGCCTTCGCCCTGTTCGCCGCGGCGCTGGGCATCGTGGACTACACCAGCCGGCTCGCTGCCGACGTCATCAAGACCTCGTACGCCCGGCAGGGGAACGAGAGCAAGATCTACGCCTCGCTCGTCTGGGGCCTGGTTGCCATCGGGATCGTCGTCCTGCTCGCCGGCTTCGCCCAGCCGATCGTGCTGCTGGTCATCTCGGCCGTCGTCGGCGGCTTCATGATGTTCCTGTACTCGGGGCTGCTGATCCTCATCAATCGCAAGATCCTGCCTGCGCCCATCCGGGTCCGCGGGGTGCGGCTGGGAGTGCTCATCTGGTCGATCCTGCTCTTCGGCACGCTGTCGGCGCTGACCTTCCGCGACCAGATCGGCACCCTCTTCGGCGAGTGACCGTGTCGGGGCTCGGCGCGCGGCATGCCAGTCGTCGAGGGTGGAGCTCGCAGGGGCAGCTGATGCGGGGGGTTCCCGGGGAGCTCCTCACCTCGGCCGGGTGACGCGGGCACGCCGGAGGGGCGCGACACTGGCGGCCTCCGGCGGACCGAGGGAGAGACCCGATGCTCTTGGCCCTGCTCGCGGCCTACCTGACGAAGCGGCCGCCCTGGGTTCAGGCGTGCGTCTTCGGGCTCTGCGCCGGACTCTTCGTGGCCACGGCCGCGAACGCCAACGAGCGTGATCCGCTGATCGGCTCGGTCCTCCTCCAGGTAGTGACAGTCGCCGTCGTCGCCGGCACGGCCTTCTTCGTAGCGCTGCGGAGCCGGCTGCGGCGCGGGCCGACTGACGGAGGTCCGCCCGCGTGGGTGCACTGCGCCTACGCCGGGGTGTGGCTGCTCGCCATCGGCGCCGCCGTGTGGGCACTCCTCGGCGACGGGGGCCTGAAGGTCGCGGTGCTGGCGATCGTCCCGATCGTGCTGCTCGCGCCCCCCGCACTTCTCGGCATCCGGGCGCTGGCGCACCGGGCGTCGCGGACCGGCGCGTCAGCGGCCGCCGAGCCGCGGGCCTGAACGGGCTCGGCGACCCGCGTCCGATGCAGTCTCTCCACGGCGTCGCGAACGCTCGGAACCGGTCGCCGTCCCCGAGTACGGAACGCGTGCCTCGTGGTCGGGTGTCCGACGCACATCGGCGTCCGCCCTCGCCAGGACGAGCCGGACGCCGTCCGGTGCCAGGACGTCGTGCAGCTCAGCAGGGCGTCCGCCCCCCGTGACATCGATCTGGCTCACTGCTTCGCAGGTGGGACGAGCGGGGGACGTCACGGCGAACCACCCGAGACTGGGCGCCGTCGGGCTGGCCGTGACGGGCGGCTCAGGCCGCCAACGACGGAACCGTCGGCACGAAGGGCCGGAGCTCGTCCCGACCGCCGCTGATCGTGACGCAGGCGGACTCCGGCACCTCGCGCCAGGCTCCGCGGAGGTCTCCGAGGGGTTCGGAGACGATCAAGCGGGCGTCGTCCGAGGCCTGGTGGAGCAGTGGGTTGTCGGGGTACTGCTGGCGCAGCGTCGACACGTCGACACTGTGGAAGAGGGACCGCGACCGACCCTCGCTGGAGTAGCGGAAGGCCCACGTGGTCTCCCCGTCCGTCGTCACCACGGTCATCTGGATCGGGAACTCCACCCCGCGGCGCCGACCGGTCGCCTCGACGAATCCGACCGCCCGGGCCACCGCCGCGGGGGGATCGGCCTGGAGCCCGTATGTCAGGGCGAGGAAAGAAGAGGAGCTCGGTGTCGGTCGTGCCCTCGATGTCCGGGAAGAGCTCGGGGTCGACCTCCATGGCCAGGTCCCGTCGCACGGTGCGCAATCCGTCGATGTAGCCGTTGTGCATCCACAGCCAGCGGCCGTGGCGGAACGGATGGCAGTTCGTCTGCTGGACCGGCGACCCGGTGGATGCCCGGATGTGCGCGAGCACCCTGGGGGACCTGATCTGCCCGGCGAGCTCACGGAGGTTGCGGTCGTTCCACGCCGGCTCGGTGCTGCGGAACACGCCGGGCTGCTCGCTGGTGCCGTACCAGCCGACGCCGAAACCGTCCCCGTTGGTGGTCTCGGCGCCCAACTGGGAGTGCAGGCTCTGCACCACCAGCGAGTTCGTGGGCTTGTACAGCAGCTCCTCGAGCAGGACCGGCGCCCCTGAGTACTCGCCCGGCCCCGGCCGCTTGCGATCAGCGGTGATGTGCGTTCCGCCGGATCAATGCCACGGCCCCTCCAGCTGCGACAACCACTCCGATGACCATGCCGGCGATCTTCATCGAGCCCTCCCTCGGTTGGACCAGCGTTCCCCCGCGTGCGCGGGGGTGCGCCCCGAGCACCGTGGAGCCTCCACCTGGACGCGCGGGGACCCCACGGAACTCTGCTCATCGGGCTCGGGTGGTGCATCACCCGCGGATGAGGATCCGGAGGGCGTTCGCGCCGCCCTGCATGAGGGAGACCCCGGATCACCGTCGAGGACAATTTCATGCCAGCCCACCGTTCTGGTCGCTACGTTGGCGTCAGCTGTCCCGCGACCCGAGGTGCCGATGCCCGCACAGCCCCATGGCGGAGGAGCGGTGCTCAGGCTGCCCACGGCTCGACCCGGTGGTCTACCCGTGGAGATCCTGGAGTCGAAGCTGTACCGGCCGACCAGCCGTCCGGGTGTGGTTCCCCGGCCGCAACTCCTGGCCCGTCTGCGGGCCGCCGGGACGGCGCCGACCGTCGTCGTCCACGCACCCGCCGGGTACGGCAAGACCACGCTCCTCACCCTGTGGGCCGAGGCCGACGACCGGCCCTTCGCCTGGTTGTCGCTCGATCCGCGGGACAACGACCCGATCGTTCTCCTCACCCATGTCGCCGTGGCCCTCGACCGCGTGAGTCCGCTGCCCGGCGAGGTCTTCGACGCGCTGCGCTCGGCCGGAGCCTCCGTCCCGGGAACGGTGGTCCCCCGGCTGGGAGCGGCGCTGTCGGTCGTCCCGCGCCCCGTCGTCCTGGTCCTGGACGACGTGCACCATCTTCTCGACGGCCCCTCGCTCGACGCGCTCGTGACGCTCGTCGGTCATGTTCGCGGTGCCAGCCGGATCGCCCTGGCGGGGCGGAGCATGCCGGTGCCGATCGCCCGGCAACGCGCTCAGGGTCGGACGGTGGAGATCGGGGTGGACGATCTGGCCTTCACCGAGCACGGTGCCCGTTCGTTGTTGCGGGCGGCCGGAGCCGATCTCCCCGACGAGGAGATCGCGCAGCTGGCGCGGCGCAGCGAAGGATGGGCGGCCGGGCTCTACCTGGCCGCCCTCTCCCGGACCCCGGCAGCGACCGCCCTACCCCTGCGCGACCACGGCGAGTGGCATGTCGCGGCCTACCTGCAGACCGAGGTCCTCGCCGGGCTGTCTCCGGACGACCTCTCCTTCCTGACCGGGACCGCGGTGGTCGATCGGCTGTCCGCGCCGTTGTGCGACGCCGTGCTCGGGCGAAGGGATTCCGCGGCTGTCCTCGATCGACTCCGGCAGGACAACCTCTTCCTCGTCCCCCTCGACGGCCGGGGCGAGTGGTACCGCTACCACCCGCTGTTCCGGGATCTGCTCCGCACCCGGCTGGACCGGAGCGGCCCCGAGCAGGCACCGGCCCTCCTCCGCCGGGCGGCCGACTGGTTCGAGGCCGACGGACAGCTCGAGACGGCCCTCCACCACGCCCAGAGCGCCGAGGACGTCGACCGCGTCGCACGCATCGCGATCGCCCTGAGCACACCGATGTACGCGTCGGGTCGCTGGTCGACCCTCATGAGCTGGTTCGACTGGGTGGATGCGCGGCAGGCGGTCGAGCGACATCCGGCGATGGCTGCCCGGGCCGCCTACATCTGCGCGCTCACCGGCCGGCCCGCTGCCGCGGACCGCTGGGCGGATCAGGCGGAACGCTGGTCCGACCGGATCACTGCCGGGGGCGGGGACGGCGCGTTCGGCATGGTGCTGACCACGACGCGGGCCATCATGTGCCGCGACGGCCTGGAACAGATGCGGCGAGACGCCGACGACGCAGCGGGGCTCGTCCGCGCGGCCGGGTCGTCGTCGGACACCGAGTACCCGATGCGGGTCTTCCTCAGCGGGGTGGCGAACCTCTTCCTGGGCGACGCAGGCGCCGCCGAGGAGCGATTCGCCGACGCGACGGAACTCACCGACGGGACGCTGCGGACCCCGCTGTTGTCCGCCGTCCTCTCCTACCGCGCGATGCTCGCGGTAGGACGCGGGGACTGGGCCGAGGCGGAGGTCCTCGCGGCACGGGCGCTGGCGGTCACGCGCAGCGCGCGGACCGAGTCGCACGGCACCAGCATCGTCGTCTTCACGATGGCGGCACGGGTGGCACAGCACCGGGGAGAGGTACGGCTGGCGAAGGCCCACCTCGGGGAGGCCCACCGGATCCGCCCCCTTCTCTCCCACGCGGTCCCGTGGTTCGCGGTCAGCGCCCTCCTCGAGATGGCCGAGGTGTCGATCGGCGTCGGAGACGCGAACGGTGCCCGACACCTCATCCGGGATGCCGAGGCCGTGCTGCGACGACGTCCTCGTCTCGGCACGCTGGTCGACCAGGCGAACGACCTGCGCCACCGGGCGGGAGCGCTGCAGGCAGCCGGCACCGGGAGCTCGACCCTCACGTCCGCCGAGCTGCGCATCCTGCCCCTCCTGCTCACCCACCTGACCGTGGCCGGCATCGCGGATCGGCTGTTCCTGTCCCGTCACACCGTCAAGGCGCAGGTGTGGTCGATGTACCGGAAGCTCGGGGTCCACTCGCGCGACGCCGCCGTCGCCCGGGCCCGCGTCCTGGGTCTGCTCGACGCCTGAGCGTCCCCGCTCATTCCCCCAGGCGTGCGACGCAGCGACCGGCCGGGGCACTCGACCAGCGCGCCGCGGGGCCCTGGCGGTCGCCACCCGATGCGCGGTGGCGGCTAGCCGCCGGACCGTGATCCGACGATCGCTTCGGCCAGCACGGTGGCCTGCTGCTTCATCTGGGCCCGCGGGCGCTGGTCGAGGAGTCCGTCGAGCACGCGCTGCGCCATGTCCTCGTGCCACCGCGTCGTGCTGTTCGCCGAGCACTCCACGACAGCGCGGGCGCAACGCAGTGCGGCCAGTGCGTCGGTGATGCGGCGGTCGAGGATCGCCAGGTCGTCAGCCACGGCGCTGCCCCCACACGGGCCGGGCCAGCTCGGTCACGGTGCCGAGCACCGCGCCGGCGGCGAAGCACTCACCGAGGAATCGTGCGGCCGCGCTGTGGGCCGGCGTCCAGCCGGCTGTCGTCACGCGCGGCGACGGGAGCCTCGACCATCTCGTCCGGAACTCGTACAGGCTCGTCGTCATCGCCGGGCTCCTTTCCCCCGGTACCGACGGTCCTGCGACACCTGCGGCGGGGCATCGTCCGGCGGGCATGAGCCGCCGTGCCCTCGATCGGTCCCCCAGCCCGTCACCGGCATCCCGGGGCGCTCCCCGACGACCGGGGAACGGGCCGGCGGTGGGGGCGGTTCACCCGGCTCGGGCGACGACGTCGCGGCCCAGCGACCGGATGCTGGCGCGGACGGGTCGGTCAGGACGACCTGCCAGATCGGCGTGACGGTGCAACGGCTGGCGTCGGAGGACGCCTCCGTCAGAGGGAGAGGAGAGCAAGGATGACCACGGCAGACGTGCACGGCCCCATCGACTTCGTGCTGATCGAATTCTCGGCCGAACGGCTCACCGGCGGCGCGGCCCAGGCGCTGCTCGATCTCGTGGACAAGGGCATCGTCACGCTGTACGACGTCCTGGTCGTGGGCAAGACGGACGACGGCGGCATCTACGCCCTCGACATCGGCGACGACGTGGAGCAGGTCGGCGGCTTCGCAGGACTCGCCTGGGTCCGTTCGGGTCTGCTGACCGAGGACGACATGCGCGATGCCGCGGAGACCATGCTGCCGGGCACGCTCGCCGTCCTGATCGTCTACGAGAACACCTGGGCCGTGCCCTTCGTCGCAGCGGCGCGGGAATCCGGCGGCGAACTGATCGCCAGTGCGCGCATCCCGGCCCAGGACGTCATGGACGCCCTCGATGCACTCGAAGCCACCGAGGTACCGGAATCCCGGCAGCCCGTCGCAGCAACCCCGTCAGGAGCCTGACATGCCCAGATTGCTGCGGATGGCCGCACGAACCGCCGTCGTCGCCGGCACCGCGACCGCCGTGAGCGGTCGCGTACAGCACCGGCAGGCGGCCCGTTGGGGCGCGCAGGAGCAGGCCGTCGAGGAGCCACAGCCGGTTCCGCAGCAGAGGTCGGCCCCGTCGACCACGGACACGCTGCAGCAGCTGAAGGTCCTGGGCGATCTCAAGGCCCAGGGCGTCCTCACCGAGGACGAGTTCGCCACGGAGAAGGCGAAGATCCTCGGCGGATGAGTCGGGCGGCAGCTTCCGCCCCGGCGCGGGTGCTCGCTCTCTTCGCCCGAGGAGGGCGGGCCCCTCGTCGGGCGACCGCTTGCCCTTGATCCGTCGACACCTGAGAGGGAGACCACGTGGTCCCCACATCAGGGCAGGCACGGCCTGGCCGGACGCGCGTCGAGGCAGGGCGGCTGTGGGCCGGCGGCGCCGCGACCGCCGTGGTCGCGGCCCTCGTCGCTTTCGTCGGCGTCATCATCGTCGAGGACGTCTTCGGCCTGCCGATGGTCCAGCCGCCACTGCTGCCCGTCGGCGACTCCTTCGCCCTGCGGTACGCGGTCACCGCGGCCGCACTGGCCCTCGTGGCCACGGGCGTCGGCCACCTGCTCGCTCTGACCACGCCGCGACCGCGGTCGTTCTTCGGCTGGATGGTCGGTCTGGCCACCGTCCTCGGCGTCGTGCTCCCCTTCGCAGCGGACGGGACACTCGGTGGCCGGCTGGCAACCGCCCTGCTGAACCTGGTCATCGGGCTGTGCGTGTTGAGCCTGGTGTCCTCGGTCCTGGCCAGGACGGTCTCCCCCGGTCCACGGTCCACGGGCACAGCGACCGCCATGTGACGGTGCCCTGTCGGTCCCTCCGGACGGTGGCCGTGCCACCGCAGACACCCGTCGCAGTCAGTCGGCTGCGGCCCGACCGGCGGCGATCCCTTCCGAGAGCGTCGCCTGGGTGGACCGACGAACCGGCGCCCCGGCGTCGTACCGGGCGGTCGCCGTGCGTCCCAGCGCCACGATGACCACCGTCTCGGCCACGAGCCCGGCACCGGTCAGAAGCAGCCAGGTCACTCCATCTCCTCCCTGCGGATCGATCGAGGAAGCGGGTGGATGCAGTGAAGCCCGTGCGGCGGCCGTGGCCCTCATCCGGAAGGCATGGCTCGGGCGGTGGGGGTCAGCAGCCGGCCGCCGAGCCACCGCGTCGCGACCTCGAGGATCGCTCCCGCCGCTCGCGGCGGCCTCCTCCGGGCGGGGTGAACATGACCGGGGTCGGCGCGTCCGTCAGGCTGCCGTCGCTTCCGCCGCCGCAGCTCTGGGGACGTCCTTGCGGAAGACGCGGTGTCGCCGCGGTTCCCTCGGTTCCGACGCCAGGCTCCCGGCGAGCGCCGTCGCCCAGCGCGCCGCCGGATCGACGTCGACGAGCAGTGCCTTCACCAGCAGGGTCAGCGGGATCGCCAGCAACGCTCCCGACGGCCCGAGCAGCCACGCCCAGAAGACCAGGGCCACGAACGTCGTCGTCATCGCCAGGCCGACGGAGTCCCCTACGTAGTGAGGTTGGATCAACGACTGGATGACGAAGTTGAGCACGCTGTAGACGGCGATCACCAGGAACATCTCGGGCAGCCCCAGCGTCAGCAGGGCGAGGAGCGCGGGCGGGACCAGCCCGATGATGAACCCGACGTTGGGGATGTAGTTGGTCATGAAGCTCAGGACCCCCCACAGCAGCGGCAACGGCACGCCGATGATCGCCAGCACCACCGCGTCGAGCACCCCCACGATGAGCCCGAACACCGTGGAGACCAGGAGATAGCTCCGGGTGCCGTGCGCGAAGGAGCGCAAGGCGGTCTCGAGTTGCGGTCGGTCGACAGCGACGGCAGCAAGTCGCCTGTCGATGCCCGCCGCGTCCACGCTGAGGAACAGCATCAGGCAGAGCAGGAAGACCAGCGACGACAACGTTCCCGACAGCGCGGCCAGCACGCCGCCGATGAGGGAGACCACCTTCTCCGGACTGACCGAACCGACTGCTTCCTCCAGTTGTGCCGGCTCGACGCCGAAGCCCGACAGGCTGCCCGCCAGCGACCCGAGCAGTTGATCGGCCCGGTCGGCGTAGTCCGGCAGGAGGGCGGCCAGCTCTGCCAGGGACACCACGACGATCAGTGCGAAAGACGCGAGCACCCCGACCACGAGCACGACCAGGACGAGCGTCGCGATCCCGGCCGGCCAGTGATGGCGGCGCAGCCAGCCCTGGACGGGGTAGAGCGCGATGACCACGATGAGAGCCAGGAACACGGGGCCGACCAGCCAGGCCGTCGCGCGGATGCCGCTCAGCACCAGGACGGCGGCACCGGCGCCGAGCAGCATCACCAGCGACCGGGGGAAGAAGGGCGGTCGAAGGCGATCCTCGGCCTCCGCGACCGCCGCCGGCCGCGCAGCCGGACCGGGTCCAGCCGGAGCTGCTGGTTCCGGGACCAGGGGCCGATCGGCCGGCACGGGCGTCGCCATGCGGTCACGGTAGGAGGACCGCCGCACGCGCGGACTCACCCGGAGATGGTGGAACTCCGTGATCCGCGCCGGAAATCACCCCTGCAGGATGAGACGCGTCCGGCCGTGCCGCGCAACGGTAGCGTCGTGCAGACCAGCCGCACCGGACGGTTCCGAGGCCTCGACGGGACAGGTCCGACGCCGGGCCGGCAAGCGCATGACCTTCGACTCTGTTTCGCGCGACAGGAATGAGAAGCCTGAGGCTGGATCTTGCACCGTCCCGATCCTCAGGACGCGTCGGCTCCGCGGCTCGACGTACGACCGGGTCCCCCGAGCACCCGTTCCGCGGACTGGCCAGCGCCCCGGTACCGCTCTCAAGAAGCGAGGAGGGGTAGTGGTGGTGCACGTCCCGCGCTCCAGGACGGCTGTCCCCGCCCTTCCGGCGGAGTTCGTGCCGCGTCCGGCGCTGCTCGCCGCGTTGGATCGGGGACTGGGCAGCACGCTCACCCTCGTCTGCGCCCCACCCGGCTACGGGAAGACGCTGCTGCTCGCGGAGTGGGTCCGCGGGTCGGACGTCGCCTGCGCCTGGGTGTCGCTGGACCAGGAGGACGACGATCCCCGGCGCCTGTGGACCTCGGTCCTCGCCGGACTCTCCGTCTGCCCCGCCGTACCGCCCGACAGCAGGCTGCACGGCCTCGTCGTGCCCCGCACCACGGTGGGCGTCGACTTCCTGACCGAGGTGCTGGATGCACTCGGAGAGCTGCCCGTTCCCGTGCGCCTGGTTCTCGACGACGCCCACCACCTCCGAAGCCCCGAGGCGCTCCGTGGCCTGCACCTGCTCCTGCGTGACCGACTGAGCACGGTGCGACTCGTGCTCGCGAGCCGGCTCGACCCGGCCCTCCCCCTGGCGCGGCTGCGCCTCGAGGAGCGGTTGTGCGAGCTGCGGACGGCGCAACTGAGCTTCTCCCTCGGCGAGACGGTGACGCTGGCCGACCGGTGTGGACTTCACCTGACGGCGGAGCAGGCAGGGGTGCTCCACGCACGCACCGACGGGTGGGCGGCCGGGATCCGGCTCGCGGCCCTGCCGCTGCGCGATCACCCGTCGCCGGACCACTTCCTCGACGCCTTCTCCGGGGACGAGCGTCCCGTGGCCGACTACCTCGCCGGCGAGGTGTTCTCCCACATCTCCGACGAAGACGGCGACCTTCTCCGGCGCACGAGCATCAGCGACCCCATCCCCACCGCACTCGCCGCGGAGCTGTCCGGGCGCGCCGACGCCGCCGACGTCCTGGATGCCCTGGAGCGCTCGACCGGTCTCGTCGTCGCATCCGGTCCCCACCGGACGGAGTTCCGGTTCCAGGAGCTGATGCGCACCTACCTGACGGCCGACCTCTACCGGCACGGACCGGCGGTGGCGGCGCAACTGCACCGGCAGGCCGCTGCCTGGTGGGCAGTGCGGAGGCGGCCGGTCGAGGCCTTGCGCCACGCGGCCCAGACGGGCGACCGCCCACTGCTGACGACGTTGCTGCACCGCTGGGCGCCGGAGTTGGTGGCACGGGGGGAGCACACCGAACTGCTACGGACGCTGCGACTGGTCGAGGTGGGGGACGACCCCATCGACCCGTGGCTACCGCTCGTGCGGGCCCAGATCCACCTCGGCAACGCCGACCGCGTCTCAGCGAGGGTCGACGTCGAACGGGCCGCCGGCATCACCGACGCATCCGACGACGAGGACCTCGCCCACTTCAGGGCGGCGACTGCCCGGTTGGCCGGCCTGGGCGGTCCGCCGGCCGATCAGGAGGCGACACCGGAGGAGACGGCGCTGGCAGCCCTCGCCCTCGCAGGGCGGGGCGTCGCCCGGATCTTCCCGACCGCCGCCGGGGGGCCGCCGGGACCCCCGAGCGTTGCCACGGACCTGGAGAAGGCCCTCGCGCTGGCCCGCGACCAGCACTTCGGCCTGCTCGAGGTCCAGTGTCTCTGCCTCATCGGCACGGCCGCAGTCGTAGCCGGCGATCTGGCCCGCGCAGCGGCGGCCGCGGACGCGGCTGTCGCAGCGGCGACGGTGCACGGCTGGCACGACTCACCATGGGCGGCCGCCGCGCACGCCGTGCAGGCGCAGGCCTCCCTGGCCCGCGCGATTCCCGGCCGCGCGCTCCAGGCTGCCGTCGACGGACTGCGGATCGCACCGGACGGGCAGGATGCCGTCGTCCGGTTCACCCTGCGATGCGCACGCGGGGGCGCACTGTTCGACCTCGGGGACCGGCCCGCCGGACTCCTCGAACTGCAGGAGGCCCAGGCCGAACTGGGCCCGACACCCGTTCCGGCGCCCGTCGGGGCCTCGGCGGCGCTCCTGGAACACCGGGCCGCCCTGCTCCTGGACTACCCCGTCGCCGCGGCCACGTCGCTCACGCGGCTGGCCGCCCACAGCGGCCACGACGGCGAGCTCGGCCTCATGCGGGCATGGTCCGCGGCAGCATCCGGGTCGGCGGTCACGGCCCGCGCGGCAGTCGCACCGCTGCTGGACGGCAGCGTCCGGCCGAGCCTGCCCTCCACCCTCGTCGACGCCTGGCTGGTGGAGGCGTGGGCCGCCCTCCGCCTGGGCAGTCGGCCCGCCGCGCGGCAGGCCTTGCAGGCCGCGCTCGCGCAGGCCGAGCCGATGGACCTGCTACGGCCCTTCGCCTTCGCCGGGCAGGGCCTGCGGGTCCTGCTCGTCGATCAGCTCGGCGGCGTCCGGGATCCGGATGCCTTCGCGTTCCGCTGCCTGGCCGCCCGGCGACGGGTCAGCCAGTCCGCGGCACCGGATCTGAGCGCGCGAGAGAGGGACGTGCTCACCCAGCTCGTCTCGCTCAGCAACCTGGGTGAGATCGCCGACGACCTGGCGGTGTCGGTCAACACGGTGAAGAGCCACGTCCGAGCCATCTACGGCAAGCTCGGGGTGAACACCCGCCGCACCGCTGTCCTGACCGCCCTCGAACGCGGTCTTCTGACGTGACCACCCAGGTCGGCCCCGACCACCGGGCGCACGAGGTCGGCCGGTCCCCCCGACCTGGGGCAGACGGTGTCCCGCTGCGCGTGCCGGCCGGCAAGACGGTCGTCCCCGAGCTCCCCTCCGAGTTCACGCCGCGTCCCCTTCTCCGGGAACGCCTCGATGTGGCGACCGCCGACCAGGTCATCGTGATCAGCGCGCCGGCCGGTTCCGGGAAGACGCTGCTGCTGACCGACTGGGTGCGCGCGGGTGGGCCGGAGACAGCCTGGCTCTCGCTCGACCGCGACGACAACGACCCCCGGCGGCTCTGGTCGGCGGTGATCGCGGCGCTCGTGTCGCTGCCCTCCGCCTCGCTCGGCAGTGGCCTCGAGCGCATCGCCGAGCTGGCGAAGCGGCCTCGGGCCGTGGACCTCGTCGACGAACTGGCCGATGCACTGGACGGCCTGGACCCGCCGGTGCGCCTGGTTCTCGACGACGTCCACGAGCTGACCGGGCAGGAGGTGCTGCGCGACCTCACCCGGCTGATCCACCGCCGGCCCGCCGGGGTGAGACTCGTCCTGGCGAGCCGGACCGACCCGCCGATCTCCGTCCCGCGGCTCCGGCTCGAGGGCCGGCTGCACGAGCTGCGGGCCGACGTCCTGCGATTCACCGTCGACGACACCACCGCACTGCTGCACGCTGCCGGCCTGCGACTGACGCCGGCGGAGGTCGGTGTGCTGCACGCACGCACGGAAGGCTGGGTGGCCGGACTCCGGCTCGCCGCGCTCGCCCTGCGACGCAGCGAGGACCCGGCCACCTTCCTCACCAACTTCTCGGGGGACGAGCGATCGGTCGCCGAGTACCTCACGGTCGAGATCCTCGACGGCCTGAGTGCCGAACTGCAGAACTTCCTCCGGGTGGTGAGCATCTGCTCCCCCCTGCCGGCGGCCCTCGGTGCCGAACTGTCCGGCCGGCCCGATGCCGGCAGCTTGCTCGACGGGCTGCGGCTGGAGATGCCCCTCGTCGAGCGCACGGTCCCCGGGAGCTACCGCATCCACTCGCTGCTGCGCTCCTACCTGGTCGCCGACCTGGCGCGGCAGCGGCCGGAGGAGTTCCGGCGCCTTCAGGCCCTGGCGGCCCGGTGGTGGTTCGAGGAGCACGAACCGGTCCACGCGCTGCGCCATGCCGAGCGCGCCGGCGATCCCGCGCTCATCGCCTCGCTGCTGCGTGCCGCCGGGGTCGGCCTGTTCCTGGGTGGCGATCTCGGCCCGCTGCGGCGTGCCCTGGCCGCCGTCGGCGCGGGCGCGCGCACCACGGACCCGTGGCTGGCCCTCACGGCAGCCATCACGCACCTGGACGCGCGGGCTCTGCCGGCTGCGGCGGTCGAGCTGCAGAACGCACGCAGCGCCTGGCCGGAGAACCCCAGCGCCGACCTCGGCATGCTGAGGGCGAGCGCCGAACTCCTGGCCACGACCCAGGGCCTGCCGGGCGGTACCGCCACCGGCATCTCCGGCGAAGCGACGGGAGCCCAGCCGGCCCTCGTGGCCCTGTGGCACGCCAGCAAGGGGACGGCGGAATTTGGCAATCCGGACGGCGCAGATTTCGACTTCGCCCGGTTCGAACTGCACCGGGCACTCGGCCTGGCCCGGGACCAGGACCTGGGCTACCTGGAAGTGCAGACCCTGTACATCCTCGCCACGGTGGCCGCCGCGCGAGGTGACCTGCCGACGATGAAGGCGACAGCCCAGGAGGCCCTGGCTGCAGCAGCCCGCCGAGGGCGGCACCCGTCGGGCTGGTCCGCCGGGCCGGCGGCGTTCGTCGCCTACGCCGACCTGCTGGGGGGCGACCCGGCAGCGGCGGCCCACCGGTCGGACGAGGCACTCAGCACCTGGGACCTGCTGCCCCCGGAGGCGGCGTACCTGTTGCACGCTGTACACGGGGCCGCCGTCGCCGATCAGGGGAACCGCTCGGCCGGACTGGCCGAGATGCGCGCCGCCAGGATCGAGTTCGCGGACACCCCGTCGGCGCCGTCCTCGGTCGCCGCGCTCGCCTCCCTCGAGCACCGGGTGGCGCTGGTCAGCGGGAACGGCGGTGCCGCGGCCGAGGTCGTGCGGTGGCTCAGCGCGCGGGCCCCCGGCACTGGCGAGCTCCTGGTGATGAAGGCGTGGACGGAGGCTGCCGCGGGCCGGAACGACGGCGCGCGGACCATCGCCGCCCGGGTGCTCGAACCGGACGCCAGGAACCTCCTGCCGTACACCGTCGTGGAAGCACACCTCGTCGAAGCAGAAGCTGCGCTGCTGGCCGATGAGCTCGAGATCGGCCGGGCAGCCCTCGAGGCTGCGCTCACCGCGGCCGAACCACTGGGCGTGGCCCGGCCTTTCGCCCTGGCGGGGACGTGCACCCGGCAGCTGCTGGACCGGGCGATCGGGGATGGCGGCAGGGGATCCTTCGTCGCCCGGGTGGCCGCTGCGCGCGCAGTGATCGACTCCGAAGTGGCCGTGCCGCTCAGCGAACGCGAGATGGCGGTGCTGGCCCTCCTGCCCTCGTTGCTGAGCGCCCGCGAGATCGCCGCGGAGTTCACCGTCTCGGTCAACACCGTCAAGAGCCACATCCGGTCGATCTACGCCAAGTTGGGCGTCTCCACCCGCCGCGAGGCAGTTCTGCGTGCCCGGGAGCGGGGACTCGTGCGATGAGCCGGTTCATCTGAGCCGGGTGAGGCGGAACCGCGAGCCCGCCGTGAGGGTGGGACGCACGCTGGGTGACGTGCACGGACGCTGCGACGGAGGTCGACCATGCCGGATCGGCGGTACGAGGTCCGCGTGACGGGTCGCCTGTCCCAGCGGGCGCGGGACGCGTTCGCGGACATGGACGTCTCCGAGGTGACGGCCGAGACGGTGATCTCCGGCGTGGTCCATCAGGACGAGCAGCTGCACCAGCTCCTCGCGGTGGTCCAGTCGCTCGGCCTGCATGTCGTATCGGTGCAGCAACTGGCGCCCTGACGTCGCCCTCCTTCACAGGAGCGCCCGGTCCCGGGCCGCTCGAACTGACGCCCGGAAGGAATCAGCCAGATCGCCTGATGTGCCTTTCGCGTGAGCCGCCCAGGGTGGTGTCCGGGGGCGTCGGGCTCCGCGTGCGCGAGGCCCGCTTCCCCGGCGAGTCGCGGTGCCGACCGGCGGGAGGCCTTGCCGTGATCGAACGGTCGTCGGACGTCCTGAGGGCCCGCCCATCCTGGGCCGGGGGGTTCCCCGGGACACGTCCGGTCGTCGGAGGAGGCGGGCGCTCGCGCAACGCGGGTGAGAGCACCTCAGGGACGAAGGAACCCCCGAACAGAGGGCCGCTGTCGCCACCTCGCGGGCTGGGCGCACCAGGAGGATTCATGCCCACCGACGACGAACTGCTCGAACGTGCTCTCGCGTTCTCGGGCACCTACGTCTCCGATGACGGGAACGTGACCGTCAGGCGCTTCGCCGTCGGCGCGTTCGAGTACTCGGGCGACCGGTTCCTGGGCAACTGCACCGTCTGTTCCCGAGCGCTGTCCCTTCCCGCCGCCGGGGAACCGCTCGCCGACGTCGCGGCCGCCGTCCGCTTCGTGTCGACGCACATCCACGGGGACGTGGACTGACCCGCACGGCAACAGGAGCGCCGTCTGGATCTCAGTGCAGCAGAGCCTTGACGGCGATGACGACGGCACCGATGGCCGCGACCAACGCTGCCTGCACCAGTGCGCGCGACACCGAGGCACCCGAGAAGCGTGCGGCCCAGAAGCCGTAGAAGCCGATCAGCCCGAGTCCGCCCCACTTGGCGATGGCGAACGCCGTGTCGATCTCGATCAGCCCCAGGACCACGAGCAGGAACCAGACCGCGGGGAATCCGACGCCGAGCCCGACCGCGCCGGCACTCTCGAGCATGTGCGCGAGCTGCTGGCGCGTGACGCGATGACGCTCGCTGGTCTCCGCCCCCACGACCTCGCTGTAGAGCTCTGCCAGTGCGACCGCGACGGCGGTCAGCAGCAGCCACGCGGTCATGACGCCGGCCGATGGAGGGTGCTCGTCCAGCGTGACGACCAGCGTCAGGCCGATGATCGAGCCGTAGACGACCCGCGCCACCTGCCGCGAGCCGAGGTGGGCCTCGAGGGCGGTGTGCACGCCTCGGCAGCCTTCTCCTGAACGGGGCGTGGGCGGATCATCCCGTCAAGGTGATCCCGCCCGGCGTCGTTGCCCGGGCCGGTCGGTCCGTCCGATGCCTGCGTCGGCCGGCGGTCGTCCCGGAGCGAACCGGCGTTCTCCTGCACCGACGGCTCGACCATGACGCCGCGAGGGTGACCCGCGCCGCCTTCTCGAAGGGGATCGTGTCGCCCGAGACCGCCATCGCCGATCGCGCGCTCATCGGAGACCTGCAGACCGCCGCGTTCGTCACCACGGACGGTTCGGTCGACTGGCTCGGTCTCCCCCGGTCCGACTCCCTGGCGTGTTCGGGGCCTGCTCCGACGGCGTCAGCCCTCCCTCCGGGGTGATCCGCCGGTCGACGAGCCTTCCTAGCGTCGGGACATGACCAGCCACCTCGTCCCCGACGCCCGGTCTGCGCCGCCCGACCAGGCGCTCACGAGCTGGCGCGACGGTCCCGCCCGGCGGGCCGTCGTCGACTTCGTCGCGCGGGCGGTCGAGGAGGTGCCGGTCGATCAGCGCGTCGCCGTGTTCGACAACGACGGGACGCTGTGGTGCGAGAAGCCCATGCCGATCCAGCTGGACTTCATCCTCCGTCGGTTGGTGGAGATGGCCGAGGCCGATCCCGGGCTCGGCGATCAGCAGCCGTGGAAGGCTGCTCGTGAACGCGACCACGCCTGGCTGTCCCAGGTCATGGTCGATCACTACGCCGGCGACGAGCGGCTGGTGACGATCATGGCGGCCGGCATCCTGGCCGCGTACGACGGGATCAGCGTCGAGGACTTCGAGGCGCAGGCCGACGCCTTCCTCCGGACCGCCCGTCATCCCACCCTCGACAGGACCTACCTGCAGTGCGCCTACCGGCCGATGGTCGAACTGCTCGGCCATCTCGCGGCCCACGGGTTCGCCACGTACATCGCCTCCGGCGGCGGCCGCGACTTCATGCGACCCGTCACGGCCGAGCTCTACGGCGTTCCCCGCGAGCGGGTGATCGGCAGCACCGCCGCGCTCGCCTACAGCAGCGACTCCGGTGGCGGCACGATCAGGCACACGCCCGTGCCGGACTACCTGGACGACGGGCCGCAGAAGCCCATCCGCATCTGGAGCCGCGTCGGCCGTCGACCGCTGCTCGCGGCAGGCAACGCCAACGGGGACACCGCGATGCTCGATTTCACCCAGCACGTGGACAAGCCGTACCTGCGCCTGCTCGTCCTCCACGACGATGCCGATCGCGAGTTCGCATACACGGCGGGCGCCGAGAAGGCGCTGGAGAAGGCTGAGCGGGACCACTGGACCGTCGTCAGCATGAAGCACGACTGGTCCACCGTTTTCTGACGGGGTGCGTCCCTTCGGCTGCGACTGCCCAGGGTCGGCACCGTGCATGTCGTACGCCGGTGACCTGACCGAGGGGCAGTCGGCACTGCGTCAGGGCCTGGACCGTGCTGCAGAAGGCGGCACGTGTGCGGCTCCCCGCGCATCGTGTAGTGCTCCCTACAGTGCGTCGGCCCGGGTGACCCGGCGCGCGAGACCCGGCGCTGTCAGACCGTCTGGTCGGACTGCTTGCGGACGCGGAAGCGGAGGATGGTGGCGTCGCCCGACCGCGTGCTGCTGATCGGTGCCAGGCCTGTCCTCGCAAGGCCCGGGGCCGAGAAGCGGATGCCGTCGCCGAGCAGGACCGGCAGTACATACACCAGGATCTCGTCGACGAGCCCCCGCTGCAGACACTGGCCGGCCACGTCGGCGCCGAGGATTTCGAGGCTCTTGCCACCGGCAGCGTCCAGGGCCGTGGCGACCGCTTCGCCGATGTCGCCGGTGAGGATCGTCACGTGCGGGTTCGGCGGCTCCAGCGGCCTGTGGGTGAGGAGGAACATGGGTCCGGAGGAGGGGTAGTCGACGCTGTCCGGCTTCTCGGTCTTCATCCGGTCGCCTACCTCCCACGTCCGCCGGCCGACGAGCATGGCGCCGGTGGCCGCGGCGATCTCCGCCAGATCGTCCGGTGCCACGAAGTCGGCGAGAGCGCGATCATCCCCCCAGTCCATGGAATGCCCGGGACCGGCGATGAAGCCGTCAAGGGACATACACCGGTTCACGACAACCTTGCCGCTCATGACCGACCGCCATCCCTGGGGCATCACCGCACGTCTGACCGTTGCCGACGGACGCCTTGCGAGACCCTAGTGCGCGCTGTCACGGTTCGGACCGTCCCGCCGAGCGGGGCAGTCGGTGTCCCCTGTTCCGTGTGCCGGACGAGCGTGGCGTCCTACGCGGTCATCGGCGTCGCGACCGATACGTCGAGAGGTCAGTCACCGTGTCTCTCGGATGGGGTAACGAGCCGGCTCGGCCGTGGTCCGCGCGCGGCAGCACCCGGTGGGCGGAGACCACGACGAGACCCAGCATCCGGCACTGGGCCAGGATCCCGAGCAGGTGCGACTCGTCGATCACGTCCCCGTAGAGAGTCACCCCGGCTGGCTCCTCCTCGATACGCATGTCGCAGAAGGCTTCCCGCGCCTGCTCGGTGAGCCGCCCGTCCATGCGGAACTCGTAGGCCGTCGTCATCACGAGGCTCCTTCCCCCGGTGTCCACTGTCCTGCCGTCCCGCCGCGAACCGCATCGCCCCGTTGGCGTGACCTGGGGGACGGCCCGTCGGCCGGCACTTCCGGCCCGGCACGGCGACAGCGCCGTGCCGGGCCCAGCACGTCGGTCATTCCCGGGAGAGCATGGCCGCAGCTTCGCGCTCGAGGTCGACGTACGGCGTGCCGGAGACGTCGACGGCGACCCGGTGCAGGGTGCCGCCGGTGAACCGCCACGGCGCCTCGCCGGGGTAGTCGTCGGTGACCGCCTCCCCGCTGTCCCGGCCCACGGTCAACCCTTCGCCCGCCAGGGAGAAGAAGCCGGGCTGGGTGCGGATCGTGCCCTCACCCACCTTGCGGTCACCGTGGAACAGCGACAGGGTCCCGTGCGCGGTACCCGGAGGGTCCTCCGCGGACTTCTCGAAGCTCGCCGACAGGATCAGGTCCTCGCCCGTGGGCAGGTCCTCGGTCGCCTCGACCCGCTGTTCGGCGACACCGGCGAAGTTGTTCACGTAGCGAAGCCGGTTGTCCTTGACGTAGAGCGCGTGCCCGCCGAAGCGGCTGCCGTGCGCGAACAGCACGCCCTGCGCGGCCCCGTCGACCAGGTCTACCTGGGCTCCGATGCTGAAGTCCCGGTTCCGCAGATTGACGGCGATGTGCTCCGGGATCTCTGCCGCTCCCGGCCGGTAGACGTAGCGGTCACGGTGCGGGATGAGCTGCGGCCGGGGCGTGAGGATGATCTCCAAGGCGGAGCGGTCGTCGAGCGGGAAGGCGTGGTTGACGCCCGCCTCGTAGAACCACAGACCGATGAGCTCCGACAGCCGGTCCGGCTCCTCCGCCGCGAGGTCGTGCACCTCCGACCGGTCGGTGTCGACGTGGTAGAGCTCCCAGGTGTCGTGCGCGTAGTCGCCCCAGCCCGAGAGCGCGGGGTGGGTGGTGACCGCCTTCCACCCGTCGTGCCAGATCGCCCGGGTGCCGAGCATCGAGTAGAACTGCGTCCGCTTGGCCGACGGCGTGCCGGCCGAGCCGAAGCTGGACGCCATGCTGACGCCCTGGATGGGGATCTGGGTCACTCCCCGCACCGCGTTCGGCTGCTCCAGGCCGAGGCACTCCAGCACCGTGGGCACCAGGTCGATCGCGTGGTGGTACTGGTCCCGGATCTCCCCGCGGGCGGGGATGCCGGCCGGCCAGGAGACGATGCACGGGTCGCAGGTACCGCCGTTGAAGGAGTACCGCTTCCACATCTTGAACGGGGTGTTGAAGGCCATCGCCCAGCCGGTGGGGTAGTGGTTGTACGTCTCGGGACCGCCCAGCTGGTCGATCATGGCCAGGTTCGCGGCCAGGTCGTCGGGGATGCCGTTGAAGAACTTGTTCTCGTTGACCGAGCCGTTCGGACCGCCCTCACCGCTGGCCCCGTTGTCGGAGACGACGAAGACGAGCGTGTTGTCCAGCTGGCCGATCGACTCGAGGTAGTCGAGGAGCCGGCCGATCTGGTCGTCGGCGTGGGACAGGAATCCCGCGTACACCTCCGCCATCCGGGCGAACAGCCGCCGCTCGTCGTCGGAGAGGCTGTCCCACGGCTTCGTGTAGTCCAACGCGGGGAACGCCTGGCCGTCGGGGCCGCGGCGCTCGTCCGGC
Organism: Blastococcus sp. CT_GayMR20; assembly: GCF_004570345.1. The sequence continues at coordinate 52,458 of NZ_SPQM01000002.1, read as the reverse complement.
GTCCCGATCGGGTTGGCGGGCGGGAGCTCGGTGGCGGACGGGACGATCCCGAGTTCCTTCTGGCGGGCCAGGATCTGCTCGCGGGCGACGTCGTAGCCCATGTCGAAGCGGCCCTTGTACCGGTCCGCCCATTCGCGCGGCACGTGGTGCGGTGCGTGCGCGGCACCGAGCGCGTAGTACAGGTACACCGGTCGTTCCGGGGCGATCGTCTTGACGTCGTCGATGAACTGGATCGCCTTGTCGGTGAGATCGACGCTCAGGTGGTAACCCTCCGCGGGTGACGCCGGGGGGTCGACGGGGTGGTTGTCGTGGACCAGGTCGGGATACCACTGGTTCGTCTCGGCACCGAGGAAGCCGTAGAACCGTTCGAACCCCCGGCCGGTCGGCCAGTTTCGCTTCGACGCGGCGAGGTTCATCTCGTCCTGGGCGCACAGGTGCCATTTGCCGACCATCGCGGTGCTGATCCCGCGCTCCACGAGCACCTCCGGGAGGGTGGCGCACTCGGGCGGCACGTGCCCGTTCCCGTTGGGGAACCCGGTGGCCGCCTCGGTGATGCACGCCATGCCGTTCGTGGTGTGGATGCGGCCGGTCAGCAGGCAGGACCGGGTGGGCGAGCAGAGGGCGGTGGTGTGCCACTGGGTGTACCGCAGCCCGGCCGCGGCGATCCGGTCGATGTTCGGCGTCTCGATCAACCCGCCGTAGCAGCCGAGCGCCCCGAAGCCGACGTCGTCGAGCACCACGTACACGACGTTGGGCATGCCTGGTGGCGCGACCGGCTGGGAGAACGGCGCCCAGTCGGGCGTCGAGTCCCGGATGTCGAGGTTGACCACACCACGGAAGGGTTCGGACATGACGGCGCTCCTCACAGCAGACGGTCCTGCAAGGTTCGGCGGCGCCCGGCGCGCCGTCGCCACCCCCGACGGATGAGCGGTGCGGCCGACGCTCCGCCCGGGGCCGCCGACCTCGGAGCCGACCGTCTCCGCGGATCACCCACGGCGGGCGTGGTCCCTCCCCCACGAGACGGCGATCCTGCGCATGGCCCGTTTCGCTCAGGCAACCCAGGAGGAGCCATGGCCGTGTCGCCCACCGCCGCCGGTGCGGAGGACCCGGTCGTCGACCGACTGGCCGGCATCGGGCGCTCCCCCGCCCTCGTCATCGCGGAGGGCGCGCTCGGCACGGTGCTCGGCGTCGTCGTGCTCGCCTGGCCGGGCCCGACTGCCACCGTCCTCGCGGTGCTCCTGGGCGTCCACCTGCTGATCTCGGGGGTCCTGCAGCTCGTTGCTGCCTTCTCCGACGCCACTCGGTGGCGCGGCCTCTCTGCCGTTCTGGGAACCCTGTCGCTGCTGGTCGGGCTGCTGTGCCTCCGCGACCCGCTCCAGATCCGGGTGGTGCTCGGCCTCCTCATCGGGATCGCCTGGACGGTCGGCGGTGTGATCCGCGTCGGGCAGGGCATCGTCGCCGAGCGCGGCCCGGCGCGCGGCTGGCGCATGGTCTCCGGCGCCGTGTCCCTCGTCGCCGGCGCCGTGGTCCTGGTGTACCCGGGCGCGACCATCGTCGTCCTCACGGCGGTCCTGGGTGTCGTGCTGATCGTCGAGGGAGCCTGCCTGATCGCCACCGGCTTCACGATGCGGCGGAAAGAGCCCACCGGCACCGCTCAACAGGCGCCGCCGGTCCCGGCCCCGGGCCCAGCGGTCCCGGTCCCGGCGGTACCCCGGCCGCCGGTCCGGCTGTGAGGCGGACGGGTCAGGATCCGTCCGGCACCCGCACGTACGGCTGGGCGTCGTAGACGACCACCGTCCGGACCACGAGGTCGGCCACCGAGCGGCGGGTCCGGTCGATCCCGCACCAGAGCAGCCCGACCGGCCAGAGGACGCACACGAGGGCGCGCAGGACCGACCGGATCCAGCTCAGCAGCTCGAGCCGCGAGGACAGCACGCGCAGCCCGATCAGTTTCGAGCCGTAGGTCCGCCCGGCCAACGCCCACCCGACGGACAGGTACACGACCGCGACCGCCACGAGGACGGCGACCACGAGGGATGTCGTCGGCTGTGGCCACCGGAAGTCCACTGGGGACCAGAGGAACCGTGCGCCCGCGGCACCGAGATCGACCAGCGCGGCCAGCACGACGACGACGACCCCGTCGACCGCGGCGGCCAGCAGTCTCGTCACCACCCCGGCGCGGCCGCGGGGTGCGGTCGCAGCCCCGCTCGCTGGAGCTGCCACGTGCCGGGACGACGCCCCGGGACGGATCGGACCGTTCACCGCCGGACGGTCCCCCGGTAGCGAGGTGTTCTCGGGTGCGGCGGTCACCGTGGTCTGCGGCGGGATCCGTCCCGCACTGCCGGCGGGCGCGTTCCGGGACGGAGCGGCATGCGTCTCACCGGGAGACGACATCCTGTGCCCCTCCTCCACGGGGAGCGGGCGGCACCACGATCGCCGGCGGCGGGCCGGCGACGTCGTCCGCCGGGACGCTCCCCTCGGCCTCCGAAGGGGGCACGTCGCCGGGGCGGCCCAGGAACTCGATGAGGGCGAGGACGACCAGCAGCAGGGCTGCGATGACCAGGATGGTGACCCCTGTCGGTTGCTCCATGAACACGAAGGTCAGGACGGCGACGGCCACGGCGCCGATGCGCAGTCCCCGGAGGTGCGTCCGGACGAAGGTGGGGACCGGGCCGGTCACGGCCGGCCCGCCGCGGATCCCGTGCAGTCGCCCGGCCACGGAGCGCCGGATGCGCACCGCACTGTCCGACCGGCCCGCGAGGAACCCGGCGAGGGCGAGCACGAGTCCGAGCACGAGCAACGTCCGGAGCCCGAGCCGCAGGTAGGTCACGACGATGTCGAACCCGGACGCCGTGGCCGGGGCGGCGCCTGGCGGCACGGCCCCGGTGAGCAGGCTCCGCGCCACGAGCAGACCCGCGCCCAGCACCACCATGGAGAGCGCGATGCCCAGCCCCGACCCGACGAGCGCGCGGAACCGGTTGCGCGCCAGGTAGATCCCCACGGCGAGCAGGAGCAGCACGATCCACGGCAGCACGCGGGCGACGCTGTCGAGCGTGCTGTACGCCGTCTGCGCGCTCACGAGGGTGTCGGCCTTCGCCAGCTCGACCGTGGGATGGACCTCGGGCACCAGGCTGACCGCGGTCAGCCCCGCGTCGCTCAGCCGCTCCTTGACCAGGTCGATGAACGGGGCCAGATCCAGGAGCACCATGTCCCCGCGGATCACGACACCCTCGCCGTCCCCGGACAGCACCGAGACGGCCTGGCGGTGGACCACCCGGATGGCCTGGTTCCAGGCCGTGGCGAAGGCCGGACTGGCCACCAGTTCCGCGATCCTGTCGTGCACGAAGCCCGTCACCGCGGAGGCAAGGGTCGGGGTGAGCGTGCCCAGCCGGTCGGCCAGCTGCGGCGGCAGCCCCTGGGCAGCCAGGGCGTCGACGGCGTCGTCCGCGATCCTCTGGACGTCGACGTACTCGAAGACCGTCGCGGTGAGTCGATCGGTCAGCCTGCTCTGCACGTCCGGGTCGTCGACGAGCGGGCTCATCGTGCGGACGAAGCGATCGGTGTCGGAGACCTGGTTGTTCACCCAGACCGAGACGCCGGCCACCGGTGCAAGCACGCAGCCGAGGACGATCAGCACGGTGGCGGACAACGATCGCCACCGGAACGGCCGCCGGGGTCGGCGGCCGTTCCTGATGGACTCGAGCTCGCGGCGCAGCCGGAGGAGCTCGTCGCGTTCGTCCGCCGTCAGCGGCGCCCCTGTCGAGGGCTGGACCGCGGGCGTCTCCAGCTGGGTCATCGCCGGTACCTCCGTGATTCTCCGGTGTCGGGTCAGGCGCCGGCTGACCCGTTCTTGGCGGCGCTCGTCGGAGGCTTCCTGGCGTTGGACCACGAGAGCTCGAGCTCCAGCTCGACGCGGTCGCCGTCGACCTCCACCTCGGCCTCGAACCGGACGTTCTCGGAGACCTTCAGCTCCACCGTGCTCTCGGCCAGGCGGAAGGCGACGGTCCCGTCACCGCTCAGCTCCTTCGCCACGTCGGCCAGCCACTTCGCTGCCTCGGTACGGGTCATCCCGACCTTGTGCTCGATCTTGACGTCGGACATGGGTCAGGCCGGCGCGGAGGTGCGCGACCCCGACGGGAGGAAGGCCGCCACCAACAGGCAGACACCGAAGGTCAGGACCTGGAACGCCAGGATCAACGACAGGACGACGACCGTGGCCGCCGGCCAGGCCAGGGCCAGGATGCCGACCAGGACGTTGAATGCCCCGGCCAGAGCCAGCCAGCCCCAGCCGGGGACCTCCGCCCGGCCGACGAACGCCAGCACGACGCGCCCGATCCCATGGACGAGCAGGGAGACACCCGTGAGGACGGCGAGGGTCCACACCGTGACTCCCGGCCAGAAGGCCGCGAGCAGACCGCCGATGATCAGGATCGCACCGAGGACCAGGGACGACGCCCGCCCGCGCGAGTCCCATCCGAGCGCGATCTCCAGGCAGCCACTGATGACCAGCGCAAGCCCGAGGAGCAACGCCAGTGTCCGGACGGCCGCATACGGGTTGAACAGCAGGATCCCGCCCACCACGAGCGCGGCGACGCCGAACACCGCCATGCCGGTGCGGGCCAGGCCGGAGCGCCGTGCAGGTGGCGCTCCGGCATACGACGGACTCACGCCTGCGGTCATGATCTCGTCCTCTCCTGTCAACCGTCGAAGGGCGCGAGCGTCCCGCGGGCCGCACGCGCCCGTCCTCATCCCCGAGTGGTGAACTCCGGTGACCGTGGCTGGGTCAGACCAGAGCCTTCGTCTTCAGGGCGTCGTACTCCGACTGCGAGATCACGCCGGCGTCGAACAGTGCCCGGGCCTGGGTGATCTGGTCGGTGGGCGTCGTCCGGCCGGCGACCTCCCGGATGTAGGCGTCCTGCTGCTGCCGCTGCGCCGCAGAGGCGCGAGCGGACCGTTCGGCCATGCCGCCACCACGGGTGCCGATGTAGACCAGCGCGGTGATGAACGGGATGAACACCAGGGCCAGGCACCAGAGCGCCTTGGCGACGCCGGACAGGTCCCGGTCACGGAAGATGTCACCGACGATCGAGAACATCACCATCAGGTAGGCCACGAAGGCCCACGTGATGAAGATGAACCAGACAATGTCCCAGAACGACATCGCAGACTCCTTGGGTAGGGATGGCCGTTGCCGCGGAGTCTGGGTGCCGGCGACGGGCCGGCGCCTCACCTCGTCGGGATGACCCGGACGCCGGGCCGACCCCGGCTCGTCGCTGCTCACCCGCCTCGGATGAGGGCGGGCGGGCCGGTCCGCAGGACCCTCGCCGCGTGGACGACGACGAGCGGCGCTCCTGCCCGGTGCCCGGTCCTGACGACGGCGACCCCGCGGTCGCCGTGCAGCGCGGCGGGCGGATGACCTCATGAGCGCGTGGGCCGTGGTGGCCGCGGCGGGCTCCGTGGCAGCGGTGGCCCTGGTGTCGAGGCGGCTGGCATCGACCCCCGTGTCCGGACCGATGGTGCTCGTCGGGGCAGGCCTGGCCTGCGGCCCCGTCGGCCTCGACCTGATGGACCTCTCCCGTGACTCCGAGGCGGTGACGCTGCTGCTCGAGGTCGCGCTCGTCGCGGTCCTGTTCACCGACGCGGCCGGGGTGCGGTGGTCGATGCTGCGCCGCGACGACGCCCTGTCGCTGCGTCTGCTCGGGCTCGGACTGCCGCTCACGATGCTGGCCGGCGCGGTCGCCGCGTGGCTGCTGCTGCCCGGCTTCACCGCGTGGGAGCTGGCCCTGGTCGCCGTCATCCTGGCACCGACGGACGCGGCCCTCGGGCAGCCGGCGATCGCCGATCCCCGGGTCCCGGCGACGATCCGGCAGGGTCTCAACGTCGAGAGCGGACTCAACGACGGGATCGCGCTGCCCTTCTTCGTGGTGCTGCTGGCGGCGGCAACGGGGGACACCGGGAGCGCGGGGGCAGCCGAGGTCTTCCTCCTGGCGCTCGTCCTCAGTACCGCGGTCGGACTCGTCGCGGGCGGTCTGGGCGCGCGACTGCTCGCCTCGTCCGCGGTGCGGGGATGGATCGGTGACGAGTGGCGGCGGGTGCCGGCGCTCGCGTTCGCCGCCATCGGCTACGTCGTCACCGTGTCGCTGGACGGCAGTGGATTCATCACGGCCTGGGTGACCGGCCTGGCCTTCGGGGTCGTCTGGCGCCGGACGGTGCCTCCGCCCGCGTCAGCGACGACCGGCCCCGGGAGCGTCATCGGGCTGTCCGAGGAGCTCGGGGCCCTGCTGGCATCGGTGAGCTTCTTCGTGTTCGGAGCCGTGCTCCTCGGTCCCGCGCTGTCGTCGATCGACTGGCGGACCGGCCTGTATGCCGTCCTGAGCCTGACCGTGGTGCGCATGGGCCCCGTGGCCCTGGCCCTTGTCCGCAGCAGGTTCCGTCCGGCAACCGTGCTCTACGTCGGCTGGTTCGGCCCGCGGGGCCTGGCCTCCATCGTCTTCGCCCTGTTGCTGCTCGAGGACGGTCCCCCCGCGGCCGACCTGCTCGTGGACGTCGTCGCGCTCACCGTGGGACTCAGCGTCGTGCTGCACGGGGCCACCGCAGCCTGGGCCGCGGGCAGCTACGCCCGGTGGCATGCGGCGGCTGCGGCGACCGACCCGCACCTGCGGGAGGGACCGGCGGACGGACCGCAGAGCACCTCCCCCGACGCAGCGGCGGTACCGGTGCCTGCGAAGCCCAGGGATGCCGACCCTCGTGTGATGCGGTGACTGACGAGCCCCCGGCCGCGGCCGGGTCGGGGACGCCGGCGTCCGGCCTGCTCCGCCGCGTCCTGCCCGGCGCCGCGGACCTGCGTCACTACCGGCCCGCATGGGTGCGCCGTGACCTGCTGGCCGGTCTGGCCGTCTGGGCGGTCCTCGTCCCCCAGGGGCTCGCCTACGGCGAACTCGCCGGCCTCTCCCCCGTCACCGGGCTGTACACCGCGATCGGGGCCCTGCTGCTGTACGCCCTCGTCGGGAGCAGTCGCTACCTCCACACCGGGCCCGAGTCGTCCGTCGCCATCGTGACGGCCGCCTACCTCGGGCCCCTGGTCGCCGAGGCGCCCGAGCGGGCCGCGGATCTCGCCTCGCTGCTCGCGTTCGTCACCGCCGGGTTCCTCGTCCTGGGAGCGGTGCTCCGGCTCGGTGTCGTCGCCCGGCTCCTGTCCACCCCGGTCCTCGCCGGGTACCTCACCGGTTCGGCGGTCGTCATCGCGGCGAGCCAGCTCGGGAAGATCTTCGCCGTCCCCACCCCCGACGAGGCGTGGTGGCGGAAGGTCGCCGCGGTGGTTGCCCACCTGGCCGAGGCGAATCCGTACGCGGTGACCGTCGGAGCGGGCAGCCTGCTCTGCGCCGTCGCCGTCATGCGCTGGACCCCCCGGGTGCCCGCCATCCTCGTGGCGATCGCCGGCGCCACCGCACTCGTGGCGGCCGCGGGCTGGGAGGACCGGCTGCCAGTGGTCGGCTACGTGCCCCCCGGCGTCCCGCCCCCGTCCCTCCCCCGGGTCCGTGCCGAGGACGCGGTGGACCTGCTCGCCGCCGGCGGGAGCGTGGCTCTCCTCGTCTTCGCCAGCAGCATGCTCACCGCCACCGCACTCGCCCGCCGGGACCGGGAGACCGTCTCGCCACGCCGGGAGTTCCTGGGCTACGCGGCCGCGTCGCTGGGCTCCGGACTGATGCAGGGCTATCCGGCCAACGGCAGCGACTCCCGCAGCTTCGTGGTCGCGGACTCGGGCGGCAGGACCCAGGTGGCCAACGTGACCGCGGCCGGGCTCGTCGCCGTGACCCTGATCGTGCTGACCCCTGTGTTCCGGTACCTCCCGCAGGCCGCGCTCGGTGCCGTCGTCCTCCTGGCTGCCGTCCGGATGATCGACCTCGCCTCGTTGCGCCGGCTGTGGAAGGCCCGGCGGAGCGACTTCGTCCTCGCCGCCGTGACGATGGTCGGCGTCCTGGTCGTCGGCGTCCTCCCCGGCATCGCGGTCGGGGTCGCGGTGTCGCTGCTGGAGGTGCTCCGGCGCGCCGTCCTCCCACCGACCGCGGTGCTGGGGCGGGTGGCCGGCCATGCGACGTGGCGCGGCACCGCAGAGGCCGAGGGAGAAGAGCTGCGGCCGGTGCCGGGCCTCCTGGTGTACCGGTTCGATGCCCCGCTCTTCTTCGCCAACGCCGACGTCCTGCGTACCGAGATCGTGCGCCTCGTCGACGACTCCGACCAACCGGTCCGGACGGTCGTGCTCAACGCCGAGGGCATGGTCGACATGGACATCACCGGTGCGGAGACGCTCGCGGAGCTCGTCGACGACCTCGCCGGACGCGGCACACGGCTCGTCATGGCCCGGGTCCGCAGGACCGTACGGATGACGATGCAGCGCCTGGGGGTCGAGGAGCGGGTCGGCACGCAGAACATCCACCTGACCGTCCGGGCGGCCGTCCGCGCCGGCGCCCGCTCCGAAACCATCCCCGGAGGATGAGGCGGCGCCCCGTGCGCCGTCGATCCTGGAGACATGTCGGCACAGGCTGCGCCCTCCCCTCCCGTCCAGGACGGCGGGCACTGCTGCAGCCCCCGACGCACGTCACGCGACGCCGAGGTGACGACGTCCGTCCCGCCCCGGCGGCCGCGGGCCGGGAGTGCGCCGGAGCGCACCGACCTCCTCGGCCTGGCGGGTGGCACGTTCTGGATGGGCTCGGACGAGGACCGTTACCCGGAGGACGGCGAGAGCCCGCCGCGTCCCGTCACCGTCGACGCCTTCCGGATCGCGGCGCACACGGTGACCAACGCCGACTTCGCCCGGTTCGTCCAGGCCACCGGCTACGGGACGACCGCCGAGCGGGAGGGGTGGTCCTTCGTCTTCGCCGGCCTCCTGCCCGACGACCACGCCCCGACCCGGGCGGTGGTGGAGGCGCCGTGGTGGCGCCAGGTCCACGGCGCCACCTGGCTGCACCCCGAGGGGCCGGCGTCCCACGTCGACGGCCGGTCGGATCATCCGGTCGTGCACGTGTCCTGGATCGACGCACGGGCGTTCTGCAGCTGGGCCGGCGGCCGGTTGCCGTCCGAGGCGGAATGGGAGTACGCGGCCCGCGGCGGTCTCGAGCGGCGCCGGTACCCCTGGGGCGACGAGCTGACCCCCGGCGGAGAGCACCGCATGAACGTGTTCCAGGGCCGCTTTCCCGGGACGGACACCGGCGAGGACGGCTTCGCCGGCACCGCGCCGGTGGACGCGTTCCTGCCCAACGGCTACGGCCTCTACAACGCGACCGGAAACGTGTGGGAGTGGACCGCCGACCGGTTCGGCCCCGGCCGGCCGGGGCAGCGCGTGACCCGCGGGGGCTCCTACCTCTGCCACGACTCGTACTGCTGGCGCTACCGCTGCGCCGCCCGCTCGGGCAACACCCCCGACAGCAGTGCCGGCAACATCGGCTTCCGCATGGCTGCCGCCAGCGTGCCGTCATGACCCGGGGTTGACGAAGCGGTCCCCCGTCGTGCCCGCGCCTGCCACGACCGGAACCGGCGGACGCGCTCCGCCGCGGCGACTGCTGCGCGGCCGGCGACGGCTGCGCGCCGGTGTGGTGCAGCTGGTGTCCGCGACGCTGGGGCTTGGGCTGGGACTGGGACTGCCCCTGGTCGAGGCGGGGCCCACCGTCGAGATCGACCGGCTCTCGGAGCTGCTCTTCACCCTGGGCGTCGGGGTCGTCGGCGTGGTCAGCATCGTCTTCTCGCTGCTGTTCGGAGTGGTGCAGTGGTCGGCGAGCAGCTTCAGCCCCCGGCTCGACGTGTTCCGCGGCGACCCTCTCGTGTGGCGGACCTACGCGTTCGCCATCGGGGTGTTCGTCTTCTGCGCCACCGCCGGGCTCGTGAGCGGGAACGGCGGCCGGGTGTCGTTGGTGGTCCCCGTGACGGCGGTCCTCGGCGTGCTGGTCGCGTTGGGGCTCATCCGCGCCTTGCAGACCCGCGCCTTCCTCTCGCTGCAACTGGCTCACGTGCTGGACGTGGTGGCCGCTCGTGGCCGCGCCGTGATCACCGACCTCTACCCGCTCCGCTCCCCGACGGGTGAGCCCGCCCGCGCGACCGAGCCCGTACCGCCGGTGCGCCGCACCGTCACCTGGGACGGGCCGCCGGGAGTGGTCCAGCAACTCGAACTGCGCCGACTGGTCGACGCGGCATCCCGAGCGGACACGCTGGTGGTGTTCCGCGTCGGCGTCGGCGAGCGGGTGGACGAGGCGGCACCCCTGGCCGACCTCCGGGGAGGCGATCTTCCGGATTCCGTCGTGCGGGCCTCGGTGATCCGTGGCACCGAGCGGTCCTTCGACCAGGACCCCATGCTCGCTGTGCGGCTGCTGGCCGACATCGCGCTCCGGGCGATGTCACCCGCGGTCAACGACCCGGCCAGCGCCGTCGACGCGATCGACGCCACCGAGACGCTGCTCCGGGCGCTGGCCGCCCGGCAGCTCGACGTCGCCGACGTCGCCGACCGGACCGGAGCGCCCCGGGTCCGCCTGGTGCTGCCCCTCTGGGAGGACTACCTGCGCACGGGGGTCCAGGACCTGCTGCCCCCCGCAGCGGGCGCGCCGATGGTCCAGCGACGACTGCACCGACTGCTCGTGCACCTGCACGAGCTGTCACCGGCGCAGCGGCATCCACCGCTCGTCCGCCTCACCGACCGGGTCCGGGCCCAGATCGACGACAGCGAGGGCGCGCTGCGCACGGCGACGTCCCGACGGTAGGACTCGGGGTCAGTGCCCCTCCAGCAGCCGGCGGAGGTCCGACTCGAGCGACTCCCGGCCGGCCCGCCACGTCTCCAATGACGCCAGCAGGTCCGCGCACAGCCGGCCGAGTGACCATCCTCGCCACTGCTGACCGTCCAGGGCGCACATCAGGAACTCGACCCGTTCGTCCCCGGCGTTCGCCGGCCCCACGGGCGGGATCTCACCGACGTCCGACCCGGGCACGGTCCTGAGCAGCCGGACGACGGTGTGCCGGTCGACCGCGCTGACGACGCGACGGGCGACCATCCGGTCGGTGAGATCGCGCCAGGCATACGGGGCCAACGCCGCGGCCACCGCTGCAGCCGCCTCGTCGCCCGTGGGTAGAGGCACGCGAGAAGACCTTCCCCGTCATCGTCCGGGGGCGGGGCTCGCGGATTGAACTCGACCGCACGGCGTCCGGACGTCGGCGTGAACTACCCCGCCCGGTCGGCGGCACACATGGGGGCCGGCCGGCACGGGTGCGCCACGAGGGCACCGGCCGACGCTCAGGGCGTGGCCTCGACACGCTCCGGGAGGGGTCGTGCAACGTCCACACCTTCGTCAAGACCCAGTCCACGCCGGATGCGCCGCGCCCACGGCGCCTTCGCACGATCCAGTTCGACGGCGACAGCGGTGCTCGCGACCACGATCAGGGCGATGCACAGGAGCCATCCGATGAGGGCCAACGTCACTCCGAACAGGCCGTATCGCTCGCTGTAGGACTCGAACAGGGGCGGCATGTAGATCGTCGACGCGACCCCGTAGAGGCTCGTGCAGACCGCCGTCAGCGCGCCTCCGGGGAGCAATCGCCGCCAGGAGATCCGCCGGTCCAGCAACAGCCACGGGACCCAGGTCCAGACCACGAGGGTGGCGGCGACCGACACGGGTGCCACCAGGACGGCACCGGCGGGGAGCGACCCGACGAGTGTGCGCGCCAGGTACAGCAGACCGATCCCGAGCACCAGGACGACGAGCCCCAGGGCGGCATTCAGGGCCCGCCCGACTCCCGGTGAGGGGTCGAGGCCCCAGGCCTGCTGGTACATCCGCTGCAGCCGGCGGGAGAGCGAGACGCCCGAGAAGAGGAGCAGGAACACGCTGAACACACCGGTGGAGCTGCTGCCCGAGTGCGCGAACAACTGATTCACCGCGTCCGCGGACTCACCCGCCAGTTCGAACCGCCGGATGATCGCCGCCGCGACGACATCGCTGCGCTCGGCCGGCGCCAGGGCCGCGACCAGGAGCAGCAACGGGATCAGCGCGGTGAACGCCTGCGAAGAGAGGACGACCGCCCGGTCGAGGCCCTGCAGCGCGATGAAGCCCCGGACGCTGCGGCCGGCGAACGTCGTCTCCAGCCGGTCCACGAGCCGACGGAGGTCGTGAGCTGTCAGCGTCCCGCTCCTCCCTGTCAGAACTCCAGCTGGTCGGAGCCGCGGACGCGGCCCCCGGGAACGGCGGCTAGCGGCCCGCCTCCGCGACGACGCGGCCGGACGCGATGGCGTCCAGCAGGGCCCGGTGGTCGCGCTCGTTCTGGTCCGCGTAGGACTCGGCGAAGGCGCGCACCGCCTCGTCGAAGGACGGGCCGCCGCCGAGGTAGGCAGCGACCGCGACCGGGTCTCCGGCGCGGGCGTGAGCACGGGCGAGGGTCCATCCGCACAGCTCGCCGTACACCCGCATCCCCTCGGGAAGCATGGTCTCGACCTCCGCCGAGCCCTTCCAGTCGCGCAGCTGGCGCAGGTAGAAGTCGCGGCGGACGCCGTCGAGACCGGTCGCGCGGACCCACCCCAGGAAGATGTCGCTGACCGCCTGCATCAGCCGTTGCCCGACGACGACCCGCTGCCCGCCGTTGTCGTGCCGGCTGGTGCCGACGAACTGCTCGAGCGCCGAGGGGCCGGCTTCTTTCGCCTGGAGGAAGAGCGGATGGAGGTTGTCGTCCACGAGCAGCAACATCCACGACCGCGTTCCCACGCTCCCGACGCCGACGACCTTCCGGGCCATGTCCACAAGCCGGTAGCGGTCCAGCAGCACCCGGCGCTCCGGTTGCAAGGTGTCGCGGTAGTCGCTCAGCAGCCGTCGAAGGCCGTCCTCCGTCGCGTCGGACTCGGCGCCCCCGTCCAGCAGATCACGCACGGGCACGACCAGCGGCGGCTCGGCGTCGAGCCGGGGCACGCCGTCGCGGACGGTGGCGAAGCGGTCCAGCGCTCCCATGTTGTCCTTCGTCTGCGCCTTCGCGACCGTGCGCTCGATCGTCTTTCGCTGTCGGCGGCTCAGCGAGCCGTCGGTGAGCGCTGCGATCCGCTTCATGTCGGCGTGCGCGTACCAGACCTCCAGGGGGTCCATCCCGGCGAAGATCCGCGTCGATCGCCGGTACGCGGCGACCGTCGCGAGCACGGCCTCCCGGCGCGCCTTCGACGAGTAGCCGTTGGACCGCCCGGCGATCTCGATGCTGGTCGCCAGGCGCTTCACGTCCCACTCCCACGGCCCGGGCACGGTCTCGTCGAAATCGTTGATGTCGAAGACGACATGCCGCTCCGGGGAGGCGAAGAGCCCGAAGTTCGACAGGTGGGCGTCACCGCAGAGCTGGACGTCGATCCCCGATCGGGGTGTCCGCGCCAGGTCACTGGCCATCGGCAGCGCGGCCCCGCGGTAGAAGGCGAACGCCGAGGACGCCATGCGTCCGTAGCGGATGGGCAGCAGCTCCGGTACCCGGGTGGTGTCTTCTGCGATCAGGAGGGCCAGGGGGTCGGCGCGGTTCGCTCCGGCGACGAACTCCGCATGGCCGGAGCGCGGTACCTCGGCCCGCGCGGCCTTCCCCCGGGCGATCCGCTGATCCCGAGTGAGCCGGGCCGATGCCTCGGCACGGCCCGTCGCGGCGCGGGGGGCAGGAAGGGTGGTCGTCACCGGGTGTCCTTCTCCGAGCAGTACGAGGTGGGCCGGAGCAGGCCGGGGCCGATGGGCCCCGGCCCACTCCGCGGATCACGCCTGGACGGCCTCGGCGAAGGCCTCCCGGAGCTGGTCCTCCTGCTCCTTGGAGAGGTTGGTGGACACGAGGGTCGCGCCGCTGCTGCGGAACTCGTCGATCACCTTGTCGACGACCGCGTTCGACGTCATGACGAACAGCGCCGACGTCCCCGGGGTCACCTGGGCCCGTACCTCGCGGATGAACTCGTCGTCGATGCCGACGTCGGCCATCGATCCGGAGAGTGCGCCCATCGCCGCGCCCACCGCCATGCCGAGGAGGGGGACGAAGAAGATCAACCCGAACAGGAGGCCCCAGAAACTGCCGCCGAGGGCGCCGGCGCCGGTCAGGTTGTTGGCCTGCTCCGTCTTCGGCTTCTTCGTCCCCTCGGGCCAGTAGACGTAGGCGGCGTCGTTGATCCGGATCAGTTCCTCCTTCTGCATCCGCGCCAGCAACCCCAGAGCGTTCTCCGCTCCGTTCGCCGAGTCGAACTTCCACACAGTCAGCGTCGCCATGTCCAGCTCCTCCACGTCGTCGTCGGGCACCCGGAACCCGGATGCCCGTACCGCCCGCCCGCCCGCCGGGCGCGGAGGGCGATCACCGTCGCAGTCTGGGAACCGGCTGGAGGCCGGTCATCACCCGCGGAGAACGATTGCCACTCATCCCGTCCAGATGAGGACGCACGCGACGACTACCGGAAACCTGGTGGGGTGCACGTCGACCTGTGGCAGCGCGGTCCCCGGAACGACCTGACCGTTGCCGGTGGCCTGCGCGCGGCCGGCGCGGTCGGTGCCGGAGTCACGCGACTGGCCCGGGCCGCGGTCGTCGATCCCGCGACCGCGACCGCGGCCGGCGTGCTGCGACTGGGTTGGCAGCTGGTACCCGGCGTGTCCGGTCACCCGGTGCTCGCCGAACTCTCCGCCGGCGCCGAGCGGGTCCGGAACCGGCTCGAGCACGCGGTGGCCGACGCACTGCGCGCCCTCCTGCGGCGGACCGTGGACGCGGCGCTCACCGCGATCGACCTCACCGAGCTGGTGCGGGCCCACGTCGACCTGGACGCGCTCGCCGCGGACATCGATGTCGACGCCGTGATCGCGCGCGCCGACATCGACGCAGTTGTCGCGCGGGCCGATGTGGACGCGATCGTGCAGACGGTCGATCTCGACGCCATCGTCGGCCGCGTCGACGTCGAGGCCATCGTGCGGACGATCGACCTCGACGCGATCGTCGACCGCGTCGACCTGGACCGCGTCGCGTCGCGGATCGACCTCGACGCCATCGTCGCCAGGGTCGACATCGATCAGATCGCGTCGGGCATCGATCTCGACGCGATCATCGCGCGCATCGATCCCGACGCGGTGGTCGCACGTGTCGACGTCGAGGCGGTGCTCGACCGGCTGGATCTCCCGACGATCGCCCGTCAGGTCATCGAGGGCATCGACCTGCCGGCGGTCCTCCGTCAGTCGACCGGCGCCGTCTCGTCGCAGGCCGCTCGGGTCGTGCGCACCGAGGGGATGAACGCCGACGACTCGGTGGCCCGCTTCATCGACCGGGTGCTGCGCCGCCCTCGCCCGCCCGGCGCCGTGACCGCGTAGCAGCGTGGGGGGCGGGCTGCAGCTTCACCCGAATCGAATGACACCTCTGCAGCCACGGAGGGACACGGTGGCTCCGATCCGGGCAGCGGACCCGGTTCCTCCGAATCCGAGGAGCACCGATGACCGACGTTGGCTCGTCACGCCCGGACTACGACACGTCCCGCGTGGCCTACGGCAACGAACCGGACCCGACCGGATGGACCGGCTGGGTCGTGTTCGCCAGCTTCATGATGATCCTGCTCGGATCGTTCCAGGCCATCCAGGGACTGGTGGCGCTCTTCGACGACGGCTTCTACCTCGTGCGCGAGAACGGCCTCGTCATCGATGTGGACTACAACGCCTGGGGCACCGTCCACCTGCTGCTCGGCGTGCTGCTGCTGCTCAGCGGCGCGGGCGTCCTGACCGGCAACCTGGTGGCGCGCACGGTCGGGGTGATCCTCGCCGGCCTCAGTGCCCTGGCGAACATGGCCTTCATCGGGGCGTACCCCGTCTGGAGCCTGCTCATCATCACCGTCGACATCCTCGTGATCTACGCGCTGACCGTCCACGGCCGGGAGCTCCGCGACTCCACCAGGTGATCCGTGAGCCGGGTCTCGGCCTTCAGCGATGCCCTGGACCGAGCCGTCGTGTCTTCGAGGAGGGAGCAAGCCATGCTCCAGCAACGATCGATCACCCGGCGGGCGATCCGGCGCTTCATCCAGGGCTCAGGCCCTTCGACGCGGACGTCGGACCGCCTGGAGTTCCTGGCGCGATTCGCGCTGGGGGGCGTCTTGCTGTCCGGGGTGGTCGTGGCCCTCGCCGTCGCGACAGCGACGTCGACGCAGGGCCGGGCCGAGGTTCTCGCCGAGACCGCGGAACGGCACACGGTCATGGCCGAACTGCTGGAGGACGCGTCGCCGACGGACGGCTCGGAGGTGGGGCGGGCGACCGCGGTCTGGACCGGCCCGTCCGGCGCCGAGGACACGGGAACGATCTCGGTGGCCGTCGAGGCGGAGGCCGGTTCCTTCCATCCCATCTGGGTCGACCCGGACGGGAACCGGACGACGCGGCCGCTGAGCAACGGGGACGTCGCCGGCCGGTCGGTCGGGTTCGCCCTCCTGACCTACCTCGGGTTCTCGCTCGTCGCCCGGGGCGGTTACCGCTCCGTCCGCGCGCTGCTCGACCGGAGCCGGTCCCGTCAGTGGGCAGCCGAGTGGGCGGTCGTGGAGCCACAGTGGACCGGAAGGGTCCCCTGACGTCTCCCACGGAGAGGTGTGTCGTGGTCCTCGAGTTCCACCGTGGCCAGGGCCACGTGGGAGTGGCGCTGCGGACCGCGACGGCCGTCGTCCTGCTGCTCGTCGGCTACTATCACGCCCCCTTGGACCGGCCGCTGACCGTGACGACCGCGGTGCTGTTCATCGGCGCGCTGATGCTCGGCGTCCTGGTCGTCGGCCTCGAGGTGCGTGCCATCCTGAGCTCGCCGATCCCGATGGTCAAAGCGGTCCGCGTGCTCGCGCTGGGCCTCCCGCTGCTGCTCGTACTGTTCGCCGCGACGTACATCACCGTCGACGGCCAGCAGGCGGACGCGTTCAGCGAGCCGCTGAGCCGTACCGACGGGCTGTACTTCACCGTGACCACGTTCGCCACGGTCGGCTACGGCGACATCAGCCCGCAGACAGAGCTGACCCGCGCGCTCGTGACCGTCCAGATGCTGGTCGGGCTGGTCGCCGTGGGCGTGATCGCGAAGCTGGTGCTGGGCGCGGCCCGGATGGCCAAGCAGCGCAACACCGCTGCCGACCGCGTCTCCGAGGGCTGACGGTCATCGGGGCTAGTCGCGCCGGGCCTCCCGGCGGGCCTTCCGACGGCGGTGGCGCCGCAGGATGCCGAGCCCTATCCACACGATCGAGCCCAGCACCGCGACGACGATGGTGAACAGCCACAGCGGAACGGTGAAGCCCCAGAAGAGGAACTGGAGGGTGACGTCGTCCCGGTTCTGCACCATGAAGACGACCAGCAGTCCGCCGCCGGCCAGAGTGGCGAGCAGGCCGCTGCTGACGCCGGCGCTCGTGCGCACAGCATCCGGGCCGCTGGTGTTCGGGGCGCTGGGAACCTGCTGGACCATGACGACCTCCTCCGGCGCCGAACCGTAGGCGCGCCCGGCGGGACCGGCATCACCCCCGCGGGATGACCCGAACGGAAAGCGCGCGGGGATCAGCGGCCCGGCAGGCGCTGCGTGATCTCCTGCAGGACCCAGCCGTTGCCGTCCGGATCGCTGAACACCGCGTGCGTCCGGTAGCTCTGCGCGTCGGGATCCCGCCCGGGCAGGCGCACGCTCGGCTCGTCGGGATGGAACCGGCCCGCCGCCCCGTGGAAGACCTCGCTCACCGGAGCGCCGGCCTCGACCAGTTCGGCGCGGGCCGCCTCGATGTCGTCGGTGACGAGCAGGAGGCTCTGCTGGCTCCCGGGCACCATGGTCGTCACACCGACGCCGAAGCTGATGGAGCACGCCGATCCAGGCGGGGTGAGCTGGACGATGCGGAAGTCCTCGCCGCCGACGATGTCGGCGTCCTCACGCCAGCCCAGACCCTTGTAGAACTCCTTGGAGCGGTCGACGTCGGTGACGGGGAGGATGACGACCTCGAGCTTCAGGTCCACGGGAGACCTCCTGGATCTGGGGATCGGTACCGGGCGGCTGCCGAGGCCTGTCCACCATGTGGCACGTCAGCGGTCGCTCGCCCCAGGGGAAGTCACTGGGCCGCTGCCTGGTCCGACGGCGCGACGGACGACGTCGCCCCGCGGACCTGCCCATCCGTCTGGCCGTCGTTCGCCATGGCCCGGCGCCCTAGCGCCACGATGATCACCGTCTCGGCCACGAATCCGGCCCCCGTGAGCAGCAGCCAGATCACCGCGTCCCCTCTCCTCCACCCCGGCCGCGATCGGAGCCGGGGAGTTCCGCGAGCAGTGAAGGGGATGCGCGGACCGGGGGCTGGCTGCTGAGGACCGTGTCGCGACCTCGCCTGGTCAGCACTCAGCGTGGGGCGGCGCGCCGCGGCAGGGTGTGTCCGGCGCGGACGCAGGAGTCACGACGCGTGCGACGCCTGCCGTCGCGCCGGTGTCCGGCATCAGCACCACGACGGCGACGACGGCCGCCGCAGCCACGATCGTGGCCATCCCGGTGCTCGGTTCGTGAGGGCCGGATGCAAACACCTCGGGCACTGGAGTCGTGGGGTTGATCATGTTCTCGCCTGTCGGGTGGCGGGTGTGTCCGCCCCCGACGCTCCTCATGAGGGACACCTGGGGACATTCGCCTTCGGGCCTATATCCCTCCCTTTCGGGTCGCCCTAGGCTGGCGGCGCGCTTCCGGATCCCGTGAGGGGGACGAGCCATGGCTGCCGGTCATCTTCGGGAAGGCGACGCCGATCTGCTGCTGGCGCTCGTGGAGGACGCGCGGCACGACGACACCGGGGACCCGGTGCCGTGGGCGCTCCTCGAGGGGCTGCAGGAGCTCGTCCCCTGCGACGAGTGGGTGAGCTTCCAGCACCACGACTTCGGGCACTCGGAGACGCTGCTCATCCAGGGCGTCGACGAGGACGGCGCGCACGAGACGGTGGACCTTCGCGACCCGATGTGCGGGGCCGAGCAGTTCTGGTCGACCTGGTGGACGGGACCGTGCTCGTGGCCCCAGCGGACGGGCGACCTGCGCCACATCCTGCTGTCGACCGACCTCTGCCCGACCGAACGGGATCGGCTCGCTCGCGAGTACGACCCCGACATCCGGTACAACATCTCCGTCAGCCTGCCCGCGGCCCCCGGCGAGGCCCGCCGCTTCGAGTTCATGCGCGGGGACGGGCCCGCATTCTCCGAGCGCGACCGCCAGCTGATGGTCCTGCTCCGACCGCACCTGGTCGAGATCCTCAGCGACGCCCAACGGCGTCGTTCCGGCGCTCCTCACCTCACGGACCGGGAGGGGGAGGTGCTCGCACTGGCGGCCGCCGGTCTGCCCTACGACGAGATCGCGCGCGAGCTCTTCGTCACCCGAGGAACGGTCCGCAAGCACATGGAGAACATCCGCACGCGCCTCGGCGTCCACAGCATGCGGGCCGCCGCCGCCCTTGCCCTGCCCCACGCGCCATCGAGGATCCGCGGCGGCCCCGGCTGAGCATCCTGTGACCTCGTCCCGGTCACGCCCGGTCACCGCACGATCCGAGTCGGACGAGTACGCGCCGAACCGGATGCTCTGCGGCTGGCGACCCAGCCGAACCGTGGCTCGCCCGGTAGACCGCATCCGTCCGTAACCCGGACGATGCACGGAGCCGAACCGAGGCATGGGAGTGGGTCGATGGGCAGGCACCGCGCGCCGAACCGCCCGTTCCCGATCATCTCCGCCCTCGGCGGCAGCGCCGGCGCCCTCACCGCCGCCGCCCTGCTCGCCATCCTCGAGACGACGGCCGTGCCCAGGGTCGAGGGCACGCTGGCCGCCAGCACCCGGACCGCTGAGCAGGCGTCGCCGACGGGGACGGAGTTCGACTGGATCGCCGGTCCGCTGGAGATGCCAGCGATCGGTGTCGTGGCCCCGGGCTTCGACGAGTGGTACGCGACGGTTGCCGTCGGCGCCTTCCCGCCGGCGCTCGTCCCGGTGGCGGCGCTGTCCACCATCACCACCCCTTCGGCGGTCGCCCTGGCCGAGCCGACCGTGCCGATCGTCGGTCCGGTGGCCGACCCGCTGCCCCCGGCCGCTCCCGTCGTCCCGGGCCAGGCCCCCGCAGCGCCCGTCCTCCCGGGCGAGACCGCCACAGGGCCGGTCGTCACGGGCGAGACCCCCGCAGGGCCCGTCGTCCCGGGTGCATCCGGGACGCCGACCACGCCGACCACGCCGACCACGCCGACGACCCCGAGCACGAGCACGAGCACGAGCACCGACGGTCCGGACGAGGACGAGGAACCGCCGTCCTCCGTCGCCCCTGAGACGCCGGGCGTGCCGTCGACGACTCCTCAGCCGCCGGACACCACCCCGACCACTCCCCCGAAGCCCGAGCCGTGCACGCCCGCCGAGCCGGGCACCGCGGACGGCGCGACCGCCACGGACGAGGTGCCGCCGACCGATCCGACCACCCCCGCGGAACCGACCTGCGTGCCGAACCCCACGTGCGTGGAGCCGGACGCCGGGACGCCTCCGCCGGCCGCCGGCACGGCGACGACCGGGACGGCATCGCCCACCGGCACGGTGGACCCGGCGGACCCGGTCGCGCAGCCGTGCGCCGAGGAGCCTCCGGCCGAGGGCACGCCCGCCACGCCCACGGCGACGCCCGCTGCCGGCTGACGTCTACCTCGCGGCCCGCGACCTCGATGAGGTGGCAGGCGCACTGCGCCGTCGCCGCTGCGGCTCAGCGGCGGCCGAAGGGGGTCACCACAGAGACATCGAGCGGGTGAAGATCCCGGCGATGTCGTCGTCGGTCACCTCGCGCGGGCAGGTGGCCAGCAAGCGCTGCTGCTTCATCGTGCCGGCGACCAGCTCGGGGATGTCCCCCTCGTCGAAGCCCACCGCGGCGATGCCGTTCGGGATGTCGATGTCGCGCATCAGGTCCGTCAGCACCATCGGCAGGAACTGGTCGGGACTCGTCGGCTGTCCGGCGTTCGGGGCGAGCAGCTGCGCGGCCCGGACGTGCCGCTCCGGCGCGGCGTCGAACGTGAAGCGGAAGGCCTCCGGCGCGGTCAGGGCCACCGACATCCCGTGCGGGACCATCGCCTCCCCGGCGGGGTAGTCCTTCGGGTGGAAGTCCTTCACCCGCCCGGCGATGGGATAGGCGTTGGCGTGCGGGATGTGCACGCCGGCGTTGCCGAAGCCCATGCCCGCGAAGGTGGCCGCCATGGCCATGTCCGCCCGCGCGTGGGCGTCGTCCCCGTGCCGGACCGCCCGGCGGAACGAGCCGGCCAGCAGGGTCAGCGCCTTCTCCGACCACATGTCCGAGATCGGGTTGGAGCCGCAGTAGGGCACCCGCTGCTCCGGCTTCTTGCGGTCGTAGGTGGTGTACCAGCGCGCCGTGTAGCTCTCGAGCGCGTGGCACAGGATGTCCATGCCGGACGCCGCGGTCACCCCCGGCGGCTGGGAAAAGGTCAGCAGCGGGTCGATGACGGCCAGCGTGGGCCGCAGCCGGGCGTGGCTGATCCCGGTCTTGACCTTCAGCGACAGCACGTCCATCACGCAGATCGTGGTGCTCTCCGACCCGGTGCCGGTCGTGGTCGGCACCGCGACGAGGGGCTTGAGCGGCTCCGTCGGCGCCTGCCCCTTGCCGACCGGCACGTTGATGTAGTCCATGAGCTCGCCGGGATTGGTCGTCAGCAGGTTGACGGCCTTGGCCGTGTCGATGGCCGAGCCACCGCCCACGGCGACGTAGGCGTCCCACGGTCCGCTCGACCGCGCCTCGTCGATCGCCGCGACCAGACTCTCGTCGGTCGGCTCGACGTGGACGCCGTCGAAGACGCGCGCCTCGATGCCGAACTGGGCCATCTGGTCGGCCACCCGCTGCGGGATGCCGGTCGCCGCCACCCCCGCGTCGGTGATCACCAGGACGCGGCGCACGCTCAACCGGCTCAGGTCGAAACCGATCTCGTCCGAGGCACCGTCGCCGAACTTCAGCTGCGGCGCCCCATAGGTGAAGACGGACTCGGGGTTCGCGGGCGTGGCGATCATTGAGCGTCCCTCTCGGCGTGCGTGGGCGGGAACGGGAGCGTAGGCCTCCTCGAACCTTGCACCGATCCCGTTCCTCCGGCAGGCCGAGATCCCGTTGCGGCGGTCGCGGAGTGTCGTCCGCTGTCGTCACAGGGGTCGGATGAGGACAGCAGCCCGGCACTCGACGCGCGGATAGGGCAGGCTCGGGCGATGACCGCTCCCGAGAACGACCTGCCGCAGCCCCGCGACATCGCGCTCGAGCAGGAGACCCCCGAGCTGGCGGCCGCGCTGGAGGCGCAGAGTGACCAGGAGACCACGGCGCCGTCCGACGAGTCCTGACCGCCTTGGCGGGGTAGGTCCCGATCATGAGTGCTGACACCGGACGCGGTCACCGCGTCATCGCGGGTCGCTACGCGCTCACCGACGTCCTGGGCCGCGGCGGGATGGGCACCGTCTGGCTGGCGACCGACCAGGTGCTCGAACGCAACGTGGCACTGAAGGAGATCACCTTCTCCGTCGACGTCAGCGCCGAGGAACGCGAGGTGTTGCGCGAGCGCACGATGCGCGAGGCCCGCGCCGCCGCGAGGCTGGACCACCCGCACGTGGCGAGGGTGTACGACGTCGTCGAGGAGGACGGCAAACCCTGGCTGGTGATGGAGCACGTCTCCGCCCGCAGCCTGCAGGAGATCGTCGAGGAGCGCGGTCCGCTGGACCCGCAGGCCGTCGCGAAGATCGGCCTGGACGTGCTCGACGCCCTGGACGCCGCGCACGAGGCGGGCATCGTGCACCGCGACGTGAAGCCGGCCAACGTCCTGGTCGACCGGACCGGGCATGCCTGCCTGACCGACTTCGGGATAGCCACCACCACCGGCGACTCCAGCCTCACCACCCACGGCGCGCTCATCGGGTCGCCGTCCTACATGGCGCCCGAGCGGGCAAACGGCGAGGAGCCCCGCCCGCCGGTGGACCTCTGGTCGCTCGGCGCCACGCTCTACGCCGGCGTCGAGGGGCGACCGCCGTTCGACAAGGGCGAGGCCATGGCGACGCTCATGTCCGTCGTCTCCGAACACCCGGCGCCGATGCTCCGCGCCGGCCCGCTCGAGTCGGTGCTGCGCGGACTGCTCACCAAGGATCCCGCCCGCCGGGCGACGGCCTCGCAGGCGCGCCGCGACCTGCAGGCCGTGCTCGCCGGCCCGCCACCCGGGAGCCCGCCCCCGCAGTGGACGGCCCCTCCTCCCCCGCAGGCACCCGGTCCGGTGGCCGGTGACAAGGTCGAGCGGATCGACTCCGAGGACCTGCGGGCGCTCGCCTCGGCCTCCAAGGCGCTGCTGGGCTCGGTGGCCCGCGACATCGCCGGACGCCGGCGCGAGCGCAAGGCCGAGGAGCGCGACGGCGGACGGCGCAACGCCCAGCAGCGGGTTGCCGAGAAGCGGGGTGCGCCGCCCCGGCGGCCCGAGCCCCCGGTCGCCGAGCCGCGGCGGAAGCGGCGGTTCAAGCGCCGGTGGGTCGTCGTCCCGGTGCTCACCACGGTGATCGTCGTGGCGCTGCTGCTGGTGGGTGCCGCCGTGGGGCTGGCCCTGCTCTTCGGCCTCCTCTGAGCCGGCGGGTCAGCGGCGCGCGGCCAGCTGCCGCACGTCGATCCGCCGGCCGGCGACGTAGTACAGCGTCGTCCCCTCGGGCACCGGGGTGTCCCACGGCGGGCTGACCACCAGGTCGCGGTCCCCGCGGAGCGCGAGCAGCGTCGCCCCGAAGGTGCGGCCGAAGTGGGTCTGGCAGTCACCGAACGTCGCATGCGGGAAGCCGGCCGGCACGCGCATGGAGTACGTGTTGCCGTGGCCGCCGCTGCTCATGAGGTCGTTGTAGATCTGGGTGATCCCCGGATCCGTCGCCTCCTCGGTCAGCAGGAACGGCATGTGCCACTGCACGACCTGCACGCCCTCGTTGACGTAGCGCAGGTTCTCCCGCCGTCCCAGGTCCCGGACAGCCGCCACGAGGTGGATGTCCGGGTTGGCGTGGTCCACCGCCACCGCGATGGCCAGCGTCTCGTTGTCGTCGCGGCCGTCGAGCACGGCGGTCCGCGCCGCCTGCACGCACGCCCGCGTCATCACGTCCTCGTTGGTGAGGTCCCCGCGCACGAAGTGGATGGCCGGGTTGTCGGGCAGCGGGTTCTCCTGGACGTCGTCCCAGGCGCAGAGCGCGACCTGGAACCGGCCCTCGGCGGTCAGCTCGGCGATGATGCGCTCGGTGCGCCCGGGCCAGTACCCGAGCAGCACCACGTGGTCGGACAGGTCCAGGGGGACCACACCTCTCATGCGTCGGCCCCGGATCGACTGCAGGGCACTGGCCAGCTGGGTGAAGAGCAGGGTGAGCGTGACGATGCCACCGACGATCACGTACAGGCCCACGACCCGGCCGACGGCGGACGTCGGGAAGACGTCCCCGTACCCGACGGTCGCCGAGGTGACGACGAAGTACCACCAGTACGTGCCCGGCGCGGCGATGCCGGTCTCCGCCGGCTCGACGAGGAACATCGCCAGCCAGCTCGTGAGGAACACGAACGCCGCGACCGCCAGCGGCAGCCGCCAGCCGTGCAGCCGCAGCCGCAGGAACCGCGACAGGCGGTAGACCAGGAACGGCACGGCAGACTCCTCGGACGGCGCTCGGGACAGCGCAAGCTACCGCTCCCCCGGCGTCGACCGGCGGCAGGATCCCGTGGTCAGCCGACCGGCGTCCCCGCGGACTGGCGGCCCCGCCGCAGGTGCAGCCGCTCCCGGTGGGCCTCCGGCGAGTGGACGACGGTGACCGGGCACGACGCGTGCTGCGCCACCTGCATGCTGACCGAGCCCAGGAGCATGCTGGCGAACCCGCCGTGCCCGCGGCTGCCGACGACCAGCAGGTCCGCGCCGTGGGACTCCAGGATCAGGGCGTCGGCCGCGACGCCCATCGACGCGTGCAGCCGCACGACCGGGGGCGGCTGCGGCCCCTCGGGCAGGACCTCGGTGACGAACGAGCGGAGCCGGTCGAGGGCCGCGGTGCGGATCTGGTCGGGCTGGTAGCTGGCGACGGCGTAGAAGTCCATCCAGTAGTCCGGGGGCCGGTAGGCGGTCACCGCCTCCACCGGGACGCCGCGGCGGGTCGCGTCCTGCAGTGCGAACAGCAGTGCGGCGCGGGCACCTGTCGAGAAGTCCACGCCGACGACCACCCGCGGCCCGCGGTCCCCGCCCTGCTCGTCGACCACGACCAGCGGATCGCCCTGCTCGGTCATGATGCCACCTCCTCCGAACCCACGACCAGCAGCTCGGCGCCCGTCCGGGCGGCCACGTCCGAGAGGGTCACCGGATGAGTGACCGCCGCGACGCGCGTCCGGCCGTGCACACCTGTCTCGTCGACCGCCCGCTCGACCATGGCGGCCAGTGCCTGCTCCATCTCCCCGAGCCCCTCGTCGGGCAGCAGCGGGTCCCCGGACCAGACGGTGACGGCGAGGAGGGTGGCATCGCGGCGCTCCGCCTCGCGCAACGCCCAGAGGAGGGCCTGGTAGCCGCAGGCCGACGGCCGGACGTCGACGACCACCAGCGGCCGGTCGGCAGGGTCGGCCGGCGTGCCGCCGGCACGCTCCGTCATGGGGAAAGGATGCTCCTGGTCCGCCGCGCGGTCCAGCCTCCACCGCGCCGTTCCCGCACGTCGGGCGACGTGCCATGCCGGTCGTAACGTCGCGCGGGTGAGCTCACCGACCCCTGACCTCTACGTCCTCGAGGAGCTCCTGGAGCCCGAGGAGATCGAGATCCGCGACCGGGTGCGCGCCTTCTGCGAGAAGGAGGTCACCCCGCGGGTCAACGAGTACTGGGAGAAGGCGGAGTTCCCGTTCGAGCTGGTGCCGAAGATCGCCGAGCTGGGGATCTCGGGCGGCACCGTGCAGGGGTACGGCTCACCGGGGATGAGCGCGGTGGCGGCGGGGCTCGTCGCCGCCGAGTGGGCACGCGCCGACGGCAGCGTCGGCACGTTCTACGGCGTGCACAGCTTCCTGGCCATGCAGTCGATCGCGATGCTGGGGGACGAGGAGCAGCGCGAGCGGTGGCTGCCCGGCATGGCGCGGTTGGACAAGATCGGCGCCTTCGGCCTGACCGAGCCGGAGCACGGCTCGGACGCCGTCGGCCTGGAAACCTCCGCCCGCAGGGACGGGGACGCATACGTCCTCACGGGCGCGAAGAAGTGGATCGGCAACGGGTCGATCGCCGACTACGTGATCATCTGGGCCCGGGGCGAGGACGGCGCGGTCGGCGGCTACGTCGTCGAGAAGGGCACCCCGGGCTACGAGGCCACCGTGATGACCGGCAAGACCCGCGCTGCGGGCGGTGTGGCAGGCCGAACTCACGCTGACC
Organism: Blastococcus sp. CT_GayMR20; assembly: GCF_004570345.1. The sequence goes on along the minus strand of NZ_SPQM01000002.1, from coordinate 26,110 downwards.
GACGTCCGGGTTCCCGCGGAGAACAGGCTGGCCAACTGCCACTCGTTCACGGACGTCTCGCGGGTACTGGACCGGACCCGCTACACCGTCGCGTGGCGGGCGCTCGGCCTGGCGACCGCGTCCTACGAACTGGCACTGGCCCACGCCCTGCGGCGGGAGCAGTTCGGCCAGCCGATCGCCGGGTTCCAGCTCGTGCAGGACAAGCTCGCCCGGATGCTGGCCGAGATCACGTCGATGCAGCTGATGTGCTGGCGGTTGTCGACGCTCGCCGACGCCGGGCGGATGACCGCGGCGATCGCCTCCGTGGCGAAGATGAACCACGCCGCCAAGGCGCGGGCGATCGTCGCCGACGCCCGGGACATCCTCGGCGGCGACGGCATCCTGCTGGGGAACCACGTGGCCAGGCATCACGCCGACATGGAGGCGATCTTCACCTTCGAGGGCACCGACTCGGTGCAGGCGCTGATCGTCGGCAGGGAGATCACCGGTCTGTCGGCGATCAGCGGCCGCAAGCCCGCCCGCTGACGGGTCAGCGCGCCGAGGTGAGCGCGGCGGCGGTGATCCGCGAGCACTCCGGGCAGGCGGTGCGGCCGGCGCCGACCCGCTCCCACTTCTGGGATCCCCAGACCTGCACGATGGCCCCGCAGACGGCGAGCTCCACCTCCCCGTCGAGCTCCGACGGCGGGCGGTGCGCCTCGACGGCGTGCCAGGGGCAGGCGTTCTCGGCCGGCCGTCCCTGCGACCAGCGGTCCGGCCGGGCGAACCCGACGGCGTAACTGTCCACGTAGTGGCTGTGCCCCACGACACAGCAGGTCAACCACACGTTCGGGCGAATGCGGCCGATCCGGAGCCGCCGAGTGTGACCGGACCGGACTCCGGGCACACCGACCCCATCCGGGGAGCCGTACCCGGGAGCAGCCGTGTCCGAGGAGTCGCTGCCATGACCGAGAGCCAGCGCGACGTCGTCGACGTCCTCACCGCTGACCACCGCGAGTTCGACCGGATCTTCACCGAGCTCGAAGGCCTGATCGGCCGCACCGAACCTGACGACCTGACCCGCAAGCGCGAGCTCGTCGACGAGGTCACGATCGGGTTGGTCAAGCACTCGGTCGCCGAGGAGACGCGGGTCTATCCGCGGGTGGAGAAGGAGATCGACAAGGAGGAGGCCGACCACTCCAAGCACGAGCACGCAGAGGCCGAGGAGACCATGAAGCGGCTCGAGCGCATGGACCCCGACGACGCGGCCTTCGACGACGCCGTGCGTGAGCTGATCCGGGAGATCCGGCACCACGTGCAGGAGGAGGAGAGCCGGATGTTCACCGAGCTGCGCGCCCGGTTCACCCGAGAGCAGCTGGTGGAGATGGCGGAGCAGGTGGAGGCGGTCAAGAAGATCGCACCGACGCGCGCCCACCCGATGACCCCCAACGAGGCGGGGGTCCGGTTGGCCGTCGGGCCGGTGGCCAGCCTCCTGGACCACCTGCGCGACGCGGTCAGTGGTCGCGGCAAGAAGAGCGAGTGACGGTCGCCGCAGACCGGGCGACGGTCGCCGAACGCCTGCGCGGCTTCCCTCGACGGGAGGCCCGCCGACCGGACCTCAAGCAGGCCGCGGTCGCGCTCTGCCTGACCGAGCACGCCGGTGGCACCGCGCTGGTCATCACCCGGCGCGCAGCACGCCTGCGGTCCCACGCCGGCCAGTGGGCGCTGCCCGGCGGCCGGCTCGACCCGGGCGAGGACGCGGTCGGGGGGGCCCTGCGGGAACTCAACGAGGAGGTCGGCCTCGACATCGCCGCCACCGACGTCCTCGGACTGCTCGACGACTACGTGACCCGATCCGGTTACGTCATGACGCCTGTCGTGTGCTGGGCGGGAGACGTCGGTGAGCTGGTCGGCGCCGAATCCGAGGTGCACAGCGTGTTCCAGGTGCCGCTGTCCGACCTCGACGTGGAACCGCGGTTCATCCGCATCCCGGAGTCCGACGCGCCGGTCATCCAGCTGCCGCTGTTGGGTCGCTACGTGCACGCGCCGACGGCCGCCATCGTCCACCAGTTCTGCCGGATCGCCTGCCGAGGGCTGGTCTCCCGGGTCGCCCACCTGGAGCAGCCGGTGTTCGCCTGGAAGTGACGCTCCGGCTCGCATCGACGCTCCCCTCGGGTCGGCCGCCGCGTTACCGTCGTGTGAGCCGAGCGGAAGGGAGCCCGGGGCATGGAGCCGATCAGCCTGCTGGTGGGTGGCGCGCTGCTGGCGGTCGGATTCGTGGCCGGTCGGCTGGGACGTCGACGTCCGGCCCCTCCTCCGCCGATGACGCCGCTCTGCGGGTGCGGGCACGCGCTGAGCCAGCACGACCGCGAGACCTCCACCTGCTACGCCGAGCTGCGTCGGGACACCTTCGACAAGCGCGGTCGCTGGTCCGGGCACAGCTGGGTGCCGTGCACGTGCCGGCAGTACATCGGCCCGCGGCCCATCGACGAGGTGTTCGCCCCGCGCCTGCTGCCGCCCGCCGTCGACTGACGGGGGCGTGGCGCGCGCCCGATGTGGGCACCCACTCCGTGGCTCACCCCCGCAACGCACCGGAAGGCCCATGACCGCCACCCCAGCTCCGCACTCCCCCCGCCGCCGCGCGCTCCTGGCCGCGACGGAACCGGCACGGACTCTCGCCACGGCCGGGTCCATGGCCGCCCTGCTCCCGCTGCTGCGGTGGGCGCCGCGCGGTGAGCCGCACCCCGTGCTCGTGCTGCCGGGCCTGATGGCGTCGGACCTCTCGACCCGCGTGCTGCGCGGCTGGCTCGGCCGGCTGGGGTATCCCGTGGTCGGCTGGGCGCTGGGCCGCAACAGGGGGCCGACCCAGGAGGTGGTGAGCGAGCTGCCGCTGCTGGTCGACCGGCTGGCCCGCGAGCACGGGACGTCGGTGAGCATCGTCGGCTGGAGCATGGGCGGGATCTACGCGCGCCGGCTGGCCCGGCGGGCGCCGCGGCAGGTGCGCCAGGTCATCTCGCTCGGGTCACCGTTCGCGCTGACCGACCGCGGGATGGATGACAGCCCCGGGGCCCGCGCCTACCAGCGGCTGCGGCCGGTGGGCGGCACCGGCCGGATCCACTCCTCCCGCACGTCCCTCGCCCGCCCGCTGCCGGTGCCGAGCACGGCGGTCTACTCCCGGTGGGACGGCGTCGTCGACTGGCGCGCCTGCCGGCAGGAACCGGGCCCGCGCAGCGAGAACATCGCGGTGCACGCGAGCCACCTCGGGATGGGGCACGACCCCGCCGTCCTCTGGGTGGTCGCCGACCGGCTGGCCCAGCCGCGGCACCAATGGCGACCGTTCGAGCGCCCGACGACGTTCGGCCTGGCCACCCTCTTCCCGGCCGAGGACTGACGCCGACATGTCGCCACGGCGACATGTCGACACGTCACGGACGGCGGCGCGCGACGAGCACGGTGTCGTGCACGGGCAGGTCGGTGGGCTCGTGCCCACCCGGTGGGCGCAGCCTCGACCCTGCGAAGACGACGTCCCAGGAACCGGCGTCGAGCGTGGCCGCGACCTCCTCCGCCGAGAAGAACATGCCCGGAACGGAGGGCCGGTGCGCGGCCATGTGTTCGTCGGAGGGATCGTGACCGGCGACGACCAGGGTCCCGCCCGGGGCGACCACCTCGGCCAGGCGGGCGATCAGCGAGGTCATCGTCTCCCCCGCCAGGTGCACGAACATCGCGGACACCAGGTCGAAGCGCTCCTCGCCGGGCACCCACGCCGTCAGGTCCGTGTGCCTCCAGGCGATCCGCCCGTCGACCTCCTCGCCCTGCGCGCGCGCCCGCTGCCGGCCGCGCTCGAGCGCGGTGGTCGAGAAGTCCATGGCCGTCACCCGCCAGCCGTGGCCGGCGAGCCAGGTCGCGTCGCCGCCCTCGCCACAGCCGGCATCCAGCGCCGTCCCCGGTGCCAGATCGGCCACTGCCGCGACGAACGCGGCATTGGGGCGCCCGCTCCAGATGTTCGCGGAAGCGCGGTAGCGCTCCTCCCACGATGCCTCGTCGAACCTGAGGTCGTCGGCCATGTCAGCGGACTCCGATCAGGCGGTGGGCGGCCACAGCCAGGCGGGTGTCCTCCGCGATGAGGTCGGCGTTGATCGCCGCGCCCGCGTTCAGCCCTCCGGCGGCGGCGGCGATCACCTGCGCCTGCAGGTTGGCCACGTTGCCGGCCACCCACACCCCCGGGACCGCGGTGGCGCCCATCGCGTCGGCGGGGACGTAGCTGCCCATGACCGTGCCGTGCGCCTCCAGCTCGACGGTCTCCAGGCCGAGGTCGGCCAGGAGGTCGGCGCGGGCGGTGAAGCGGGGTGCGACCACGACCGCGTCCCGGAGGACGACCTCGCCGGAGACGAGGCGGACGCCGGACAGCCGACCCCCGGCGACCTCCAGCGCGGCGACCTCGCCCTCCACCAGGGTGATGCCACGGGCAGTCAGTTGTTCGCGCTCCTCCTCGGTCGGGGCTCGCCCGACGTGCTGGAACAGGGTGACGTCGGCCGTCCACTGACGCCACAGCAGTGCCCCGTAGACCCCCATCGGCCCGGTCGCCACGATCCCGACAGCCCGGTCGCGCACCTCCCAGCCGTGGCAGTACGGGCAGTGCAGGACGTCGTGGCCCCACAGCTCGCGCACGCCCGGCAGGTCCGGCAGCTCGTCCACCAGGCCGGTCGTGAGCAGCAGCCGGCGGGCGGCCACCGCGCGCCCGTCGGCCAGGTCCACGCGGAAGCCGTCGTCCTCCCGCTCGACGCGGACGACCTCGCCGGTCGTCACTTCGCCGCCGTACCCGGCCACCTCGTCGCGGCCGATCTCCAGCAGTTCGGCCGGTGGCGTGCCCTCGCGGCCCAGGTAGTTGTGCACGTGCCCGGCCGGTGCGTTCCGGGGCGCTCCCGCGTCGACCACGAGGACCTGCCGCCGCGCCCGCGACAGGGCCAGTGCACCGCTGAGTCCCGCCGCTCCACCGCCGATGACCACCACGTCGTACCGCTCGTCCATCGTCCGCTCCTCGCCTCTCGGGTGACTGCGCCCGACTGTCCACCCCATGGAGACATTGTGACAACTATCGTTGCCGGTATGGCAAAGGACGACGACGACCTCGGCACCGTGCTGTCGGCGGTCGGGCCCCGCCTCCGGGCCCTGCGACTGCACCGCGGCGCGACGCTGGGCGAACTCTCGGCGACCACCGGAATCTCGATCAGCACGCTGTCGCGCCTGGAGTCGGGGCAGCGCAAGCCCACGCTGGAACTGCTGCTGCCGCTCGCGCGGGCGCACCAGGTGCCGCTGGACGAGCTCGTGGACGCCCCGGAGACCGGCGACCCCCGCATCCACCAGCGCTCCTTCGACCGCCACGGGGTCACGATGATCCCGCTGACCCGGCGACCCGGCGGCCTGCAGGCCTACAAGCAGGTCTACCCGCCCCGCTGGCCCGCCGGCGACGTGGAGCAGCAGACCCACGAGGGCTACGAGTGGCTCTACGTGCTCTCCGGCCGGATGCGGTTGCTCCTCGGGGAGCACGACCTGGTCCTGGCACCGGGCGAGGTGGCCGAGTTCGACACCCGGACGCCGCACGCCGTCACCAACCCCGGCCCCGACCCGGCCGAGGTGCTCACGCTGTACGGCCCGCAGGGCGAGCGGGCGCACGTCCGCGCCCGCCCGTCTTCGCGCTGACGGACCAGGGTCTTCGACGGGCGCGACCGGACCCTCCCGGCGCGGACGGTGGCCGCAGCACCAGTCCCAGGGAAGAGGAGCCCGGCGTGGCCACCACCATCACCGTCATCTACGACAACCCGCGGGATCCTCGGGCCTTCGAGGCCGCCTTCCCCGAGCAGGTGGCGCTGGCCCGCAAGCTGCCCGGCCTCCTGACGCTGAGCAGCGCCACGGTGTGGCCCAAGGAGGACGGCAGCCCGACGCCCGCGCTCGTCGACCTCCACTTCGCCGACTACGCGACCGCCAGTGCCGCGGTGACCTCCGCCGAGGCCGGGGCCTTCTTCCCGAGCGTGTCCGCACCGGCCACCGGCGGCGTGCGGATCGTGTTCGCCGAGGCCCAGGAGGTCTGAGATGACCACCTACCTGATCAACCACCTGCGCGTCCCCGGGGTCCCGAAGCCGCAGAACCTCGAGTACCTGGAGAGGGTCGAGGCCACGTTCCTGCCGTACGGCGGGAGATGGCTCGTCCTGGACGGTCAGGTGGAGGTGCTGGAGGGCGCCTGGCCCGGTTCCGCGGTGCTCATGGAGTTCCCCGACATGGAGACGGCGAGGAAGTGGTACGCCTCGCCCGGGTACCAGGAGATCGTCGGGCTGCGCACCGGGAACGCCATCAGCGACCTGATCCTGGTCGACCCCGTCGGCGCCCAGTTCACGTCGGCGACCTGGGCCCGGCAGATCCGCAGCAGCCTCGCGGCCGGCCCGACGGACGAGCAGCCATGAACTACGACGTCGTCGTCGTGGGCGGCGGGGCGCCCGGGGAGCACTGCGCGGCCCGGCTCGCCGACGGCGGGCTCCGGGTGGCGATCGTCGAACGCGAGCGCGTGGGCGGCGAGTGCTCGTACTGGGCCTGCATCCCGTCGAAGACGCTGCTGCGTCCGGGCGAGGCGGTGGCTGCCGCGCGGCGGGCGCCGGGAGCGGCCGAGGCGGTCACCGGCCCGGTCGACGCGGCCGCGGCGTTCGCCTGGCGGGACTTCATGGTGTCGTCCTACGACGACTCCGGCGCGGCCGCCTGGGCCAAGGGCGAGGGCATCGACGTCCTCCGCGGCCACGGGCGGCTCGCCGGTCCCGGCCGCGTCGAGGTGGACGGCACGCTCCACACCGCCGACCACGTTGTCCTGGCGACGGGCTCCGACCCCTTCGTGCCACCGGTGCCCGGTCTTCGGGAGCTGCCCGGCGTCTGGGGCAGCCGCGAGGCCACGAGCATGACGGAGGTTCCGCGCCACCTGCTCGTCCTCGGCGGCGGCGCGGTCGGCGTGGAGATGGCGCAGGCCGTTCTCCGCCTGGGCGGCTCGGCGTCCATCGTCGAGGGCATGGACCACCTGCTCCCCCGGGAGCCCGAGCGCCTGGGCCGCGCCCTGAGCACGGCGCTGGCGGCGGAGGGCATCGACCTGCACCTCGGCACGGTGGCGTCGGCGGCCCGGTACGAGGACGGGGAGTACGTGCTCGAGCTCCGCGACGGCGAGCCGCTCCGCGGCGACAGGCTGCTCGTCGCGACCGGGCGCCGGCCGCGCGTCCAGGACATCGGCCTGGAGACGGTCGGCATCGAGGAGCTCTCCGTCGACGCGCGGATGAGGGCCGGCGAGGGCCTGTGGGCCATCGGCGACGTGGCGACGCCCTGGCCGCTCACCCACGTCGGGAAGTACCAGGGCCGCGTCGTCGCCTCGAACATCCTCGGCCGACGGCGGGAGGTGGACTACTCCGCCGTCCCGCGGGTGACGTTCACCGATCCCCAGGCCGCTGCCGTGGGCGAGGCCGGCGGACGGTTCGTCGCCACCGTGCAGCTCTCCGGGGTGGCGCGGACGGCGACCTATACGCGGAACTACGACACGGAGCCGGGCTTCCTCACGCTCGTGTCCGACGGCGCCCGCCTGACCGGCGCCTATGCCCTCGGTCCCGAGGCCGGTGAGTGGCTCCAGCAGGCGACCCTCGCCATCCGCGCCCGCATCCCGCTGGAGGTGCTGGAGGACGTCATCCAGCCGTTCCCCACGTTCTCGGAGGCCTTCCTGCACGCGCTGCTCGAGCTGCGGACGGCGACCCCGGTCCCGGCCTGACGCAGCGCCCGGTCGTCAGACGGCCGGGGCGGTCTCCCAGTCGTCGATCTCGACGTCCACGTCGGCTCGACGACCGTGGCCCCGGCGAGCGCACGGTGAAGAGCGCCGTCATGACCGCGGCCTACCGCTGCCGCGTCCTCGAGCGCGCACCGGGGCTCCCCGGGACATGACACGAGCGGTGCCGCACCCACCAGGACGGCGCCGCTCGTGTCGTGCGGGAAGGGATCAGTCGCCCGGCCTGCCATGTCGGTGGTGCCCCCGGCGGAGGTCGTCGCTGTTCACCCGGTCGGTGACGCGCTCCTCGAGGTCGGCCAGCCGCTCGTCCGCCTCTTCCTGCGTGAGCCGCCCGTCCTCGACGGCCTCCGCGATGCGAGCCTGCTGGGCCTCCACCAGTGCGTCGACGAGCGTGTCGACCTCCACGCCCTCGGCCTCGGCGACGTCGGCGAGGGAGGTGCCGTCGGGCTCCAGCGCGGTGCGCAGCTCGTCGTCGGTCATGCCGAGGGCCTCGGCGGCGGTCTCCAGTCCCAGCCGGCCCGCGCCATGGGGTCCGCCGCCGCGACCGAGACCGGCCTCGCTCAGCGTGGTCGCGACCTCGTCGGCCTGCTCCTGGGTGATCGACCCGTCGTCCACCAGCCCGGTGAGGGCCTCCTTGATCCGGTCGACCACGGAGGTCTCCCCGGGGGTGTCGGCCAGCACCGGTACCGCTACGGCGACGCCGCCCAGGGTCAGGACACCCGCGGTGGTGGCGATGATCAGCTTCGTGCGCACAGTCGACTCCTCGCTCCTGGGCCGGGACCTCCGACCGTCGACCGACGGTGGGTCGCGCACCTGTGACGGACCTGTGAAGCCCCTTCGGCGTGGCTGGGGATCCGGCCGACCGGTCCCACAGTCCGGCCGGCCAGGTCGGCGCCGCGAGGCAGCGCCTCGGCCGAGTCGGCCGGAGGGCCGTCACCCCGGAGCACGGTGCCGGAGACGACGGAAGATCCCGCACCTCACCCGGAGGTCAGAACGAGGGCAGGTCGAGGACTCCGCTCGGCAGGTACACGCCCAGCACGCTTTGCAGGAGCACGGCGATCGACGCGTAGACGGCCGCCCCCATCAGGAGCGCCCGCTTCCACGACCGCCCGTCCGCCATGTACGTGTACGCGACCGCACCCAGCGCACCGCCGACGGCGAAGCCGAAGAGAAGTAGCAGAGCGACGAAGGCCAGTGGCAGCGCCGCCCCGGTGAGGAGCTCGGCTCTCGTCGTCGACTGCTCTCGCGGAGGACCCTCTACCGGGCCCGGGGAGTCCGACGCCCTCGCCCCCTGGGCGGCCGACACCTCCAGCGGCGGATCAGGGAGGGCGACGCCACCGGCCAGACCCGATTCCTCGTCGGTCACCGAGTCCTCCGGCGGACTCCCCCCGGTGGCCCGGAGCCCGAGCACAAGCTGCATCAGTGCGAAGGCCACCAGGGACGCACCGGCCACGCGCGGGAACAGCGCCGACTCGAACCGCCACTCGAGCGAGGTCAGCAGCGCGTAGGCCCCGAGGACCAGCAACGTTAGGGTGAAGACGAGATCATTCCGGCGCGCGCTCACGAACCTTCTCCAAGGTCTCGGCGGCGACCTGACCGCCGCGGCGAGCCAGGCGCCGCTTCAGGACGGGGAAGAGCACGGCGCTGAGGGCCGCGATCATCAGGGCGACGACGATGGGGCGCTGGAACATCTCGAGCCCGTACGCCTGGAGTCCGAGACTGAGGTTCCGCTCCATCAGAGGACCGAGGATCAGGCCCAGGATGAGCGGCGGACGCGGCCAGTCGAGCTTGACCATGATGATGCCGACGACGCCGAAGACCACCGTGACGATGAGGTCGGAGAAGTGGTTGCTTTCGGTGTAGGCGCCGATGAACACCAGCAGGATGAGGGGGGCGACGAGGAGCGTTCCCCGCACCTGGGTGATTCGCACCAACTGCTTGATGAAGAGCGCGCAGACCACGACCGCGACCACGTGGGCGATGATGATCACCCACACCATCGACAACGTGACATTGAGGTGCGTCGTCAGCATGGCTGGTCCTGGCACGAGACCGTGGATCAGGAATGCGCCGAGCAGGATCGACATCGTCGCGGTGCTGGGGATGCCGAAGGCGGTGACGGTGAGGAGGTTGCCGCCCTCCTTGGAGTTCGACGCGGCGCACGGACCCAGCACGCCACGCACGTCACCGTGTCCGAAGCGGCTCTTGTCCTTGGCGCTCTGGACCGAGTGCCCGTAGGCGATCCACTGCGCCACCACACCACCCAGGCCCGGGACTGCGCCGACGATGGTGCCGAGGATGCTCGTCCGGAGCACCAACGCCCAGTGGTGCAACGTGTCCCGCAGACCGGACAGCAGGCTGCCGATCCTGGCCACCGCCGAGCGCGCGATGCTCCCCTTCGTGACCGCGAGCTCTGCGATCTCCGGCAGGGCGTACAGGCCGACGGTGACCGGGACGATGGACAACCCGTCCAGGAGGGTCGTGGTCCCGAAGGTGTAGCGCTCCTCGCCGAGATGCGGGTCCTGACCGACGGTCGCCAGCAGGATGCCGAAGGCGGCCACCGCCAGGCCCTTGACCGGGGCATTGCCGCTGACGCCGCCGACGAATGTCAGGCCCAGGACCGCGAGCATGAAGAACTCGGGCGTCCCGAACGAGCGTGTGACCGGCAGGACGACCGGCAGCATCGCGAAGAGGACGACCGCCCCGATCAGCGCACCGACGAGGGAGCTGGCGAAGGCCGCGCCCAGCGCCCGCCCGCCCTGGCCGTCCTTGGCCATGGGATGCCCGTCGATGACGACTGCGGTGGAGGTCGGCTCTCCGGGCACGCCGAAGAGGATGGACGTGATGTCCCCGGCCACCGTGGTCACGGAGTACATGCCCAGCAGGAAGACGAAGGCCTGCGTCGGGGTCATGCCAAACGTGAACGGCAGCATGACAGCCATCGTCACGGTGGCACCGAGGCCAGGGAGGATCCCGACGACCAGGCCGATCAACATGCCCAGCCCCAGGTAGCCGAGGGCGGGCCACGCGACGACCTCGTGCAGGCTGGTCAGGGCGGTCTGGAAGAGTTCCATGGATCAGCACCGTTCCCGAGGGCCGGCAGGACGTGGGCGCACGGTGTCAGGAAGGGCCGGCGGGCCGGCCGGTGTCACCCCGCTCGTCCGTTGCGCAGGCACTCGTCCGCCCCTCCCGGAACGCGCTGACGCCAAGCCGTCCATGCCGGGCTACAGGTCGAGCACACGGACGGCGTTGTTCAGCAGGATGTCTTCCCGCACACCGTCCTTGATCGGTAGCTGGTCGAAGTCCTGCACCCAACGCTCGGGAGTGATCAACGGCCAGTCGGAGCCGAAGAGGAACTTGTGACGAAGCGGCCCATTCAGGTACCGGACGAGTTCCTCGGAGAAGTACTTCGGCGACCACCCGGAGAGATCGATGTAGAAGTTGGACTTGTGCCGGGCGATGGCCAGGCTCTCCTCCTGCCACGGCCAGGAGGGATGCGCGCCGATGACGGTGAGCTCGGGGAAGTCCCCGACCACGTCGTCCAGGTACGGAATGGGGCGGGTGTACTTCAGCTTGTAACCCATCCCGCCCGGCGTGCCCGCACCGGCGCCCATCATGCCGGAGTGGAAAAGCACCACCAGCCCTTGCCGCGAGGCTTCCTCCCACAGCGGATAGCAGGCGGGATCGTTGGGATAGAAGCCCTGCCGACCCGGGTTCAGCTCCCCGATGCCCCGCAGTCCCAATTCCTCTGAACAGCGGCGGATCTCGTCCACCGCCAGCTTGCCCATCGCCGGCTCGACGACACCGAACCCGGTGAACACATCAGGGTGCTTCTGCACCGCCCGGGCGATCTCGTCATTGGGCACCGGCGCTATCCCCGACGTGGTCTCGTCCGTGGTGTTCATCAGCACCGCACGCATGTTCCGGGCCCGGTAGGAGTCGGCGAGCTCGTCCATGGAGACGACGCTCTCCTCCCGCCCGAAGTACGCGCTCATCTGCTGGGCCCGGGGACCCATCGCGGCGACGAACTCGGCACTCCTGGGATGCACGTGCACGTCGACCGCGACGAGGTCGGCACCGATGCCCGCCCCCGGGTCCGCCATCAGGAGCTCCTCACCAGCTCCGCCAGATAGTCGATGGCCTCCGGGTTGTCCTCGGCGCTCTGGACGATGCCGTCCGAGATGGTCTTCGCCTCGTCCGCTTCCAGGACGATCAGGTCGTACCCGAGCAGCTGCTCGGACTCCGCCTGGAAGGCCGGGTCCGCCAGCGTGTCGCTGAGGCCCGCGCGCAGGACCTCCGCGTTCTCCTCCGGCACGCCCGGAGGCGCGACGATGGCCCGCAGGAGCGACAGGGTCCCGACGATCTGGGCCATGGCCGTCTGCTCCACGTCGCTGTAGTCGCTGGCCGCATGCTCCTCGAGGAGCTCGTGCATCGTGGGAAGGTCGGGGAAGCGCGGGTCGCGGATGACCTGTCCTTCCTCGTCGACCGCCCCGGCCTGGGCGAGTTCCACGACCGAGCCGTCCTCGACCTGGGGCGCCACTCGCGGGACGTAGGTGGAGAGGCTCAGAAGGAAGGTGTTGATCTCGTTTCGGTCGAGGGCCGCCAGGGCGTCGTTACCGCCGGGGTAGCCGGTGACGAGGTTGTAATCGACGCCGAGGGTGTCGAAGAAGAGCCGCTCGCCGAGGTCGACGTCACTGCGCGGCCCGTACCCGCCGGCCACGATCTCCGCGCTGGAGTCGACGAGGTCCTCCGCGGTCTCGAGCCCGAGATCGGCCCTCGAGAACAGGATCATCGTCTCGCTGATCCCGCCGACCCAGGTCCACTCCTCCATGTCGTAGTTGACCTCGGACTCGGGCAGCAGCGTCGGCAGCATCGGGTCGGTCAGGATGCCGAACGTCAGGCCGTCGGCCTCGGCATCCCACAGCCGGTTCGATCCCAGCGCACCATCGGCACCCGGCACGTTCTCGACGACGATGTCCGGGTTGCCCGGTAGGTGGTTGGTGAGGTGCTTCGTGATCAGCCGGCCGAACGTGTCCGTGGGCCCGCCGGCGGAGAAGTTGATGATCACTCGTAGGGTCTCACCCTCGAGGGAGATCTCAGGTTCCGCGTCGCCGCTTCCGACGGCGTCGTCGTCCTGGCCGGACTGGCCGCAGGCGGCCAGTGTGAGCACCGCGGCGGCGGCGACTGCGCCGAGACGCCGGATAGATGCACCCTTCACCGATCTTCTCCTGTCGTTGAGGAATGGGCTGGAGCGTGGGACGCGGTTCCGGTCTCGGTCTTGTCGGTCGACCCGGGCCCGGGGGCGCCGGTCGCCTGCTGGCCGGGTTGATCGGCCTCTAGGACGTCGGCGAGACGCTGCTCGTCGAACCCCAGCTCGCGCAGCACCGCGTGCGTGTGCTCGCCGAGCTCAGGCGGCAGATAGCCGTCGCTCACCGGAGTGGTGTCGAATCGGACCGGGATGGCAACGGTGCTCATCGCGCGTTCGGGCCCGGTGAGGCGCCGCCGTAGTCGCAGCGCGGCCAGATCCTTGTCCTCGAAGACGTCCGCCAAATCGTGCACTGGCGCGCAGGGCACGTCCTCGGCAGTGAACCGGGACAGCCACTCGGTGCTCGACCGCTTCGCCATGGTCTCGACGAGCTCCTGGCGCAGCTGCTCGTAGTTCTCGATGCGCCCGGCTCGCGCCTCGAATCGGGGGTCGGTGACCAGATCCGGACGTTCCAGCCCGCGGGACAGCCCCAGCCAGAACTTCTCCACGGAGGACAGGTGGATGGCCACCAGCTTCCCGTCCGAACAGCGGATGACGAAGGAGGAGGAGTTCCCAGGCCGGGTGTACGGCCCCGGGACGACGCCGGTCTCGAAGTAGACTTGCGCCTCCGCCCCCAGCAGTGCCAGGCCGCTGGTGATCATGTCGACCTCCACCAGCTGACCCCGTCCCGACGCCGACCGGTGCACCAGGGCGCCGAGGATGCCGTAAGCGGCCGTCATGCCCGTCAGGGAGTCCGACAGGTTCGGGCCCGCGACGTGCGGGTCCTCCGGGTCGATGAACTGACTGGCCAGGCCACTGAGCGCCTGTCCCACCGCGTCGTACGCTGGCCGGGCGGCATACGGACCCTCGGTCCCCGCACCGGTGATCGAGCAGTAGATCAGCCCGGGATTCCTGGCCTTCAAGGTCTCGTAGTCCAGCCCCATCCGGGCCATGCTTCCGGGGCGGCTGTTCTCGATGAAGACGTCGGCGCTGTCGAGCAGCGCCAGTACTGCCGCCTTCCCCGCCTTGGTCCGCGGATTAAGACGGACCGAGCGCTTGGTCCTGTTCAGCGCCAGGAACTGGGCGCTGAGCTTCGGGTCGGCCCCGAACGAGCGGAACGGGTCACCGTGCTCCGTCTCGAGCTTGATCACGCCGGCGCCCAAGTCGCTGAGCAGCCGCGCGGCGTACGGCGCGGTGACGAACCGGCCGAACTCCACGACGGTGATTCCCCCGAGCGGCCCGGGGAGCTGCTGCCCGGTCGGCGCGTCGCCCGATGCTGCCATGCCATCCGTGCCTGCCGTCATCGCTGTGACTCCGCTGTCGCCTGGAGGGTGGGGCCGAGCACCTGCAGGGCGTCCCGGTAGTGACGGACCGATTCCGCCAGGTCGGTCGCCACGAAGCCGAGGTCTTCCTTCGCCCGGGTGCAGTCGAACCGGCTGGCGTAGGCCGTGGTCTCCGACGTGCTCGGGTTGATCTCCAGTGACGCCGACGGGCAGACCTGTCGCACCGCTTCAGCGAGAGTGACCAGAGAGTTGAGCTGCCCACTGCCGATGTTGTAGACGTCGTGGCGCAGCCGATCGGTCGTGACCGCTGCCACCAGCGCGTCCGCAGCGTCACCGACGTAGATGAGATCGTCCAGGTCGCCGCCGCCGGGAGCGTCGGCCGCGAAGGGGATCCCAGCCAGAGCCGACTCGATGAGCCGGCTGTGCAGCAGCCGCGACTGATGGCGCACCATACGCCCGGGCCCGTAGATCGTCGCGAAGCGCAGGGCGGCAAACGCGATCCCGTTCTGCTGCCCGAGGGTGGAGCCGATCCCCTCGCACATGATCTTCGTGTAGTCGTAGAAGTTGCGCGGTTTCGACGGGTGCTCCTCGGTCACCGGCGTGTACTGCGGCGCCCCGTGACTGCACAGGAGCGGCCCGTAGGCGGCCTTCGAGCTGGCGAAGACCACGCGGTCGACACCCTCCTGCTCGGCCGCGACCATCACGTTGCGCATGCCCATGACGTTCACGTCCAGGGCCAGGAGGGGGTCGGCCTGCGCGGCAGGGGTCAACAGCGCGGCCAGATGGATGACGCGGTCGACGTCGTGCGCCGACATCGCGCCGCGCACGGAATCCGGATCGCGAACGTCGCCGGCCTCCACGACGATGCGATCGACGTCTCCACCGAGCAGTGACCTGTCACCGGAGGCGTCGAAGACGACGACGTCCATGCCCTTCTGGACGAGCAGCCGCGTGACGAAGGCGCCGTTGACGCCCAGGCCACCGGTAACCATGATCCGCATCTCGGTCACCCGCCTCCCTGGCTCCGCCGACGGCTCCTGAGGAACGTGTCGACGTCGTCGAAGGAGCTCGCCGTGCGGTTCTGGCGCGCGCCCACCAGCAGGTCATTCATGAGCGCCTGCTCGAAGGTCATCCCCTCCGAGGTATAGGCGGCCATCTTCGCGTGCGTCAGCGGGGCGAACTCCCTGCTGGCTACGTCCTGGGCGAGCTGGTGCGTGGCCGCCTCGAGCTGGTCGTCGGGCACGACCCGCGACACCAGCCCGTAGGACGCCGCCTCGCTCCCCGTCAGTTCCCGGCCGGAGAGCTGCATGTCGAACGCGATCTTCCGTGGCAGCCGGTAGTGGATCGCCGCTGCGGCCAGGGCGCCGAAGCTGCCCCGCTGCGTCTCCGGCAGGATGAACCGGGTCGACTCCCCCGCTATGGCCAGGTCGTGCGCCGCGACGAGGGCCAGGCCACCGCCTGCGCAGTACCCCTGGACCGAAGCGATGGTCACGGCGGGGTGCTGGCGCACCTCACGAATGGCGTCGACCAGCAGTCCTCCGTCCGACCACGGGATCTGATTGGTCTCCCACAGCTCGACCAGGCCGCCCAGCTCGGTGAGGTCCATCCCGGCGCTGAAACTCGGACCCGCCGCGGTGGTGAGGATGACCCGGACATCGGCGCTCTCACGCAGTTCTCGGTATGCGTCGTTGAGTTCCCGCAGCAGTTTCTGACTCAGCGCGTTGCGCTTCTCCGCGCGATCGAGAGTGACCGTGGCGATGCCGGCATGCTCACCTCGACGGAGGACCACGCTGGGACGGTCCGCAACGACTCGAGTTCCTTCGCCCGTAGTATCGCTTGCCATTCTTGACGCATTCTCCGATCCGAAAGTTCTGATATGCGAGAACACCGAGTTACGTCGAGATAGGACTTTCCAGAGTGCGCCGCACGACCAGTTGGTGTCTGAACGATCGTTCATGTGTATGCGCGTGGACACAACGTACGGGCGGGCCGCGGACTCGTCAAGGCCCGCTGTCGCGGGCAGCGCAGCCGCACCCCGCAGACACGTTCGGCTTGGTCAGAGGCCCGGAGTAGGACCACCGAGCCACTCCACCGGAGCGAGTGGTGGTTCCGACAGGCCCGCGGTTCCGACTACACCACTCGCCCCCGTGAGCCTGTGCGCGGCAGTTTCGCGAGCGGCGTCCCCACCGTCGGTCGCACATCCGTCGAGGACGGAACCAGGAGGCCCTTCGGTCTCCTGGATGTCGTCCCCATTTCGTTCGGGGCCCACGGCCCAGCGGTCCTGGTGGCCTGCAGGACGTGAACCGGCAGCCATTCATCGCGACCGCCCCCGCTATTGCCTGACCGCCGCCAGTCTTCGTGATGCGCGAGAGGGCAACGGTGCACCGCAAAAGAAATCTGCCCAGATGCTGGAGGTTGCCGGACCGCGGGGGACAGCGGTCAGGCCGTTGTCGCCGCGGACCAGGGCGGCGACCCGCAGTTTCCGAGCATTGGCCCCTGGAGGGCACCCTTCGCACGAAGTCCGGGCTGGTGCGGACCGCAGGCTTACAGGTCCGCGTAGCGGGCCGGCAGGCTCCGCACGATGAAGTTCCGCATCACTTCGCTCGTGCCTTCGGTGATCTTCAGGCTGCGCAGATCCCAGTACCACTTGCCGAGTGGCAAGTCCTTCATCAGCCCCATGCCCCCGTGCACTTGGACGGCCCGATCGACGATCCGGCAGCCGGTCTCCACGCCCATGACCTTCGCTGTCGCTGCTTCGTACCGGACGTCCATCCCGAGATCGGCCTTGGCAGCGCAGTCGTGGGTGAGGAGCTTGACTGCCTCCAACTCCATGTGCGAGTCGGCGAGCATGAATCCGATCGCCTCGTGATCGATGATCCGGCGGCCGAACGCCTGTCGCTCCTGCGCATGACGGACCGCCATCGCCAGGGCCCGCTCGCCGTAGGCGATCGCCTTGGCGGCCTGGTTCAGCCGGCCCTTGATCAGCCACTTCTGCGCCAGCCGGAAGCCGGCACCCACCTCCCCCAGCACCTGCTCGGGCCCGAGACGGACGTTCCGCAGGTGAACCTCCCACGTCTGCTCGCCATCGAGCGTCTCGTCGCAGCGGCCGATCTCGACCCCCGCCACGTCGGCGTCGACCAGGAAGACTGTGAACTGCGGCCTGCTGGTGGACGTCCCCGGTTCGGTGACCGCGACCACCTGGAGGAAGTCGGCCTCCTTCGCACCGGTGATGAAGTGCTTTTCGCCGTTGAGCAGCCAGAGCGCACCGTCCCAGACCGCCCGCGTCTTCATCGCGGCCGGGTCGGAGCCGGCGGCGGGCTCGGTCTGCGCGAAGGCAGTTGTCTTCTCCATCTCGAGCACCGGCACGAGGTACCGCTCGTTCTGCTGCGGGGTCCCCGCATAGAGCATCGGCCCCGCACTGGGCCCGAGCACGGTCGTGTTGCGGGCCGGCAGAACCGCCGCCTTGTACAGCTCCTCCCAGACAACGCACATCATTCGCAGCCCGAGCCCCGCGCCCCCGTACGCCTCGGGCGCGTCGAGCAGCCACAGGCCCGACTTGCGGGCCTTTGCTTGTGCCTCCATGAGGGCTTCGGGGGGAGCCTGCCCCGCGAGATGAGTGGCCTCCAGCGGGTAGAGCTCCCTCCGGACGAAGTCCCTGATGGTCTGGCGGAGGGCCGCCTCGTCGGACGGGTCGTACGGGGTGATCCCGGTGCTGTTCACTGTGCCGCCGCCTTTTCCTTCATGGGAGACCGCCTCGGGTCTGGCCCCGGCGCTTTCGACGATGTTCCGTGCGACGGCCGAAGCCTCGTCCGCGGATGTGTGCCCGGCCGGAACGCGTGCAGTTCTCCGCCTCGTTGCCGATCGGCTCATGCCTGGACATCTGGCCGATGCCGGCGGACGGTGCGCCGGCCATGTCGTCCCGTACGCCGGGAGCAGTGCCCGGACACGCAGCGGATCGCTCGGATGGTGGGTGATCAGCCCGCCGAAGGTGTCCGCCGCCCGCCGCCGCAGGGGCTCCGGGCCGCGGAGCCGATGCTGGATGCCTGGTCCTGATCGACGCCGCCACCGGGTGCTGTTCCCACCGCACGCGCCTCGCGCGAGGGAGATGGTCACGACACGCGGCGCACGCGTCCGCGACGGACCGCGATCCGGACGGCTCCCTGATCATTGGCTGCGCACGCTACCGCAGACTGTGTCCATCCGTATACGCGCGCGAACCGGAGCGACAGCGGTCACGGCGGGTTCACCCACGCCGAGACCGCGCCGGGCAGACTCCCCCGTCGTGATGCGGGCGCCCACAACCCGGTGACCTGCCCGACCGGAGCAGCCCCGCGGCTAGCGCTATGGTCTCGCGACATGCGCCGGGCGCCCTCGATCGCGTGGAGCCCCGGCGCCCGGGCGCTGGCGTCGGCCTCGCTGGTCGCCACCGTAGGGATGCTGCCGGTCTTCATGGTCGGGGCCCTCGCGGTCCTGGTGCGCGACGACATGCCGTTCACCGACAGCCACCTCGGCATCGTCGTCGCCGGGTACTACGCAGCAGCCGCGCTGACCTCCGTTCCGGCCGGCCGGCTGACCGAACGTCTCGGGGGTCGCCGGACCCTCGTACTGGCCGCGGTCAGCAGTGGGGTGGTCCTGCTGGGCATGGCGACTTCGTGGTCGTGGCCGGTGCTGGGTGTTTGGGTGATGCTCGGCGGGGTCACCAACGCGGTCGGCCAGATGGCGGCGAACTCGCAGGTGGCCCGAGCCGTTCCGGCGCGCCGGCACGGGCTGGCCTTCGGCATCAAGGGATCCGCACCACCAGCTGCCAGCCTTGCCGGAGGCATCGCCGTACCCGTCATCGCCCTCAACCTCGGGTGGCGGTCTGCGTTGGTGGTCGCGGGCTGCCTGGCCCTGGTCGTGGGCGTCACACGTGGGCGGCGCCGGCAGGACGAGCCCGCCCGCGGGCCGACTTCCGGAGCAGCACCGGCGGTGCGGCCGCTGCGCCCACTGCTCCTGCTGAGCGCGGCGGCGGCGTTCGGTCTGGTCGCAACACAGGCGATGGCATCGTTCTTCGTCGTATACGCGGTGGCTACCGGCGTGGACGCCGGTGCCGCGGGAGTGATCCTCGCTGTGGGTAGCGGCTCCGCTCTGGCAGCCCGAATCCTCGTCGGTGTGGTCGCCGACCGCCGCGCAGGCGGTCACCTCGCGCTTCTGACCGGGATGCTCGCCGTGGGCGCCCTCTCATTCGTCGCACTGGCGGTCGTGTCCGGAACATCAGCCATCGTGGCCGTCACGGTGGTCGCCTACGCGGCGGGCTGGGGCTGGCCCGGCTTGCTGAACCTTGCCGTCGTCCGGGGAAACGCCTCGGCGCCGGCCGCGGCGACAGGGGTGACCAATGTCGGCATCTACGTCGGCGGGGTCACCGGCCCACTCCTGTTCGGCGTCGTCGCCTCGACCGCCGGCTACTCGACCGCATGGCTGGTAGCCGCCGGATGCCTTCTCGTGGCGACTGCGCTCACCCTGGCCGCCCGCCAGCAGGTCAGGCACACATGGCCGTCTGCCTGAGCGCGTCGCGCCACCGCCAGTGCGCCGGCGGCGGTTCACTCCGGGCGGTCGGCCACGCCGCGCAGAGCCGAGACAACGTGAAGCATCAACCGAGCTCGCTGGGGCTTTGCTCCCCCGATTGGACTCGAACCAATAACCCTGCGATTAACAGTCGCATGCTCTGCCAATTGAGCTACGGGGGATGAGCGGGTGCACGACCCGCTGGCCTGACGAGGGTACATCAGGCCGCCCGAACCCCCTGGGGCGGCTCGCCCGGCGGGCTGGAGTGGTGCCCGGCACAGGTAGCCTGACCGGCGATCTCGCTCCTAGTCCTGGAGGTTCCCGTGGCGAAGCTGTCCTTCCTCGCCGGCTTCGGCGCCGGTTACGTGCTGGGCTCGAAGGCCGGCCGCGAGCGCTACGAGCAGATCAGGCAGGCCTACGCCCAGGCGAAGGACGACCCTCGTCTGCAGAGCCTCGCCGGCATGGCACAGGCCCGGGCCGACGACGCGCTCGCCTCCATCCGCACCCGCATGGGCAGCGAGCCGCCCCGCTGACCTGGGGTCAGTCCGGCTGGTCGGCTGCGACGAGGTCGGCCAGTTTCTGCCGCGCGGCCTCCCGCGCCTCGGGGTCGTCGCGCCGGCTGTCGTCGTCGAAGACGACGCTCCACTCGCGCACTGCCTGACCGGGGACCCGCCGGGCGACGAGCAGCACCCCTCCCCCACCCGGCAGCGGTGACCGATGGCTGGCGACCACCGTCTGGTTCACCCGCCGGCGCACGACTGCGGGCAGGTCGCCGGCGTCGGTGAGCACGTAGCGCTGTTCCGGTTGCCGCGCCTGCACACCGGGCTCGACCTCGCTGAGAGCGACGACCCGGAACGAACCACCGCCGTCGTTGGTCGCAGTCCAGTGCGCGTGGGCGACCTCGTGCCAGGGCAGCACCTCGGCGTCGGCGACCGACGTCACCTGCGGCGGGACGACCCGGAGGCCGCCAGAGGTGGCGACGAGCCAGCCCCCGTCCCTCGCCAGTGCGCCCCAGGCGAGCACCCGCTCGTCGGGATCGGTCGACGCCAGGACGGCGACCCGCACCGGCTCCGGCGGCCGGGCGAACCGCCCCTTCACGCGGTCGAGCAGGCTCATGGCGTCAGACCGCCCATCGCACGCTCCCGCAGCGACCGGGCCTGCGCCTCCAGCGCGACGAGCTGGCCGAAGACCTTCGTGTACTCGTCGGGCGCCTCGACGGGGTTCATCCGCTGCAGCTTGCCCTTGAGCGCGGCCACCCGGCGCACCGTGGCCATCTCCTGCAGCCGGGCGAGCACCGCGTTGACGTACAGGGCGTCGGCCTCGCCCCCGACCGACCGCATCGGCTCGACGGCCAGCGCGGTCAGCATCGCCCGAGCCGACTCCCGCGGGCAGTGCGCCGCCACCTCGTCCAGCCAGGCCGGTCCGGTGACCCGCGCCGCCGCGGCTCCCCCGGCGCCGGAGACGGCCTCCGCCACGGCCGCGTAGTCGGGATCGGTGTAGGCCGCGGGCGGGACGGCGTCGAACGACGGTCCCGCCATCTCGGGCACCTGCAGGGCCGCCTTGACCGCCTCGCGCTCCACCTCGACCGCCGCGTCGTCCGGGGTCCGCTGCGGACCCCGCTGCCGTGGACGCGGCCGCTCGGTGGTGTCGCCGGTCAGGCGGCGGAGCCGGTCCATGACCTCCGATTCGTCCGGCAGACCCAGCAGGCCGGCGAGCCGGCGGGCGTACGCCGGGCGCAGCGCGTGGTCCTTGATCTGGGCGAGCAGCGGCGCGGTCTTCTCCAGCGCGTGCACCCGGCCCTCGACCGTGTCGAGGTCGTACGCGGCCAGCGTCGTCTTCAGCACGAACTCGATCAGCGGTGTCCGGCGGGCGATCAGGTCGCGGACGGCGGCGTCGCCGTGCTCCTGCCGCAGCTCGCACGGGTCGTTGCCGTGGGGCTCGACGGCGACGAAGGTCTGGCCGACGAAGCGCTGGTCCTCGGCGAAGGTCTTCATCGCGGCCGCCTGCCCCGCGGCGTCGCCGTCGAAGGTGTAGACGACCTCCCCGCGGAACTCATCCTGGTCCATGAGCAGCCGGCGCAGGACGCTGATGTGCTCGCCACCGAACGCCGTGCCGCAGGACGCGACGGCGGTGGTGACGCCGGCGAGGTGGCAGGCCATGACGTCGGTGTAGCCCTCGACGACGACGGCCTGGTGCTTGCGCGCGATGTCCCGCTTGGCGCGCTCGATGCCGTAGAGGACGGTGCTCTTCTTGTAGAGCGGGGTCTCCGGGGTGTTGAGGTACTTGGGGCCGGGGTCGTCGTCCATCAGCTTGCGGGCCCCGAAGCCGATGACGTCGCCGGTGATGTCGCGGATCGGCCAGACCAGCCGGCGGTGGAACCGGTCGATCAGGGTGCCACGGGAGGACTCCTTCGCCAGCCCGCCGGTGACCAGCTCGGCCTGGGTGAAGCCCTTGCCGCGCAGGTGCCGGGTCAGCGCATCCCAGCCGCCGGGCGCGAAGCCGCAGCCGAAGTCGATCGCCACCTGCCGGTCGAAACCGCGCTCGGCCAGGAACTGCCGCGCAGGCGCGGCCTCGGGCGTGCCGAGCTGCTCGACGAAGAAGGCCGCCGCTGCGGTGTTGGCCGCGACCAGCCGGGCACGCTGGCCGACGTTCGCGCGGTCGGGGGCGCCGGTCGCGCGGCCGCTGTCGTCCTCGTAGTGCAGCTCGACGTTGGCCCGTCCGGCCAGCAGCTCGACCGCCTCGGAGAAGGACAGATGGTCGATCTTCTGGACAAAAGAAATGACATCGCCTCCTTCTCCGCAACCGAAACAATGGAACAGGTTTCTCGTCGGTGTCACCTGAAAAGACGGCGACTTCTCGTCATGGAACGGGCAGAGGCCCTTGAGGCTGCCGCCGCCCGCACGCTTGAGCTGCAGGTGCTCGCCGACGATCTCGTCGATCTTCGACCGCTCGCGCACGAGCGCGATGTCGGCGGCCCGGATCCGTCCACGCGGCGGCATCAGCTGCTCCCACCGATCACGGCGACGCCCGTGGCGGCGCCCACGACGGCCATGTTGCGCCGACTGATGACCAGTTCCAGCCAGAGCAGGAAGACCTGCTGGTGCAGTGGGAGCGCGCTGTCGGCGTCCAGGGTCGGACGGGGTGACCAGCCGCCGGTCGTACCGCTCTCGGCCAGCTGCTGCCCCCCGCTCAGGTAGCGGTGCGTGCCCTTCCACACCGACGCGTTCTGCACGTCGACCGGGCGGCCCTCGAGGTCGACCGTCCAGGTGCCCTTCCACAGCGATGCCTGCCGGGCCTGCAGCCGGGCGACGTCCGACGGCTCTTCGGCCCAGCGGCCGGTGAGCACGCCCCTCTGCTTGGCGAACACCCACTCCCGGTCTCCGACGACGGCCGTGGCCGCCTCCTTCCAGTTCTCGGCGCGCAGCACGGCGACCACCGCGCCGTCCCGGAGGACGGGCAGCTCACCCTTCCCGTACCCGGCCGAGCCGGCCTTGCCCAGTTCGAGCACCGGTTCCCCTCCTCAGCCGATCCCCGGCGCGCCCGCGACGCTCTCGCCGGTCGCGCGGTACAGCAGATAGGCAGCAGTCTCCCGGAGGATGTAGCGGAACTGCGTGGCACGGGTCTGCACCGCCGGCCCCTGCCGGGTCGGCGAGCTCTCCGCCTCCATGCCGGCGTCCTCGGCCATCCGCTCGGCCCGCATCGCGTGCCAGGGGTCGGAGACCAGCACTGCGCTGCTCCAGCCGCGCTCCTGGAACGCCGCCCCCACCACCCGCATGCTCTCCAGCGTGTCCACGCCCTCCTCGACGGCGAGCAGCGCGTCCTCCGGGATCCCCGCGTCGGCGAGGTAGGCCCGGCCGGC
Organism: Blastococcus sp. CT_GayMR20; assembly: GCF_004570345.1. The sequence continues at coordinate 2,398 of NZ_SPQM01000002.1, read as the reverse complement.
TTCGGCCTCGGTGAACTGGTCGCCGTCCGCCTTCCCCCCGACGGTCACGATCACCGGCGCCACGCCGTCCTCGTAGAGGGCGATCGCGTGCTCCAGCCGCGCCTCGAAGAAGGACGACGGGACGCCGTTGTACTGCGCCGTCCCCAGGACCACGATCGCGTCGGACGCCGGCCTCGAGTCCTGCCGGGCGGTCCACCAGATCGCCAGCGCCGTCGAGGCGACCACCAGGAACGCGGCGATCACGGCGGCGGCGAGCACCCGCGCCATCAGGCTCCCGCGCCGCACCCCCACGCGTCATGGGTACCACGCCGGGGGGACGCCGCGCGGTGCCCCTGGGGACGGTGTGCCGTCACGAGTTGCTCCCCAGCCGCACCAGCCCCGTCTCGTAGGCGACGATCACCGCCTGGACCCGGTCCCGCAGCCCGAGCTTGGCCAGGATGTGGGTGACGTGGGTCTTCACCGTCGTCTCCGCGAGGAAGAGGTCCTGCCCGATCTCGGCGTTCGACCGCCCCCTCGCCAGCGCCCGCAGCACGTCCAGCTCGCGCTCGGTGAGCTCCCCGAGGCGCGGCGGCACGACGCCGTCGGGGGCCGGGGCCGGCTGCCGCACGTAGGTCTCGACCAGCCGCCGGGTGACGCTGGGCGCCAGCAGCATCTCCCCCGCCGCGCACGCCCGGACCGCCGACACCAGCGCGGCGGCGGGCGTCGTCTTCAGCAGGAAGCCCGACGCCCCCGCCCGCAGCGCCTCGAGCACGTACTCGTCGAGATCGAACGTCGTCAGCACCAGCACCCGCGTCCCGGAACAGCGCTCCAGCACCTGCCGGGTCGCGGTCAGCCCGTCCCCGCCGGGCATCTCGACGTCCATGAGGACGACGTCCGGCGCGAGGGCGGCCGCCGCCGCGACGGCGGACGGCCCGCTGGAGGCCTCCCCCACCACCTCGATTCCCGGGTCGGCCCCGAGGATCGCGGTCACCCCGTCCCGCAGCAGGTCGTGGTCGTCGGCGATCACCACCCGCACGGGCGGGGTCATGCGTCCGTCCTGGCCAGTGCGGGCACCCAGGCGTGCACGCGAAAACCCCGGCCGTCGGGTCCCGGTCCGGCCGCGAAGTCCCCGCCCAGCCGCCGCACCCGCTCCTCGATCCCCACCAGCCCGTAGCCGCGGCGCTGCCGGGTACCCGGGCCCGGGCCGTCGTCGATGACCTCGACGTCCACGCCGGCCGGGTGGGCGTCCACCCGGACGACGGCTCCCGCGCCCGGCGCGTGCCGGATCACGTTCGTGAGTGCCTCCTGGACCACCCGGTAGACCACCGCGCCCACCTCGCCGTGGAGATCGCCGTCCAGCTCCGCCCGGACGGTCAGCCCGGCGGCCCGCAGCCGCTCGATCAGGGCGGCCAGTTGGTGCCCGTCGGGCCCCGGCACCTCGGCGCCCAGCACGCCGTGGTCGAGCACGTCGACCAGCCGGTCCAGCTCGTCCAGGGTCTCGCCGGCGGTCCGGCGCACGACGTCCAGCGCACGGCGGGCCCGCTCCGGATCGCTGGCCCGCGTCGCCAGCGCGGCGCCGGCCTGCATCACCATCACACCCACGGCGTGGGAGACCACGTCGTGCAGCTCGCGGGCGACGGCCAGCCGCTCGGCGCGCACTGCCGCCCCTGCGGCCGCGTCCAGCTCGACAGCGCGCCGGTCCGCCCGGTCCTGCGCCCGGTGCTGCCACCCCTCGGTGGCACGGACCGTCGCACCGCCGATCGCCGCGACGGCGAGCACCAGCAGCGCCATGAACAGGTTGTCCGGATCGAGGGAGGCCATCTCCGCGCCGACCCCGGCGGCGAGCGCGGCGACGGCCAGCAGCCCCCTGACCCCCCGTCCGGCGGCGGCCCAGGCGAGCACTCCTGGACCGGCGATCAGCCAGAACCCACCGGCCAGCGGCTGGGTCCAGATCGCGGCGGCGAACAGCAGACCGCACAGCGTCGCCCCGAGCTCGGGCGCCACCCTGCGTAGGACGACCGTCGACGCGGCCCCGGCGGTCAGCAGGACGGAGACGGCTCCGACGGTCACCCCTACCGGGAACTCGCTGCGGTAGGCGACGTTCTCGGCGACCGCCAGCACCGTGACCGCCACGGCGAGGACGACGTCCCGGCGCGAGATCCGCGGGACCTCCTCCGGCGCGGTCGAGGCGGCGGCCTCGTCGTCGGCCTCCCGCAGCAGTCCGAGCAGCCGCCGCAGCTCGAGCCCGGCCCGCTCCCCCTGCTCCTGGACGGCGTGCAGCGCGGGCGCCGGGTCGCCGTCCCACCGGCGGACGGCGTCGTCGGCGGCCGCGCCCATCGATGTCGCCGCCGTGCGCACCACCGCCTGGATGTCCCCGGCCAGCCGTGCCCGCTCGACCGCCACGGCCGTCCGGGCGACG